>DASSBH010000137.1:0-2298 GCA_035698945.1 Oleiagrimonas sp.
CCCGCCCTACGCGTTCCGACGGATGCATGATGGCGCGCCTTGCGTGGCGGTCATGTGCGGTCATACGCAAGGGCGTACGATGGCATGAGTGACGCTTTCAGAAGGTTCGTGCATGAGCCAACCGCCCGAGGTCAAATCCGAGAACCGTCCTGATCGCAAACGCGGCGAATCCGCCGAGGAAAAGGCGGAACGCGAAGGCATCGGTCGCCAGCTGCTGGTGGTGCTCGCGGTGCTCGGAGTGGTCTACGGCGATCTCGGCACCAGCGCCATCTATGCGTTGCATGCGGTATTCACTGGCGGCGACAGCCTGCTGGCGCCGAACACAGTCAACGTCATGGGCATCGTGTCGCTGGTGTTCTGGACGCTGGTCGTCGTGGTGTCGCTCAAGTACATGACGTTCGTGCTGCGCGCCGACAACCGTGGCGAAGGCGGCATCTTTGCGCTCATCGCGCTGCTGCGCCCGTGGCGACACACGGAACGGCTGCAGCGCCACATGCTGATACTGGTGGGATTGATCGGCGCGGCGATGTTGTATGCCGGCGTCATGATCACGCCGGCCATCTCGATCCTGAGCGCCGTGGAAGGCCTGAAGGTCGCTTCGCCGGGCATGGAGAACTACATTGTTCCCGTCACCCTGGTGATTCTGGTGCTGCTGTTCGCCGTGCAGCGTTTCGGCACGGCCCGCATCGGCATCGCGTTCGGACCGATCATGGCGCTGTGGTTCGTGGCCATCGCGGGCGTCGGCATCCACGGCATCGTGCAGGAGCCGCAGGTGCTGGAAGCCGTCGATCCGCGCTACGCCATTGCGTTTTTCGGCCACAACGGTCTGGCCGGTTTTCTCGTGCTGTTCGCGGTGTTCCTGGTCACGACCGGCGCCGAGGCGTTGTATGCCGACATCGGTCATTTCGGGCGCAGATCGATCCGCTGGATATGGTTTCTTTTCGTGCTGCCGGCACTGCTGCTCAATTATTTCGGGCAGGCCGCGGTGCTGCTGCACGATCCCAAGGCGGCGAATCAGCCGTTTTATCACCTCATTCCGTCGCAGCTGCTGTATCCGGTCGTGGTGCTGGCCACGATAGCCACGGTGATTGCCTCGCAGGCGGCGATCACGGGAGCCTTTTCGATGACCCGTCAGGCATCGCGGCTCGGCATGATGCCGCCTGCGCGAGTGGTGCAGACGTCGAAGGAAACGTCAGGGCAGGTGTACGTGCCGATCGTGAACTGGTTGCTGATGGCGGCGGCAATCATCCTGGTCGTGCTGTTCCAGAGTTCGGACAAGCTGGCCAGTACCTACGGCATCAGCATCAGCACCACCATGGTGACGACCACGGTGCTGGCCTTCTTCGTGGCGCGCGAACGCGGCCATTGGTCATGGTGGGCAGCGTTGTCGTTCCTTGCCGTTTTCCTGACCGTGGATCTGGCGTACTTCGGATCCAATGTCCTGCGCATTCCGCATGGCGGGTGGTTCCCGGTCGCCGTTGGCGCGGCGTTTTTCATGGTGATGTCGACATGGCGACGCGGCAGCGAACTGGTGACGCACCAGACGGACAAGGATGTCCTGTCCATCGAGGAACTGGTGCAGAGCCTCAAGAAAGACCGCATCGCGCGCGTACCCGGCACGGCGATCTTCGTCACGCCGCGCCTCAAGAACACGCCGCCCTCGCTCAGTCATCACGTTGCGCGCAATCGCGCGTTGCAGGAACAGGTGGTGTTGCTTTCCGTGTTGACCGAAGACGTGCCGCGCACCACGCGCGAAGAACGCATCGAGGTCGAGGATCTGGCTGGTGGCTTCTTCAGGGTTTTATTGCGTTATGGCTACATGCAACGGCCCAACGTGCCTTCCGAACTTGCCGATTGCAGCAAGCAAGGCCTGGACATCGATCTCGACGAAGCCAGCTATTACGTCGAGCACCAGTCGCCGCGCAGCGGCCACGGCCGGCGGGACGGCATGATGGCCTGGCGCGACCGCCTGCTGGGCCTGCTGATGCGCAATTCCATCGACGCCACCACCGGCTACCAGATTCCCGACGACAAGGTGGTGGATATGGGATTGCGTGTGCGCATCTGATCGGCTGCGGACAAGATGGCCTTTGCAGGTGATCGATCGGGCGCGGCAGTGTATCTTCGATACTGGGTCGATCGTCGGCTCCATGCATCGAGGTGAATGAAGATGTCACACCAAGGCAGTTGTCATTGTGGCCGTGTCGCATTCGAGGTCGAGGGCGACCCGGAGCAGCTCATCGAATGCAATTGCTCGCATTGCAGCCGGAAAGGTTATCTGCTGTGGTTCGTGCCTCG
>DASSBH010000138.1:0-12132 GCA_035698945.1 Oleiagrimonas sp.
ACAACGCCTGGCGCGCGATGTTTTTTCCCCTGCATATGGCGGGAACGCCGGCCACCGCGGCGATACGAACCCGCGCAAGGCGGGCAAGGCAAGTACTGTCATGAGGCACACAACGGGTTCGAAACCCGGTCAGGTTAGGCATGCCAGCCATAACCTGTCAACTACGTCACACCGGTTAAACTGGCGCCCATGACGCAGACCATGTCCCGTGGCGGCATCCAGGCTTCTGTCCACCCATGGGCATGGCGCCGGTGCGACCGGTTAAGCTGTCCCCACCGATCCGCGACGACAAACCATGAGCCAGTTCTCCCTGCTCGGCCAGCGCCGCTTCGCGCCGTTTTTCGCCACCCAGGCGCTGGCGGCGTTCAACGACAATGCGTTCCGCTATGCGATGGTCGGCATGGCGACGTTCGAGTTGGCGCTTTCGCACGGAGCGCTCAACAGCTATGTCAATCTGGCGCTGGCGCTTTTCATCATCCCGTTCTTCCTGCTCTCGGCCAGCGCCGGGCAACTGGCCGAAAAGTTCGAGAAGGCGCGGTTGATCCGTTACGTCAAACTGTTCGAGATCGCGGCCATGCTGACGGCGGCGTTCGGTTTCTGGACACGCAACCTGGATCTGCTGCTGGTCGTGCTGTGCATGATGGGCGTGCACTCGACGGTGTTCGGGCCGATCAAGTACGCCATCGTGCCGCAGGTGCTCGACACGGATGAGCTGACCGGCGGCAACGGCCTGATCGAGTCCAGCACGTCGCTGGCGATCCTGGCCGGCAGCCTGGTCGGCAATGCGCTGATGGCCGTACCCGACATCGGCCCGACACTGGCCGCATGCACGGTGATCGGCGTCGCGGTGCTGGGTTTTCTGGCCAGCCTCGGCATTCCCGCCGCGCCGGCCACGGCGCCGGACCTGAAGTTCAATTTCAATCCCTTCAGCGAGACCTGGCGCACCCTGGGTCAGGTGCGTCGCAATCGCACGGTGTTCCATGCGGTGATCGGCATTTCCTGGTTCTGGTTTTTCGGCGCCACGCTGACCACGCAGGCGCCGGCCTACGCGCGCGACTGGCTGGGCGGCGATGCCAGCGTACTGAACCTGGTGCTGATGTTGTTTTCAGTCGGCATCGGCGTCGGCTCACTGGCCTGCGAAAAGCTGTCGGCGCGACAGGTCAATCCAGGGCTGATGCCGTTGGGCGCGCTGGGCATGACGGCCGCAGGCATCGACCTTTACTTTGCGCACCCGCACGCGGCCATGACCGGCGGACACGATTGGCTGGGCTTCCTGCATGCCGCAGGAGGTTGGCATGTGGCGCTCGACCTCGCGTTGATCGGCGCCTTCGCCGGGCTATACATCGTGCCGCTGTTTGCGCTGGTGCAACAGCGCACGGATCCGGATCGCCTGTCGCGGGTGATCGCCGGCAACAACATCCTGAACGCGCTGTTCATGGTGCTGGCGGCGGCACTCGGCATGCTCGCGCCGCGCCTGGGTCTTTCCGTCGCCGGATTGATCGCGCTGGTGGCTGTCATCAACGTGCTGGTGATGCTCTGGCTGTGCTGGCGCGTGCCCGAGTTCTGGCAGCGCTTCCTCGCCTGGTGCCGCATTCGCGCTGCGTAGGGCGGGCATTGCCCGCCGTCACGACATCCGATGGCGGACAGGCGTTCGGTTCGACACAGGCCTGGTTGATTTTTCGACACGGATCAATGCCGATGGACACGGATCGAGATGCTTTTGCTGTATCCGCGTTCATCCGCGTTGATCGGTGTCCGCCTTGCTTGTCACGCTGGATCCAGGGACATGTTCGGCGGGCAGTGCCCGCCCTGCGCGTGGCACAATGGCAAGTCTTGTGTCCCGAGGAATTTTCCGTTTCATGCTGCCATCGATTGAACACCGCATCGCCACCGACATCGCCGCCCGCCCCGAACAAGTCAAGGCCGCCGTGGCGCTGCTGGACGAAGGCGCGACCGTGCCTTTCATCGCGCGTTACCGCAAGGAAGTCACCGGCGGTCTGGACGACACCCAGTTGCGCTTGCTGGAAGAACGCCTGCATTACCTGCGCGAACTGGAAGAGCGGCGCGCGGCGGTGCTGGCCAGCATCGAGGAACAAGGCAAGCTGAGCGACGCGCTCAAGGAAGACATCGAAAATGCCGACACCAAGGCGCGCCTGGAAGATTTGTACCTGCCGTACAAGCCCAAGCGCCGCACCAAGGCGCAGATCGCACGCGAAGCCGGACTGGAACCACTGGCCGACGCGCTGCGCGACGATCCCACCATGACGCCGGAAGCGCGCGCCGAAGCCTTCGTCGACGCCGACAAGGGCGTGGCCGACGTGAAGGCCGCACTGGACGGGGCGCGCGCCATCATCATGGAAACCCTGGCCGAAGACGCCGCCCTCGTCGGCGAATTGCGCGAATGGCTGTGGAACGGCGGCACGATCCGCGCCAGCGTGATTGCCGGCAAGGAAAACGAAGGCGCCAAGTTCCGCGACTATTTCGACCACAGCGAGGCCATCGCCGGCATTCCCTCGCACCGCCTGCTGGCGCTGATGCGCGCGCGCAACGAAGGCGTGCTGGAGCTGAAACTGCTGCCGCCGGGCGCGGACGAGGAATCCGGCCATGCCTCGGCCGACGCACGCGTGGCGCAGCATGCCGGTTTCGGGGACCAGGGCCGTCCGGGCGACGCCTGGCTGCTGGCCGCCGCGCGCCTGACCTGGCGCGTAAAACTGCATCTGTCGCTGACGCTGGATCTTTTCGCGCGCGTACGCGAAACCGCCGAGGAAGCTGCCATCAAGGTGTTCGGCGACAACCTCAAGGATCTGCTGCTGGCCGCGCCGGCCGGCGCCAAGGCCGTGATGGGCCTGGACCCCGGCATCCGCACCGGCGTGAAGGTGGCCGTGGTCGATGCCACCGGCAAGCTGCTGGATACCGCCACCATCTACCCGCACGAGCCGCGCCGGCAGTGGAACGAGTCGCTGGCCACGCTGGCCGTATTGTGCAAGAAACACGACGTCGCGCTGATTTCGATCGGCAACGGCACCGCCTCGCGCGAAACCGACAAGCTGGCCGGCGAATTGATCCGCGCGCTGGGCAAGCCGGGCCTGTCCAAGATCGTGGTCTCTGAGGCCGGCGCCTCGGTGTATTCGGCTTCGGAAACCGCCGCGCGCGAGTTTCCCGAGCTGGATGTATCGCTGCGCGGCGCCGTTTCCATCGCCCGCCGCCTGCAGGATCCGCTGGCCGAGCTGGTGAAGATCGAACCCAAGGCCATCGGCGTCGGCCAATACCAGCACGACGTCAACCAGGTGAAACTGGCGCGCACGCTGGACGCACGCGTGGAAGACTGCGTCAACGCCGTGGGCGTGGACGTCAACACCGCCTCGGTGCCACTGCTGGCGCGTGTGGCTGGTCTTTCCACCGGCGTGGCCGAAAACGTCGTCAAGCACCGCGACGAGCATGGCGCCTACAAGAGCCGCCGCGCGCTGTTGAAGGTGCCGCGACTGGGGCCCAAGGCTTTCGAGCAATGCGCCGGTTTCCTGCGCATCACCGGCGGCGACGATCCGCTCGACGCCAGCGCCGTGCACCCGGAGGCTTATCCGGTGGTCGAACGCATCCTTGCCCGCTCGGGTCGCGAAGTGCGCGCCATCATCGGCGACAGCGCTTTTCTGCGTGGCCTGAAGGCCGCCGACTACACCGATGACACCTTCGGCGTGCCGACCGTGCAGGACATTCTGAAAGAACTGGAAAAACCCGGTCGCGACCCGCGCCCGACCTTCGTCGCGCCAAGCTTTGCCGAGGGTGTGGAGGCCGTGTCCGACCTCAAGATCGGCATGGTGCTGGAAGGGCGCATCAGCAACGTCGCCGCCTTCGGCGCCTTCGTCGACATCGGCGTGCATCAGGACGGTCTGGTGCACGTGTCGGCCATGTCGCACCAGTTCGTGAAGGATCCGCGCGACGTGGTCAAGGCCGGCGACGTGGTCAAGGTCAAGGTGATGGACGTGGATCTCAAGCGTCAGCGCATCGCGCTGTCGATGCGGCTGGACGACGTGCCCGGCGAAAAATCCGCGGCCATGTCACGTGACCGCCGCCCCCGCGACGGTGGTCGGCGCGACAGCACCCGCTCCACAAACCGGCCACCCGCCACGCCGGCTGCCGGCGGCACATTGGCCGACGCTTTTGCACGCGCGCGCAAGTCCTGACTTGCGCGCGCTCGTGAAGCAGGTTTCGGCTCGGGCAGCATCAACGCCATCCCTGCTTCATCGCTCGCCATCTGGTCGTGATCGATCAAGCAGTTGTCGCAAGGGTGCCAGCGCATCGCCATAGTCATCGGCTCGGGCGGTGTCCTTGCGCAGCGTCTGGCGAACCTGTGCGGCGCTGGCCGTGCGGATGACGCGTCTAGTTCGGTGAAAATCCAGACAGGCACTTTCATAAGACAGACCGCAGAATGTCAGCAGGCGACGAATCTCGTTCTCCGGATTTGCCACCAACACTTCATATTCAACATCAAGAAAACGTTGCGGATACAGGGTACGCCAACGTTCACACAGCATGTCGTAACTGCGGAAGCAATCGACCATGTCGTCAAAGGCATAGGTAAAATCCATTCCACTACGAAACAACTGGCGATAACAGGCCAGGCAAGTTTCCAGCCGATCACGGCGGATATTGACGAAGCGGGCGCTCGGCAACATTCGGGCAACGGCGCCAACGTATCGCCAGTTCAAAATATTCTTGTCGGTCAGGTACCGCTTTTTGCCTCGCACATGGTCGGCGCAATGAAGATATTCCGTGCCCAGACGTGCCCAATCGGTCTCCTTTGCCTGATGCGCCCAAAGTGGGAAAGCTTGATTGCGCTGGCTCGATTCCTTGTCGAGAATCTGTTGCAGGTGGAGCATTTCACCACCACCCGCCACCTCGCTGTGGGAAGCCAGGATCTGTTCGACAAGGGTTGATCCCGAGCGCGGTAGGGAAACCACGAAAATCATTTCATGGCCACGCGCCGGATCCGGCGCGCTTTCGTCATCCGGCTGCGTGAAAACCTCGGCAATGGCTTTCACCTGTGCATGTTCGGCGCCAGTATTCCATTCCAGCATGCGGCGTTTGCCCGCATTGGCCTTCGTCAAGGCCTCGAATGCGGCTGGATACCGACCCTGTTTTTCCAGCGCTCTGGCTAGAGCGAAACCCAATCGAATACCGGATTCATCGGCATATCCCGAACGCTCGGAAAGGGATTGCAGGCGTTTCACATCCTCGCCAGTCAGCGAATCGACGGCAAAACTGGCCAAGCCCCACCAGGCACGATCGTTGGCCGGTTCTTCCAACAGAACTTTCCGGTAATGCGGAACAGCCCCCTCCACATCCCCGACGCTCACCAGCACATCGGCCAATGTCAGGCGCGCCGGTACATGTCGCGGATTGCATGCCAAAGCATGCTGCAATGCCTCACACGCCCGTGCAACGGCATCATCGCGGGATCTGAGCGCCTTGCCCAGATTGAACCAACATGCTGCCGAATCGGGCGCCAGCTCACAGGCACGTTCGAACGCTGCCAGCGCGGCATCAAACTTTCCATGGTCGTGGAGAACAATGCCCAGACCCATGTGTGCCATGACGTCACCAGGCGCAATTTCCACGGCGCGACGAAAGCGGGAAATTGCCTCGTCATACTGCCCCGCCCTGTGATCGAGCATGCCCAGCATGCGCCACGCATCAATGCACTCCGGCGCAATTTTCAGGGCACGCATCAGCAAGTGTCTGGCAAGCTCTGTCTGGCATCGACGCAGTGCATCGCTCGCCTGAATCAGGAGGGGGCGAACCATCTGCGCGGAATTACGCTGCCGGTTACTGTGAGTCGAATGAAGAGGCGGCTTTGCCATGAGCGCGAATGTAGCATAGAGCCTGCTGATCGCTTCTGACCTCTTGCCGGACAGGTCCATGCGACACCAATCCAACACCTTCTGCGGGGATACCATCGCTCGATAATTTTCACCCACCCCGAGTCGGGTCGTGTCAAAGCAACCATGCCCGAAGCCGATGGCCGACATCACGATCGCACTTGATCGCCAGCAAATCGTCGGCGCGGGTGCGGCCCTGGTTGATCGCGGCGCTGGACGCACCACGTGCAGCGGCGACGCGCACCAAACGGAAACTCGATCGCACCATCAGTGATGAACCGATTACCAGTAGTGTTGACACACGTTCACATCACCGACGAATTGCTGAAAGGTCACCGGCTGCGTGCGTTTCCACTGGCCGTCCACGTCCCGGTAGTCGGGAATGCCGGAGGCCGTGCTGACGCCGGCGCCGGTGATGACCGCCACGCGCGAACATGCCAGCAGCCAATCGACCAGGTCGGTCACCGGAAAATCCGGCATGTCCACAGTGTTCCAGATCATTACGCCTGCACTATAGCGCCACGCATTTTCAATGCTAGGCTGCCTTCATGACTACGCAGAACGACCGGGCCATGCGCCGTGAGCTTCCCCGCAAGCTGGGCCTTTTCACCGGCATGGCCGTGGTGGTGGGCATCATCATCGGCAGCGGCATTTTCCGTGTGCCTTCGCCGATTGCCGCGCAGGCCGGCAACCTGACCGGCATCGCGCTGGTGTGGATTCTGGGTGGCGTGGTGGCCTTGTTCGGCGCATTGTCGATTGCCGAGCTGGCGGCCATGTTTCCGCAGGCCGGCGGCCCTTACGTGTACCTGCGCGAAGCCTACGGACGGCCACTGGCCTTCCTGTTTGGCTGGATGTGGTTGTTGACCACACCGATTTCCTGGGCCGCGCAAAGCCTGATGTTTG
The DNA here is from genome assembly GCA_035698945.1 of Oleiagrimonas sp. Classification (GTDB taxonomy): domain Bacteria; phylum Pseudomonadota; class Gammaproteobacteria; order Xanthomonadales; family Rhodanobacteraceae; genus Oleiagrimonas. Next base: position 6,780 of record DASSBH010000138.1, read on the forward strand.
CCGAGTATCTGGGCTTTTTCATACCGATTTCGCGCGCCACGATCCACGTCATCGCCGCGGTGCTGATCGTGGTGGTGGCGGCCGCCAATACGCGCTCGGTGCGCATCGGCGCAGTCATCCAGAATCTTTCGACCTCGGCCAAGGTGCTGGCCATCGTCGGGCTGTCCGTGGCGATCTTCTTTTTTGCACCCGGCGGTGAGCACAACCCGCTGGCCAGCGAACCCATGGGCGTGGCCAAGTGGTCGGGCATCGGCCTGGCGCTGGTGGCGGCCCTGTGGGCCTACGACGGCTGGGAAAACCTGACCACGCTGTCGGGCGAAGTGCGCAACCCGCAACGCAACCTGCCGCTGGCGCTGATCGGCGGCGTGGTGGTCGTGATCGTGGTGTACCTGCTTATCAACACGGCTTACCTGCGCGCCTTGGCCTTGCCGGATCTGGCCGCGTCCAAATCGGTCGCCGCCGATGCCGCCGGGGTGGCGATGGGGCGTGCCGGCGCTTCGTTCGTCGGCGCGCTGGTAATGGTATCGGTATTCGGCACGCTCAACGGCAGCATCCTGTCCAGCCCGCGCGTGTTCTACGCCATGGCCGAGGACGGCTTGTTCTTCAAGACTGTCGGCAAGGTGCACCCCAAGTACGAGACGCCGTACATCGCTATCGGCTTCATCGTGGTGCTGGCGGTGATCTACGTGTTGCTGCGCACGTTCATGCAGCTGGCTTCGGCCTACGTGCTGGGCATCTGGCCGTTCCTGGCGCTGGCGGTGATCGGATTGTTCATCCTGCGCCGCAAGCGTCCGGACTTTCCGCGCCGCTACCGGGCGCTGGGTTATCCGGTGATTCCGGCCCTGTTCGTGCTGGCCACGGCGGTGGTGGTGGCCAATTCGCTGTGGCAGCAGCCGTGGTCGACAGGCAGCAGCATCCTCATCACGCTGATCGGCGTGCCGCTTTATTTCCTCTGGATCCGTTGGCAGCGTCGGCACGGGGAAAGTGCGTCAATCGCTCATTGATTTCGCTCCATTTCGCTCAGCCGGCTTCCACCTGATTGCAGCATCCGCCGGCGTATGGTTTGATGGCGCTGTCCGACTTCATGTTCCTCAGAGGGGAAAGTCCATGCCACGTATGCGTCTTCTCAGCGGCGCCGTTGTCGCCGCTCTCGTCTTCAGCGCGGCTGCACAGGCTGGTACGACCGATTTCAACAAGGTGGTCGTTTTCGGCGACAGCCTCAGCGACAACGGCAACCTGTCGCTGGCCAGCGGCGCCACGCAGCCAAGCCGCTTCACCACCAACCCCGGCGAAGTCGCGGTCGAGCACATCGCCGACTATTACGGCATCACGTTGCAGCCCTCCCTCGCCGGCGGCACCGACAACGCCTTCGGCGGCGCGGGCGTGCTGAACAACGCACCGGGCACTCCCGCCGGAATCCCGACCATCACCACCCAGGTCGGCGCCTATATCAACGCCGTCGGCATGGACGGGCATACGCTCTACACCATGTGGGGCGGAGCCAATGACATTTTCTATCACGCCACGCAGACGGCCCTGGCCGCCGAAACACCGGAGCAGGCCCAGCTCGGTGTCGCCGCCACCGCCCAGCAGGAGCTGAAGCTGATCGGCCAGATGCACGCGGCGGGCGCCAACTACGTGGTGGTGTTCAACCTGCCGGACATCGGCAAGACACCCAGCGCCGCAGCCCAGGGCGCCGCCGCCGCGCAGGGCCTGAGCGGTCTGTCGTTGATCTACAACGGCGTCCTGAGCAGCGGCCTCAACACCCTGTCCGATCAGGGCCTGAATGTGGTGCCGGTCAACGTCTACGGATTGCTCAACGAGGTGATTGCCAATCCTTCGGCATTCGGTTTCAGCAATGTCACCGATCCGGCCTGCGGCGCCGGCTCGAGTTCCGTGCAATGCGGCCCGCAGGGTTCCGGCGCACCCTACACCTACGCGCCTGGCACCGAACAAAGCTATTTGTTCGCCGATGGCGTGCATCCGACCACGGCCGCGCACAAGATGCTCGGGCAATACGTGATTGCCGAATTGCAGGCGCCAGGGCAGGCATCCATGCTGGCCGAGGCTCCGCTGGCCGCGGCCAATGCGCATCTCGGCATCCTTCGCAACCAGATGCTGATGGACAACAACGGTGCGCCCACGCGTGCCTTCGCCGGCATCAGTTACGGCAAGCAGCGCTTTGACGCCACCGGCGACTCGCCCAAGACCGACAGCAACAACCTCAACCTCACCTTCGGTGTGGATGCCGCCACCGGCGACCATTTCAACGTCGGCGTGGCACTGGGGCTGGCGCGCAACAACGCCGACATCGGCGCGGGTGGCTTCAAGCTCGACTCGATCATGGGTACCGGTTACGCCATCTGGCATCGCGACAACAGCTACCTGGGCGCCAATGTCGGGTTCGCACAACTGAGCTACAACGACATCAACCGTCGCTTCCAGCTGGGCGCGCTGCAGCGCACCGAGTACGGGCAGACCGACGGCAACCAGCTCATGGCCGGAATCAATGGCGGCTTCTGGTTCGGCTCGTCCACCATGCAGGTCGGGCCGTATGCCCGCCTCCAGTGGCAGCGCATCCGTGTGGACGGCTACACCGAATCGGGCAGCGACAGCTCCGCCATGTGGTTTGCGCACCAGCAGCGCGACTCGCTGATCGGCACGTTGGGCGTGCATCTGAAGGGCAACTGGAAAGTTGGCAACGGCGTGCTGCACCCCTATCTCGATGTCGCCCTCAACCGTGACGACCATGCCGACCCGCGCAAGGTCCGTGTCGGACTGTCCGGCATGCAGGGCAGCTTCGCCCTCACCGGCTTCACTCCCGACAACAACTGGGTCAGCACCGAACTCGGCCTGGCTGCCGATTTCTCCGATTCGGTCAGTGGCTGGGTGGCCTATCACGGCCGTTTCGCCGACAGCAACGAGCGGCTGAACGGGTTTCAGATCGGCATCAAGATCGCGCTCTGATCCGGAGTACCATACACATCCCCGGCCATGGTGCTGATACGGTCCGTTCAGGACTCCTGACGACCACCAGCATCAAGGCCGCGTTGCATGATGACCAGATGATCGGCATAACGCTTCCACTCGTCCAGGCCACGCACGTGGATCGGCTCGCGGACTTGGGCGCTGCTGGGCGTGGACACCGATGTCTTGTTACGGGTTGGATGGAGGCAATCGACCTCGAAACCCAGCCCGCAAAACTCCAGCACCTGCCGCATGGTGTCCTCGGGGGACTGCACCAGCGTCTCGTAAGACACATCGAGCATGGCGCCCGGCGCAACCCGGTGCCAATGCCGGCGCAACCGCTCGTGCGCATGGTAGTAGCCAGCGAGCAGACGCTGGTCGTAACAATGCGGTGACTGGTCGCCAAACATGGCCTTGAAATTGGAAAAACATACGGCCATGGGCTCGCGTACCAGGTTCAGGATGCACGCACCTGGTAGTGCGCGATGTATCAGCCCGACATTCTGAAAATTGCCCGGCATCTTGTCTATGAAACGGGCTCGGCCACGTGCCCGCCACGCCGTCTGCCGCAGGTAGCGTTCACCCAGTTTCCGAAAATCGAGATCCTTAGTTCGGCTCAGCGCTCGCACGAAAGCCTCCGTGTTCGGCATCCCGATGTTCTCGAGCCAGCACCACTGGGACAGAAAATCGTCGAGTTCGCCAGCCGGTGTCACTTGCGAGTGGTTGCCTAGCATACGCTCCAGCAACGTGGTTCCCGAGCGCGGCATGCCCACGATGAAGATCGGCAAAGGCCCTTCAGGTCGCCATTCCGGCTCACGCTGGCAAATGTCGGCATCCACGTAATGCATCACAGCATCCTGCAGCCGGGCATCTCCAGCCTCGTCATACGGATTGCGCGTATGCATGATCGCATTGGCCTGCTGCAATGCCTGCCAGGCTTCGTCGTAACGCTCCAGATCGTCCAACTCCTTGAACAGGGCATAGTGGGATACGGCACTTTCCAAGCTGTACGGTTGCGCACGACTAGCCTGTTCGAAAAGAAAATCGACGTGTTGGTTCTCTGCGGATTGTCGGCGCAGCCGCGATCGCGTCAATGCCGCGCTCCCGAACGTCGGCCACTGCCGCAGGCATGCATCAAGCACGGCCTCCGCCTCGTCGATGCAACCCACGAATTGCAGCAATAGCGCACGGAATTGGTAATCCTCCTTATTGGCGCCGTCCTGTGCCATCGGTCGATCCATCCATGTCAGCGCCGCTTCCGGCTCGCCCAAACCGAAACGTACATGCGCCACGCCGACCATGACCGAGCGCGATGTCGTGCGTAGCAGCGCTTTCTGATCGAGGCAATCCCGGGCTTCCACTTTCTCACCCACAGCAACCAACAAGCGTGCCAGTTCGAGCAGCGCGGGTGCAGTCTCCGGCGGATTGCGCGTCATCGCCAACAAGGCACTTGTCGCCGCCTGTAACTGACCCGTATGCAACAGCAACTTGCACTGCATCATGCGCGCATCGACATCATCCGGTGCGCTCCGCAACAACCCTTCAAGTGAAATCTGTGCGGCAGCCCACATGCTGCTCTGAAGATAGACTTGCACACGCCTGCGCATACGCTCCACCCTGTGGTCTGTTGGTCGCAGCGACTCATGCATGAAACAACACCATCATCTCACCGTATTGGATGTTTCGTTGTACTGTTGCACACCGCTGCACCGGATGCCAAGTGCACCAAGACACGCGCAGACCATCGCCAACACGGGTTTGGCACATGGCCACACTTGGATACAGGCGCTCGTGGCCTTGGGCCGCAAACTTGCCCGCATCGCCTACGCCTCTTCTCAAAAAAACAGGCGATACCTACCGGCCCAAATCTCGTGAGGAGGCTTGCGCGTCAACATAGAACTTCCTACCGGGCGCGACGGCGGAAAGCGCGCCATAAAAAAGCCCCCGCTGCATCGCAACGGGGGCTTCAAAAAAGATTCCTGGCAGTGACCTACTCTCGCATGGGCTAGTGCCACACTACCATCGGCGCGGTTGCGTTTCACTTCCGAGTTCGGGATGGAATCGGGTGGGTCCACAACGCTATGGCCGCCAGGAAAAGGGTGCGGATCGCGCGCTTGCGCGGTTCCACATCTTGTCGAGAAGTGCAGCCATGAAGGGCTGCTTTTCTCTCGTGAGACGGATCTCACTAATAAATCGTGAACGAGTGACAAGCGTCCTGATGTCAGATGTGTCATCGAGACATCACGAAGCGTCTTGGGGTTATATGGTCAAGCCACACGGGTCATTAGTACGCGTAAGCTCAATGCATTGCTGCACTTACACACCGCGCCTATCAACCAGGTAGTCTACCTGGGCCCTTCAGGAGCCTTGAAGGCTCGGGAGATCT
>DASSBH010000139.1:0-15013 GCA_035698945.1 Oleiagrimonas sp.
GCCAGGAAGGCCCTTCGGAAAAACCCCGGAACCCGGGAGCGCACCCGAAGGGCGCTGTCTGCAGGGGTGGTTTTCTTTTGGTTCGTTTTCTTTTGGCAGCAAAAGAAAATGAACGAGCGCCCGCAGGGCGCGATACCGCCGATAGGCGAAACAAACGCTCGCAAAGCAGACATCACCGCTACCGGCGAAAAACTCCCTCACCGCCCCCGAAAACAACATGAGACAATGAACCCCCACCCAAATCATCGAGAAAGACGAACGATGCGCCGACTCCTGCTGCTCTGCGTGCTCGCCGGCATGACATTCACGGCAATGGCCGCCGACACCGGCCCGGCGGCGGTGAAGGCTGCGCTCGAGCGCATGGCGCCGGGGGCCACGGTGACGCATCTGGAACAAGCGCCGATGCCGGGTTTCTATCAGGCGCTGGTCGGCGGACGCATGGTGTATGTGAGTGCCGATGGCACGTGGATCATCGATGGCCAGCTCTACAACGCGCGCAAGCGCAGCAATCTGACCGAGGACAGCATGCGCGTGGTGCGTCGCAAGGCGCTGGCCAGCGTGCCCGATTCGAAGCGCATCATCTTCGCGCCGCCGCATCCCAAATACACGATCACCGTGTTCACCGATCTCGATTGCGCGTATTGCCGCGCCTTTCACCATCACATCAAGCAGTTCAACGCCGATGGCATTGCCGTGGAATACCTGTTCTGGCCGCGTTCGGGCATCAAGAGTTTTCCCAGCGGCAAACCGACGCCTTCGTATCTCAAGGCGGTGTCGGTGTGGTGCTCCAAGGATCGCAAGGCGGCGTTCACGGCGGCCAAGAACGGCAAGTCGATTCCGTCGAAACAGTGCAAGAACCCCGTGGCCGACGAGTTTCGGCTGGGCGAAAGCATCGGCGTCAACGGCACGCCCACCATCATTGCCGCGGACGGGACGGTGCTTGGAGGCTACATGACGCCAAAGCAGCTTTTGACTGCCTTGAAGCTCAACGCCGCGAACCGGGATCAAGAGTAGGAAGCCTGATTTCGACGAGCAGGGCGGGCATTGCCCGCCATAGGCAAGCTTCCATGGCGGGCAATGCCCGCCCTACCGGTGGGGGTCGCAGTGTTGCTCCGGATATCGGCAAGTAACACCGGCCAGGATCGGCTAAAATGGTTGTTTCCCCTTGCTGCTGTGCCACTCGCATGATGGTTCTTGACGGGCAGGCCGCCCTTTCCTCGTTTCGGCTTGATCGGCTCAATGCGCGGCTTGCCGAGCTCGATCCGGGTGTTCGCGTGCAGGGCACGTGGCATGTGTACTTCATCGATGCCGACGAGCCGTTGCCCGCGGCCGAACACGCGCGTCTGCTCGAAGTGCTCGGGGCCCGCAATGGCGCGCCGCAGCCGGCATCGCTGTGGGTGGTGCCGCGGCTGGGCACCATTTCGCCGTGGTCGAGCAAGGCGACGGACATTCTGCACATGTCGGGTTTGGACATCGAGCGCGTGGACGCCGGTACGGCATGGCGCATCGACGGTCTGGATGTCGTTTCCGAAACCCTGCGCGCACTGATTCTGGCCGAGCTGCATGATCCGATGACGCAGTCGCTGCTGTCGCAGCTTGACCAGGCGCAAGGGCTGTTCCTGCACGGCGAGGCTGGCAAGCTCGGTCGTGTGGCGCTGGGCAACGATCCGCGTTCGGCGCTGGCCGAGGCCAATCGCGAGCTGGGTCTGGCCCTGGCCGACGACGAAATCACTTACCTGGCCGAACGCTACGCCGAGCTGGGCCGCGACCCCAGCGACGCCGAGCTGATGATGTTCGCCCAGGCCAATTCCGAACATTGCCGGCACAAGGTGTTCAACGCCAGTTGGAACATCGACGGTGAGGATCAGCCCGACACGCTGTTCGGCATGATCCGGCACACGCACGAAAAGTCGCCGGCGTTCACGCTGTCGGCCTACAAGGACAATGCCGCGGTCATCGAGGGCAGCGAAGGCAAGCGTTTTTACGCCGATGCCGACGGCGTCTGGCGCACGCACGCGGAGCCGATCGACTACGCCATCAAGGTGGAAACGCACAACCATCCCACCGCCATCGCGCCGTGGCCGGGTGCATCCACCGGCGCCGGCGGCGAGATTCGCGACGAGGGCGCGACCGGTCGCGGCGGCAAGCCCAAGGCCGGCTTGACCGGTTTTTCGGTGTCGCATTTGCGCATCCCCGGCCTGCCGCGTCCATGGGAGGGCGAGCGCCCGTTGCCGCCGAACATGGCCAGCGCGTTCGAGATCATGCGCGACGGCCCGCTCGGTGCGGCATCCTTCAACAACGAATTCGGGCGGCCCTGCCTGGGCGGCTATTTCCGCGCCTTCGAGCAGGAAAACGGCGCGCCCAACGTGCGCCGCGGTTACGACAAGCCGATCATGATCGCCGGTGGCATCGCCAACATCCGCCGTGATCACGTGCAGAAGCGCGCCGTGGAACCAGGCGACGCGGTGATCGTGCTGGGCGGCCCGGCCATGCTGATCGGCCTGGGCGGCGGCGCGGCCTCGTCGATGAGCGCGGGCGCGTCCAGCGCCGAACTCGACTTCGCCTCGGTGCAGCGCGACAACGCCGAAATGGAACGCCGCTGCCAGCAGGTCATCGACGCCTGCTGGGGGCAGGGCGAGGCCAATCCCATTGTCAGCATCCACGACGTCGGTGCGGGCGGCCTGTCCAACGCCATCCCCGAAATCCTGCACGACGCTGGCGTCGGCGGCGAGATCGACCTGGACAAGGTGCCGGTGGCCGACCCCACCCTGACGCCGATGCAGATCTGGAGCAACGAATCGCAGGAACGCTACGTGTTGGCCCTGCGCTCCGAAGACGTGCCGGCCTTCGAGGCTTTGTGCCAGCGCGAACGCTGTCCGTTTGCGGTGGTCGGCACGGCCACGGCCGAAGAACGCCTGACGGTCACCCGTGCGGCAACCGAGTCCCGCGAGACCATCATCGACCTCGCCATGGACGTCCTCTTCGGCAAGGCCCCGCGCATGCACCGGGAAACCGGGCGCAAGCCGATTCGTCTCGATCTGGTGCCCGATCTTTCCGGCATCGAACTCAACGAGGCGCTGCTGCGCGTGCTGCGCTTGCCGGCGGTGGGTTCCAAATCATTCCTGGTCACCATCGGCGATCGCAGCGTGGGCGGTTTGTGCTCGCGCGATCCCATGGTCGGCCCGTGGCAGGTGCCGGTGGCCGATTGCGCGGTGACGCTGCTCGATTTCGAGGGTCATGCCGGCGAAGCCATGGCCATGGCCGAGCGCGCGCCGGTGGCCCTGATTTCCAGCGCCGACGCGGCGCGCCTGGCCGTGGGCGAGGCCATCACCAACCTCGCTGCCGCGCCGATTGCCGATCTCGGCGAGATCCGCCTGTCGGCCAACTGGATGGCCGCCGTCAACCACGATGGCGAAGGCGCGGCGCTGTACGACGCGGTCAAGGCCGTGGGCATGGAATTGTGTCCGGCCCTGGGCATCTCGATTCCGGTGGGCAAGGATTCGATGTCCATGCAGACCGTGTGGAACGATCCCGAACTGGGCGAGCAGCATACCGTGGCGCCGGTGTCGCTGGTAGTGACCGGTTTTGCCCGCGTCAAGGATGTGCGCGGCACACTGACGCCGCAGTTGCATGTCGATGGCGAACATTCGCGCCTGTGGCTGCTGGACCTCGGCTCCGGTCGCGACCGCCTCGGCGGCAGCGCCCTGACCCAGGCCTTCAACCGGCGCGGTGGCGTTCCGCCGACGGTGGACGACCCGGCCCTGCTGAAAAACTTCTTCAACTTCATTCGCGATGCGCGCGAGGCCGGTATCGTCCGCGCCTATCACGACCGCTCCGACGGCGGCCTCATCGTCACTCTGCTGGAAATGGCCTTTGCTGGCCACTGCGGCCTGGAACTGCAGCTGGAAGGCTGGGGCGACGCCACCTTGCGCGCCCTGTTCAACGAGGAACTGGGCGCCGTCATCCAGGTCAACGAGAGCAACGAGGACACGCTCTACCAGCTGCTGCAGGAGCACGGGCTGGAAGACCAGGCGCAATGCCTCGGCCATCCACGCAAGAAGCTCGGCATCAAGCTCAAAATGGGCAACGACGTGCTGGCCAAGTGGCGCTGGCAGGATCTCATCGGCGCCTGGAGCGAAACCAGCCATGCCATGCAGAAGCGCCGTGACAATCCGGCCAGCGCCGACGCCGAACTCGCCTGGCGCATCGCCGACGACGATCCTGGTATCAATCCCCATCTGACGTTCGATCCGTCAGGCGACGTGGCCGCGCCCTACATCGTGCGCGGCGTACGCCCGCGCGTGGCCGTGCTGCGCGAGCAGGGCGTCAACGGTCAGGTGGAAATGTCCGCGGCTTTCACTCGCGCCGGTTTCGACGCCGTGGACGTGCACATGAGCGACCTGCTGAGCGGCCGCCATCAGTTGCAGAATTTCGTCGGTTTTGCCGCTTGCGGCGGTTTCTCCTATGGCGACGTGCTCGGCGCGGGGCGTGGCTGGGCCACGGCCATCACGCACAATGCTGGTTTGAGCGAGCAGTTCGAACGCTTTTTCCACGATGGAAGCCGTTTTGCGATCGGCATGTGCAACGGCTGCCAGATGCTCGCGCAACTCAAGGATATCATTCCGGGCGCGCGGCACTGGCCGCGTTTCCTGCGCAACGTGTCCGAACAATACGAAGCGCGTCTGGCCACGCTGGAAGTCATCGACTCGCCAAGCATACTGCTGCAGGGCATGGCCGGTTCGCGCATCCCGGTGGTGGTGGCCCACGGCGAAGGCCGGGCCTGGTTCGACAACCAGTGCAGCCCTGCCAAGAGCCAGGCCTGCCTGCGCTACGTCGACAACCGCGGTCGTCCGACCGAAGACTACCCGCTCAATCCCAACGGTTCGCCCGGTGGCCTCACCGGCTTCACCGCCGCCGACGGTCGCGTCACCATCATGATGCCGCACCCCGAACGCGTGTTCCGCAGCGTGCAGATGAGCTGGCGGCCCGAGGCATGGGGCGAGGATTCGCCGTGGATGCGCATATTCCGCAATGCACGCGCGTGGGTCGGATAATCCCGCTCACCTTCACATGTAGGAGCCTGCCTGCAGGCGATGGCTCGATTTACGGAATAATCCAATCGCCTGCAGGCAGGCTCCTACAACAGCGGCAGCAAGGACAGGCATACTGGCGAGCATGAACGTTCCCGCGCTCAGCATCCTCATCGTCGCCGCCGACAGCGGCCCGTCGCTGGCCGATTGCGTACGTCGCGCGCTGGCCTGCACGGTGGTTGGCGAGGTGCTGGTGCTGGACAATGCTTCCACCGACGGCATGCCCGAGACCGTGGAGCGCGAGCACGCGGATGATCCGCGCGTGCAAGTGCTGCGCAACGGCGCCAATCTGGGTTTCGGTGCGGCCATGAATCGCGGCGCGGCATTGGCCCGGGGCGAGCATCTGCTTCTGCTCAATCCCGATTGCCTGCTGGCGGTGGGCGATGTCGAAAAACTGCTTGAAACGCTGTTGATTGAATCGCATGCCGGCCTCGTCGGCGCCGTGATCTGCGATGCCGACGGCACGCCTGATCCCGCTTCGCGCCGTCGCGATCCACTGTTGCGCCGCTCACTCAACACCTTGACCGGCCGTGCTTCACGCGAAGTGGACGAGCCACATTGCGAGGGCATCCCTGTGCCGGGGCCGATGCCGGATGGCGTCGAGGAAGAGGAAGCGGTTTCCGGTGCGTTGATGCTGATGCCGCGCCAAGTGTTCGACAAGCTCGGCGGTTTCGACGAAGGCTATTTCCTGCACTGCGAAGACCTCGACCTGTGCCGACGCGTGCGCGACGCGGGCTATCGCGTGCTGCTGGATGGCCGCGTGCGTGTGCTGCATGCCAAAGGCGGCTCAAGCCGCCACCGTCCGGTCTTTGTCAGCCGCCACAAGCACCGAGGCATGTGGCGCTGGTTCCGCAAGTTCGATCCCGCCGCACGCAATCCATTGGTAGCAGTCGTGGTTTGGTGCGGTATCTGGGGGCATTTTGGCGCCGGGGTGTTTCGTGGAATGTTTGGCCGAGGACGGGCCATAAACGACAACGACGTGGGTCCAATGGCATGAAGAACATGCTGGCTATCCTGGGGTTTTGCTGCATCTTGGCGACACCGGCATGGGCCGGCTCTTGGGCAAAATCCGGTAGCGCATCGAACATTGAAATGGATCGGGTGGTTCACGCGGTTTGTCGGAAAGAAATAGTGTTGTTGGGGGAAGATTCCTCTCATGCCGGCGCAACAACGATCGCAGTCAAGGTGCGCCTGGTGAAACGTCTGGTGAATGAATGCGGTTTTCGTGGAGTGGTTTTTGAAAGCCAGTTTTACGACATGTTGAACTTCGAGCATGACGTGGCCGATGGTTCCGCCACACGGCAGCAACTTGCCGATGCCGTCGGTGCGGTGTGGTCGCGTTACCCTTCGTTCGCACCTCTGATGGACTGGCTGTTTCGTGAGACCGACGCGGGCCGAGTGCATGTGGCCGGCATGGATCCACAGGTCGGTGGAGTCACGGCATATTATTCGCAGAAGCAACTGCCTGCGGATTTGTCATCGGTGCTTGTCGGTACGCGCCGAACTGAGTGCGAAAGCATCATAAGCCGTCATGACCGATGGGAGTACGACGATAGCCATCCATTCGGCGCCGTCGCACTGCGCCATCTTCGCTCCTGCTTGCGCGATATTGATCACTGGCTGGAGGCGATGGAACAACGGGCGTCGCCGAGTCTGCGCGCAATGGCCAATTCGTACACGAATTACCTTCGGTTCGCCGGCGGCGGCGGACGCGGCCGGCGTGACCGTGCCATGTATGAAAATCTCAAGCGAATCCGCGCGCGCTGGCCCAACGGCACCCGGGTCATTATCTGGTGCGCCAGCGTACATGCAGCGAAATCGCTGAAAGCCTTGACGTCGGACATGCGTCCCCTCGGCAGTTATGTGCACAAAGCCTTGGGCACACGCGCTGCGGCCATAGGTTTCAGCGCACTCACAGGTAGCTATGGGCATGTCGGTGGCCATGGAATGCCGCGGTCGCTCTCTGCCGTGGCATCGGATTCGCTGGAAGCGTGTGCCTTTGCATCCGGCGCTCCCGGCGCACTGCACTTTCTCGATCAAGCGCAGCTGAAGGCCATGGGCAAGGTGCCCGCGCGAGCACTCGCGTACGGCAAATCCCACACTCTAGACTGGTCAAAATTATTCGACGGCATTATCGTGCTGCGGAAAGAGATAGCGGCGGTCGCCAAGCCGTGAGGCTAGTTCAGCGGCGGGAAATTGAATGCCCATTGCCTGCCCCCCCCCGCCGCTCAATCTTCCTATACTGAGATCATGATTCGCGACATTCTCAAGATGGGTGATCCGCGATTGCTGCATATTGCAACGTCGGTGCCCGAAGCCATGTTTGGCAGTGCGGAACTGGAGGCATTGATCGTCGACATGTTCGACACCATGGCCGATGCCGGTGGTGTCGGACTCGCCGCTCCGCAGATTGGCGTGGATCTGCAATTGGTGATCTTCGGGTTCGAGCACAGCGAACGTTATCCAGAGGCGCCGGAAGTGCCGCGCACCATCCTCGCCAACCCCATCGTGACGCCGCTAACGCAGGACATGGAAGAGGGCTGGGAGGGCTGCCTGTCCGTGCCCGGCCTGCGTGGCGTGGTGGAGCGTTTCACGATGATTCGCTACCAGGGTTTCGACCCGCAGGGGCAATCCATCGACCGTCATGCCGAAGGTTTCCACGCGCGCGTGGTGCAGCATGAATGCGACCACCTCATCGGCCGCCTGTATCCCTCGCGCATCACCGACTTCAGCAGGTTCGGCTACACCGAGGTTCTGTTCCCCGACAAGGCCATGTAGGGCGGGCACTGCCCGCCGTCCACGCTCCGGATAGCCTCCGTTCGGCGGGCAGTGCCCGCCCTACGAGGTTTCGCGCGGCGTGCGAGCAAGGCGCTTGCGATGCAGGTTGATGTCGTCGCGCAGGGTCTGCGCGGCCTTGCGCGCGGCGTCGGCGTAATCCTCACCGTTGCCGGCGTAGAGAATGGCGCGCGATGAGCTGATGATGAGGCCGGTGCCGTCGGCGGTCAGGCCGTTTTTCAGCACGGCCTCGATATCGCCGCCCTGGGCGCCGATGCCGGGCACCAGCAGAGGCATGTCGCCGATTTTCTTGCGGATGCGGCCCAGTTCCTCGGGGAAGGTGGCGCCGGCGACGAGGGCGCAGTTGCCGGTATTCCAGCGCTTGGCGATGGTTTCGGCGACCTTGAGGTACAGCGGTTCGCCGCCGCAATCGAGGTTCTGGAAATCCGCGCCGCCGGGGTTGGAGGTGCGGCAAAGCAGGATCACGCCCTTGTCGGCGCGATCCAGGAATGGCTGGATGGAATCCTGACCGAGATAGGGATTGGCAGTGACGGCATCCGCCTGATAGCGGTCAAAGGCTTCCTCGGCGTAGTGCTCGGCGGTGGAGCCGATGTCGCCGCGTTTGGCGTCCAGGATCACCGGGATGCCGGGATGCTTGTCGTGGATGTGCGCGATCAGGCGTTCGAGGGCTTCCTCGGCGCCCAGGGCGGCGAAGTGCGCGATCTGCGGTTTGAAGGCGCACACGAGGTCGGCGGTGGCGTCGACGATGGCGGTGCAGAAGGTGAGCACGGCATCGGCATCGTCTTTCAATGCAGCGGGAAAGCGCGATGGCGTGGGATCCAGGCCGACGCAGACCAGCGAGTCGTTGGTTTGCCAGGCGTTGCGCAGTTGTTGCATGAAACCCATCGTGACACCTCCAAAGATTGACGTAGGCCGGGGGCGGTAGGAGCCTGCCTGCAGGCGATTGGATTATTCCGCAAATCAGGCCATCGCCTGCAGGCAGGCTCCTACAGGCGAAGTCGATCCGGATTATTTCAGGGATTTGTAGCGCAGACGATGCGGACCGGCATCATCGCCCAGCCGTCGCTTCTTGTCTTCTTCGTATTCGCGGAAATTGCCCTGGAAAAACTCCACGTGCGAATCGCCTTCGAAGGCCAGGATGTGGGTGGCGATACGATCCAGGAACCAGCGGTCATGGCTGATCACGAAGGCGTTGCCGGGGAATTCCAGCAGCGCGTCTTCCAGCGCGCGCAGGGTTTCCACGTCCAGATCGTTGGACGGCTCATCGAGCAGCAGCACGTTGCCACCCTGCAGCAACGTCTTGGCCAGATGCAGGCGGCCGCGTTCGCCGCCGGACAGGTTCTTGACGATCTTCTGCTGATCCTGGCCCTTGAAGTTGAAGCGGCCGATGTAGGCGCGCGACTGGATTTCGATGCCGTTGATGTTGAGGATGTCGGCGCCGCCGGAGACTTCCTGGAACACGTTGTGGTCGCCTTCCAGCGTATCGCGGCTCTGGTCGACGTAGGCCAGGTTCACGGTCGGCCCGGTGGCGATCTCGCCCGAGTCGGGCTTCTCGATGCCCATCAGCATCTTGAACAGCGTCGATTTGCCGGCGCCGTTGGGGCCGATGATGCCGACCAGCGCGCCCGGCGGCACCACGAACGACAGGTCGTCGATCAGCAGGCGGTCGCCGAAGGACTTGCTGACGTTCTTGAAATCGATCACCGAGTTGCCCAGGCGCTCGCCCGGCGGGATGAAGATTTCGTTGGTTTCGTTGCGCTTCTGGTAGTCGACCGACTGCAGCTCGTCCAGGCGCTTCAGGCGCGCCTTGCCCTTGGACTGGCCGCCCTTGGCATTCTTGCGCGCCCATTCCAGCTCCTTGGCGATGGCTTTCTGGCGCGCCTTTTCCTGGCGTTCTTCCTGCTGCAGGCGCTCGGCCTTCTGCTCCAGCCACTGCGTGTAGTTGCCTTTCCACGGAATGCCGCGGCCGCGGTCGAGTTCCAGGATCCACTCGGCGGCGTTGTCGAGGAAGTAGCGGTCATGGGTGACTGCCACCACGGTGCCGGCATAGCGGTGCAGGAATTCTTCCAGCCATGCCACGGATTCGGCATCCAGGTGGTTGGTGGGTTCGTCCAGCAACAGCATGTCGGGCTTGGACAGCAGCAGGCGGCACAGCGCCACGCGGCGCTTCTCGCCACCGGACAGCTTGCCGACGACTGCGTCCCAGGCCGGGATGCGCAGGGCGTCGGCGGCCACTTCCAATTGCTGCTCCAACGTGTGCGCGTCGCCCGAGGCGAGGATGTTTTCCAGGCGCTGCTGCTCCTCGGCCAGCTTTTCGAAATCCGCGCCTTCCTCGGCGTAGGCGGCATAGACCTCGTCCAGCTTGGCTTGCGCCTGCAAAATGTCGCCCACACCTTCTTCCACCACCTGGCGCACGGTCTTGTCCGGATCCATCTCCGGCTCCTGCGCCAGATAGCCGACCTTGATGCCGGCCTGCGCGCGCGCCTCGCCCTGGTAGTCGGTATCCACGCCGGCCATGATCTTCAGCACCGTGGATTTGCCCGCGCCGTTCAGGCCCAGCAGGCCGATCTTGGCCCCGGGGAAAAAGCTGAGCGAAATGTCCTTGATGATCTGGCGCTTGGGCGGAACGGTCTTGCTGACGCCGTTCATGGTGTAGATGTATTGCATGGATTCCTCGGCGGTGATGGGCGGGTTGGAGGAGACCCGGCATGAGATGCGGTGAAATGACCCTCCATTATCGCTGATGGAGCGAATTCCCGCCATGGTGCTGACGGATTTGCCGGCCCCGTATTTGTCAATTCCGTGCTGCCTTCGGGCGCAAACCATGAACCTTCCGGTCAGACCATGGGACAGCGGCGATCGATCGGACGTTTCATGATGCTTGCAGCAAGCAGGTCGTACTGCTTGGCGAACATTTTCATCATGGCAGCGGTCGGATGCCCGAGTTCAAGATGAGGATCACGAAACGCCATCGCTGGAACGGTCGGTTTCGGTGGATTCAGGATCGGGCCGTAACCGCGCCGCTGAAAGGGACAGGGTCGAACGTCGCGCCATAGTCCGCGCCGGCATGTGGCCGGGGCTGGCCCGAGGCGGCTTTGAGCCTATAATCGGCCTTTCCCCCTGCGCCCACGAGGATTGCGATGTACAGCCACGAGATGCGGATTGCCGGTTACGACGACGAACTGGCCAAGGCCATCATGGCCGAGCGCCAGCGCCAGGAAGACCATGTCGAGTTGATCGCCTCGGAAAACTACGCCAGCCCGCGGGTGATGGAAGCGCAGGGCAGCGTGCTGACCAACAAGTACGCCGAAGGCTATCCCGGCAAGCGCTATTACGGCGGTTGCGAGCACGTGGACGTGGCCGAGAATCTGGCCATCGAACGCGCCAAGGCGTTGTTCGATTGCGACTACGCCAACGTGCAGCCGCACTCGGGTTCGCAGGCCAATCAGGCGGTGTATTTCGCGTTGCTGCAGCCGGGCGACACCATCATGGGACAGGCGCTGGCCCACGGTGGGCACCTGACCCACGGCGCCAAGCCGAACCTGTCGGGCAAGATCTTCAACGCGGTGCAGTACGGCGTCAACGACGAGGGCCTGCTCGATTACGACGCCATCGAGGCCATGGCCGTCGAGCACCAGCCGAAGATGATCGTGGCCGGTTTCTCGGCCTACTCGCAGGTGGTGGACTGGGCGCGTTTCCGCGCCATTGCCGACAAGGTTGGCGCGTACCTGTTCGTGGACATGGCGCATGTGGCAGGCCTGATCGCCGCCGGTGTCTATCCCAGCCCGTTGCCGCATGCGCACGTGGTCACCACGACCACGCACAAGACCCTGCGCGGTCCGCGCGGCGGCCTGATCGTGGCCAGGAGCGAAGCCCAGGGTGAGGACGGCGAAACCATCCGCAAGAAGTTGCAGTCGATCGTTTTCCCGGGCCTGCAGGGCGGCCCGCTGGAACACGTCATCGCGGCCAAGGCCGTGGCCTTCAAGGAGGCACTGGATCCGGCATTCAAGACCTATCAAGCGCAGGTGGTGAAAAATGCCAAGGCGATGGCGAACAAGTTGATCGAACGCGGCTACAAGATCGTTTCCGGCGGCACCGAAAACCACTTGGTGCTGGTTGACCTGATCGGCAAGCCGCTGACCGGCAAGGACGCGGAAGCAGCTCTTGGCCGCGCCCACATCACCGTCAACAAGAACACCGTGCCCAACGATCCGCAATCGCCTTTCGTCACCTCGGGCCTGCGTATCGGCACCCCGGCGGCGACCACGCGCGGCTATCAGGAAGTCGATTGCGTCGAATTGGCCGGCTGGATCGCCGACGTGCTGGATGCGCCGGAAGACGAAAGCGTCATCGAGAACGTGCGTGCTCTGGTGCAGGCGCAATGCGCCAAGTATCCGGTCTACGGCTGATATGGCGGGGCTCGGGACAAGCGCAATCCACATGGCCGTCATACCGGCGAAAGCCGGTATCCATTTTATCTTCCCGCGAGAAACCCGATGGATACCGGCTTTCGCCGGTATGACGAGAAGTCGGGTTCTCGTGCGTTTCGAGCCCCGGCTTTTCTGATGCACTGCCCCTTCTGCCAGCACGAAGACACCCGCGTGATCGACTCGCGCCTGGCCGACGACGGCGCCACCGTGCGTCGGCGCCGGGAGTGTCCGGCTTGCGGTGAGCGCTTCAACACCTTTGAAACAGCCGAGCTGAAGATGCCGGCCATCATCAAGAGCGGCGAGCGTCGGCAGATGTTCGACGAGCACAAGTTGCGCACCAGTTTCGAGCGCGCCCTGCAGAAGCGCCCGGTCACGGGCGACGCGGTGGATGCCGCCGTGCATGCCGTCGTCAGCGACCTGCGCAAGAGTGGCGAGCGCGAAGTGCCTTCGCGCCAGGTCGGCGAACTGGTGATGCGCGAGTTGAAGAAGCTCGATCAGGTGGCCTATGTGCGCTTCGCCTCGGTGTACCGCAAGTTCGAGGACGTGCACGCGTTCCGCGAAGAAATCGAAAAGCTGGAGCGCGATTTGCCGGCGCTGGACGAGAAACAGTTGTCGTTGCTGGGCGGCGACAAGCAGGGCAAGGCGTAATAACCGCTCGTGCGGGTAGGGCGGGCATTGCCCGCCATCGTGCGATTTCGCGGCGGGCAATGCCCGCCCTACCCGTTATAGCGATCCATCAGCGAAAGGCATGCTTTCCCGATTCCCGTGACAACCGACCATCACCACATGACCCGCGCGCTGGCCCTGGCCGAGCGCGGCCTGTTCACCACGCAGCCCAACCCGCGCGTGGGTTGCGCCATCGTGCGCGATGGCGAAGTGGTGGGTGAAGGTTGGCACCAGAAGGCCGGCGAGCCGCATGCCGAGGTGTTCGCCTTGCGCGCGGCCGGCGAAAAGGCGCGCGGCGCTACGGCGTACGTGACGCTGGAACCATGCTCGCATCATGGTCGCACTCCGCCATGCGCCGACGCGTTGATCGAGGCCGGCGTGGCACGCGTGGTTATTGCCTCGATCGACACCAACCCCAAGGCGAAGGGCGGTGTGGATCGATTGCGCGCTGCCGGCATCACGGTCGAAACCGGCCTGATGGAGGATGAAGCCCGCGAACTCAACATCGGTTTTTTCAGCCGTCTCGAACGTGGCCGACCCTGGGTGCGCGTGAAGCTGGCGATGAGTCTGGACGGCCGCACCGCGCTGGCCAACGGCGAGTCCAAATGGATCACCGGCGAGGCCGCGCGTGCCGACGTGCAACACTGGCGCGCGCGCAGCTCGGCCATCCTCACCGGCTCCGGCACCGTGCTGGCCGACGACCCTCGCCTGACCGTACGTCTGGACCAACCCTTCGAGCCGCCGCTGCGGGTGGTGCTGGATCGCATGCTGCGCACGCCTGCGAATGCGCATCTGCTCGACGGTACGGCGCCGACCCTGATCTTGCATGGCGCCGATGCCGATGCGCGGGATGCACGATTCGCCAAGGTCGAATGCCTGCGCGTGCCGGAACAAGATGGCCGTCTGGACGTCCATGCAGTGCTTGCGTTGCTGGCCGGGCGTGATGGCAACGAGGTGCATGTCGAGGCGGGTTCCGCGCTTTGTGGCGCCTTGTTCGAAGCCGGCGTGGTGGACGAGCTGCTGCTGTATGTCGCGCCGGTGCTCCTGGGCGACAAGGCGAGGCCCTTGCTGGCCATGCCGCTTTTGACCGACATGCGCGAGCGTCGGCAACTGCATCTGGTGGATCAGGAGCGCCTGGGCGATGACCTGCGCCTGCGTTTGCGAATGACCCATCCGTAGGAGCCTGCCTGCAGGCGATTGTCCGGTTTGCGGAATAATCAGGCCATCGCCTGCAGGCAGGCTCCTACCGGAAACCTCGAAAAACCAACAAATGGCAAGAACGAAGTCCCCGGGCATGGTGAGGTATCGAAGCATCACCACGAACGGAAACAAATTCTGGCTGGAACGGGGAAAGATGGTTTTTCGAGATTCCCTACCCAGGCAAGTCCCCGCCGAGCGGGTTTCATCGGGCGAAGGTGCTAGAATGCCCAAGCCGGCCTGTCCGGCAGACGTCTTCAGGGCGGGGTGAAAGTCCCCACCGGCGGTGAGTCCTTCGGGGCAAGCCCGCGAGCGCTTCCGTCAGTGGCGGAAGGTCAGCAGACCCGGTGCGATTCCGGGGCCGACGGTCATAGTCCGGATGAAAGAAGACGGCCACGCGTGGATTTTCCGCGCGCAGCCTCGTGCCTTGGGGCGTTCTCGCTTTGTATTGAGGAGAACGTTTCATGATTTTCTGTCATTTTGCCGTGATCGCCACTTCCGTCCGGGAGGTGCGCTGATGTTTACCGGCATCGTGCAAAGTGTGGGACGTATCGCGCGCCTGGAACCGCGTGGCGGCGACGTGCGCCTGCATGTCGATACGGCGGATCTCGATCTGGCGGATGTCGCCCTGGGCGATTCGATCGCCGTGTCCGGCTGCTGCCTGACCGTGGTGTCGCTGGCCGAACGCGGTTTCGCCGCGGATGTATCCAACGAATCGTTGTCGCTGACCACGCTGGGCAAGCTCAAGTCCGGCGATCCCGTCAATCTGGAAAAGGCCTTGCGTCTGGCCGACCGCCTCGGCGGGCACTTGGTGTCCGGCCATGTCGACGGCCT
>DASSBH010000140.1:0-2564 GCA_035698945.1 Oleiagrimonas sp.
TGGCCATCGTCAGCGCGGTGATCGTCGGGCGCGAGATCGGCGTGTCGGCTTTGCGCGAGTGGATGGCCAGCATCGGCCTGCGCTCGCGCGTGCGCGTGGCCATGGTGGGCAAGGCCAAAACACTCATGCAGATGGTGGCCATCGTGGTGCTGTTGCTCGAGCACGATCGGGATGCGGCACTGCTGCGCTACTGGTATGTGGGTGAAACCCTGCTGGTCATCGCCGCGATCCTGACCATTTGGTCGGGGCTGGTTTACCTGCATGCGGCGTGGCCGTCGTTCAAGGATGAAACCGACGGAGACTGATCGCACGAATCCGCGCGACGGCAATTTTTTTGCCTGCCGAGTCTTGACAGGTTTCGCCAAGCCGGTAACATACGCGGCTCCCGGGCGGGAATAGCTCAGTTGGTAGAGCACGACCTTGCCAAGGTCGGGGTCGCGAGTTCGAGTCTCGTTTCCCGCTCCAGACGATTCCTGCAAAACCCCGGTTCACCGGGGTTTTGTTTTTTGAGGATGCTGCGGCATCCTTTGCAGCAAGCCATCTGGCCAGATGGCAGAGTGGTTATGCAGCGGCCTGCAAAGCCGTGTACGCCGGTTCGATTCCGACTCTGGCCTCCAAATTGCGATGATCGACAAGGGCCGGCAGCGATGCCGGCCCTTGTTTTTGCCTGCAGGGAACTCAGAAGGCGAGATCCTGCGCCGCGCACAGGTAATCGATCATCGGCGCGATACGTTTGAAGGTTGCCACGACGAAGGGGCGCAGTTCGTCGGAACAGGCCAGTTCCTCGTCGAAACCTTCACCGGCGGCAAAGCTCTTGCGCCTGAGGTCGTCGATCAGTTCGTGGTCGGCATCGAAGCCGCGCGGAGGCCGTTTCAGGCTTTCGCCCCAGAACGTGAAATGCTCACGGAACACGCGACCCCGCGTGGCACGTTTCCAGGCGGCGGGGTTGTCCGCGATGAAATCGCGGATATTGCGCAGCGTATGCGATTCGGGATGCCACAAGCCGCCGCCGGCAAAGCAATCGTCCGGCGCGATGTGCAGATAGAACGAAGGCGCGGCAATCTCGCGGCGGCGCTCGTGGAACAGGCGCGCGCCGGCAAACGGCTTGTACGGCAGCTTGTTGTGCGAAAAGCGCGTATCGCGATGGATGCGAAACATCGAGCCGCCCACCTTGCTCGGGTCGGCGCGGTAGTGCGGGCTGATTTTCGCCAGCGGCTCCTGCAAATCGGTGATGAGGGCCAGGAACGGTTCGCGCACGTGCTTCTCGTAGTCGGCCTTGTGCGCGTGGAACCATTCGCGGTTGTTGTGCCGATCGAGCTGGCGCAGGAAGCGGAAGGTGGCGGGCGAGAAATAGGTGCGTGGCATGTGTCCGATGTTAGCAACAATATGCCGTGTGTCCTCGTGTCTGACGCGTAGGGTGGCCACTGCCCGCCATGGAAGGTTTGTGCGTACGTGGCATTCGGCGGGTAGTGCCCGCCCTACGAGATCTCGGCGGTCGTGAGGCTGGACTGCATGTCTCGGCCCCAGACTTCGAGGTGATCGAGCAGGCCCTGGTCGCGATGACTGCATGCCGGATCCCGGCGCAACGCGGCGATTTCCGCAAAATAGGCGTCCAGGGTCAACGTGGTGAGCGGTGTTTCGCGGGTCAGGCGCTGCCGGCGGAAATATTCCCAGCGCGCCTGCTCGCCGGCATTCAGCGTGTCGGGCCAGTTGCGTGCGCGGTAGCGGAACAGGAGTTCGGGATAGCGCGGATCGCGGAAAGGGAAATGGCCGTCCAACTGTGTCGGCGGCGTGGCCCGCACGCGTTCCAGCAGGGGCTTGTCGGCATCGGGCAGGAAGCCGCCATACAAGGCCAGTTCGGGATCCTCGGCTGGCGGCAGGTCGCTGGCGTTGGCATAGACCTCGCGAACCTTGGCGGCCAGGCCGTCGGCACCACGCAGGCGCTCGGCGTTGGCGAGGCATTGCTCCACGTCAAGGCCGATGCGTGCGGTATCCGTGCCCTTGAGTACCGACAGTGGCGCCAGTGCAGGCGACTTGTTGACGTGCACGGTGCGCAGGCCGACGCGTTCAATGCCTTCGGGCAGGTCGGCGCGTGGCGTGAACAGCCGGTCGGCGATGGCGTCGGCATCCAGGTCGATCAAGTCGCCGGGATCCGCATCGAGGTTGGCGACGATGACCTCGGTATTGCGGGCCGGATGCATGGCCAGCGGCACGATCATGCTCAGGCAGCCTTGGCTGGCCGGATAGCGTGACGAAACATGCAGCAATGGTGTCATGTTAGCCACGTCAAACAGTCCGAACACGGTTTGTTTGCGGCGCAAGCCGAAATACCAGTCCCAAAGTTCCGGCTGTCGAGCGTGCAGCAAACGGGCCAGGCTGATGGTGGCTTCCACGTCCGAGAGTGCGTCGTGGGCGTGTTTTTGATCGAGATGATTGGCCGTGGCCAGGTGTTCGAGCTTGAAGCTGGGCGAACCGTCTTCGCGACGGGGCCAGACGATGCCGTCCGGTCGCAGTGCTTGGCACATGCGGGCCAGGTCGATCACGTCCCAGCGGCTGTTGCCGTT
>DASSBH010000141.1:0-3754 GCA_035698945.1 Oleiagrimonas sp.
GATCGCGTTGCCGCTGCTGCCGATCAGCGAATACCCGCAGGTGGTGCCACCGACGGTGGTGGTGACCGCCAACTACCCCGGCGCCGATCCGGAAACCATCGCGCAGACCGTGGCCACGCCGCTGGAAACGCAGATCAACGGCGTCCAGGGAATGCTGTACACGTCCTCGCAGGCGACCGCCGACGGGCGCATGACGCTGACCGTGACTTTCGCCCTCGGCACCGACGCGGACAAGGCCCAGCAGCAGGTGCAGAACCGCGTGGCGCAGGCCTTGCCGCGCCTGCCCGAGGAAGTGCAGCGGCTGGGCGTGACCACCAAGAAGTCCTCGCCCAACCTGACCATGGTGGTGCATCTGGTCTCGCCCGATCACCGCTACGACATGCTGTACCTGTCCAACTACGCGCGCCTGCACGTGCAGGACGAGTTGGCGCGCCTGCCCGGCGTCGGCGATGTGCAGTTGTTCGGCGCGGGCAAGTTCAGCATGCGCGTGTGGCTCGATCCGCAGAAGCTGGCCGCGCGCAACCTGACCACCAGCGACGTGGTCAAGGCCATCCGCGAGCAGAACGTGCAAGTCGCGGCAGGTGCCTTGAATGCGCCGCCGGCGCGCAACAATGCCGCGTTCCAGTTGAGCGTGCACACCCGCGGACGTCTGAAAACCGCCGACGACTTCCGCCGCATCATCGTGCGCACTGATGCCAATGGCGCCGTGGTGCATCTGGGCGACGTCGCGCGCGTGGAACTGGGCGCCAACCAGTACGCCCTGCGCAGCCTGCTCGACAACAAGCCGGCGGCGGCCATGCCGATCTTCCAGCGCCCGGGCTCCAACGCCATCGAAATTTCCGACCAGGTGCGCGCGACCATGGCGCGCCTGAAGAAGAGCTTCCCGCAGGGCATGGACTACCGCATCGTCTATGACCCCACGGTGTTCGTGCGCGGTTCGATCGAGGCGGTAGTGCACACGCTGTTCGAGGCGTTGCTGCTGGTGGTGCTGGTGGTGATCGTGTTCCTGCAGACCTGGCGCGCCTCGATCATTCCGCTGGTGGCGGTGCCGGTATCGCTGATCGGCACCTTTGCGGTGATGTACGTGTCCGGGTTCAGCTTGAATGCGCTGTCGCTGTTCGGACTGGTATTGGCTATCGGCATCGTGGTCGACGATTCCATCGTCGTGGTGGAAAACGTCGAACGCAACATCGCCCTCGGACTTTCGCCCAGGGACGCCACGCGCCAGGCCATGCGCGAGGTGACCGGGCCGATCATCGCCACCGCACTGGTGCTGTGTGCGGTGTTCGTGCCGACCGCCTTCATCACCGGCCTGACCGGCGAGTTCTATCGCCAGTTTGCACTCACCATCGCCATCTCCACGGTGATCTCGGCGTTCAATTCGCTGACCTTGAGTCCGTCCCTGGCGGCGGTGCTGCTGAAGCCGCACGGTGCGCCGCGCGACCGCTTCGGACGCGTGCTGGAGTTCGCGCTGGGCTGGTTCTTCCGCCCGTTCAATCGCTTTTTCGAGCGCAGTTCCAACCGCTACGTCGGCGGTGTGCGCTGGCTGCTCGGTCGTTCGCCGGCGGCGCTGGTGGTGTACGCCGGTTTGCTTGGTTTGACCGTGCTGATGTTCATGCGTGTGCCCACCGGGTTCGTGCCGCAGCAGGACAAGCAATACCTGGTGGCCTTCGCGCAATTGCCCGACGCCGCTTCGCTGGATCGCAGCGAGGACGTGATCAAGCGCATGTCGAAGATCGCCATGCAGCAGCCGGGCGTGGAGCATGCCGTGGCTTTCCCGGGCCTGTCGATCAACGGTTTCACCAATGCCTCCAATGCCGGCATCGTGTTCGTCACCTTGAAACCGTTCGAGGATCGCGAGGATCCGTCGTTGTCGGCGGGCGCCATCGCCGGTGCGTTGAACATGAAGTTCCATGCCATCCAGGGCGCCTATATCGCGGTGTTCCCGCCGCCGCCGGTGCAGGGTCTGGGCACGATCGGCGGTTTCCGCATGCAGATCGAGGATCGCAGCGGCGCCGGTTTCGATGCGCTGTATGAGCAGACCCGGAAGCTGATTGCCGCCGGTCGCCAGACGCCGGGGCTGGCCGGGCTGTTCTCCAGCTTCCGCGTCAGCGTGCCGCAGGTCGATGCCGACGTGGATCGCGAGAAGGCCAAGGCCGAGGGCGTGGACTTGAACGATGTCTACCAGACCATGCAGGCCTACCTGGGCTCGCTGTACGTCAACGACTTCAACCGTTTCGGCCGCACTTGGCAGGTCAACGTGTCCGCCGAGCCGCGCTTCCGCAGCGATCCGTCCGACATCGTCGATCTGAAGACCCGCAACGCCAGTGGCGACCTGGTGCCGCTGGGTTCATTCGTCAGCGTGCATCGCACCAACGGCCCCGATCGCGTGATGCATTACAACGGCTATCCGACTGCCGAGATCAACGGTGGGCCTGCGTCCGGTTACAGCTCCGGCCAGGCGCAGGCGCTGATGGAACACCTGGCCGACACCAGCCTGCCGAACGGCATGCATTTCGAGTGGACGAACCTGACCTATCAGCAGATCCTGGCCGGCAACACTGCCATTTACGTGTTCCCGTTGTGCGTGTTGCTGGCATTCCTGCTGCTGACGGCGTTGTACGAAAGCTGGACGCTGCCGTTGGCGGTAATCCTGATCGTGCCGATGGGCTTGCTGTCGGCCATCGTCGGCGTATGGCTGACGCATGGCGACAACAACATCTTCACCCAGATCGGCCTGATCGTGCTGGTCGGCCTTGCCTGCAAAAACGCCATCCTGATCGTCGAGTTCGCCATCGACCGCCAACGCGAAGGCATGGACTTGCTGTCGGCGGTACTGGAAGCCGCGCGCCTGCGCCTGCGCCCGATTTTGATGACCTCCATCGCCTTCATCATGGGCGTGGTACCGCTGGTGCTCTCGCACGGCGCCGGCGCGGAAATGCGCAATGCCATGGGCGTGGCCGTGTTCTTCGGCATGATCGGCGTCACCACGTTCGGCCTGATCTTCACCCCGGTGTTCTACCTGGTCATCCGCGGCCTGGTCGAACGCCGCCGCGCGCGCCGCCAGGGGCAACCGCGCTCGAATCATCCTGAGAAAAGGAGATAACCGATGAACGTATCGTCCCTGCAACGCCGGCGCCGTGCCGACACCCTGTACGACTTCGTCGCCTGCTCGGCCGAGCTATTGGCCAGCCATGACGAGCTCCGGCGTCGCGAGCTGGAAGACCGATTGCTGGCCATGCTGCCGGAGGTACAAGCCACACCCGTCTTCGAAGTCTTCACTGTCCGCAACCCGGCCTTGCGTGCCATGCTGGACGACAATGACGGCACTTCGCCGCGGCCGTTTCTGCTGGCCGCTAGCAACCATCCGATCTATCCAGCCTATTGAGGCTCACTTCACCAAACCGCAAAATGACCATTCATCGATGTAGGAGCCAGCCTGCTGGCGATAAATGCAGAATCACGCCAGATCGGGCAATCGCCAGCAGGCTGGTTCCTACGACAACTTCGATGAGAAAACGCGGTTATTCACCTCTGCCAGGAAATATCCCGATGAGCAACACTGAGATCACCGAAATCCAGCGCGTCTTCCTGTCACGGCTGGATACCTTGAACCACATCCTCGACGTCGGCGAAAAGCACCTGCCGGATTTCGAAGCCGCCCTGCAGGAACGGCTCGCACCGGACATGTACCCGCTCGGCACCCAGATCGCCTTCGCCTGCAACCAGCCCCGCGGCTTTTCGCAGTGGTGTG
>DASSBH010000142.1:0-6106 GCA_035698945.1 Oleiagrimonas sp.
GGCGCCTACACGCGCGAGCAATTCTTCGGCAAATACCCGGAAACGGCGGCCATGGTCGCCAACCTGTCGGACAACGACGTGTGGCGCCTGAACCGTGGCGGCCATGATCCGCACAAGGTCTACGCCGCCTATCACGCGGCCACGCATACCGAAGGCATGCCCACCGTGATCCTGGCCAAGACGGTCAAGGGCTACGGTATGGGCGAGGCCGGCGAGTCGCAGAACATCGCGCACCAGGCCAAGAAGATGGACGCCGAGGCCATCCGCGTGTTCCGCGACCGCTTCAACATTCCGCTCACCGACAAGCAGTTGGAGGGCGATGGCCCCGATGCCGTGCCTTATTACCATCCGGGTGCGGATTCGGACGAAGTCAAATACATGCTGGAGCGTCGTCGCGAACTGGGCGGCTCGCTGCCGCACCGTCGCGTAAAGTCCGACGAGTCCCTGCAGGCGCCGGACATGGACGCCTTCAAGTCCATCACCAAGAGCAGTGGCGACCGCGAGATCAGCAACACCATGGCGCTGGTGCGCGGCATGAACCTGCTGTTGCGCGACAAGAAGATCGGTCCGCGCGTGGTGCCGATCGTGGCCGACGAGGCGCGCACCTTCGGTATGGAAGGCATGTTCCGCCAGATCGGCATCTACGCGCCGGAAGGCCAGAAATACCGCCCGCAGGATGCCGACCAGCTGCTGTACTACCGCGAAGCGGAAGACGGCCAGGTGTTGCAGGAAGGCATTACCGAGGCTGGCGGCGTGTCGGCGTGGATCGCCGCGGGCACCAGTTATTCGGTGTCCAACGTGCCGATGCTGCCGTTCTTCATCTACTACTCGTTCTTCGGCTTCCGCCGCGTCGGCGACCTGATCTACGCCGCCGGCGACCAGCGCACGCGCGGCTTCCTGATCGGCGCCACCGCCGGGCGCAGTTTCCCGGGTGAGGGCTTGCAGCATTCCGACGGCTCGTCGCACCTGATGGCGGGCGTCATCCCCAACTGCAAGGCCTACGATCCGACCTTCTCCTACGAGGTGGCCGTGATCCTGCACGAAGGCGTGAAGGAGATGTTCCAGGAGCAGCAGGACGTCTTTTATTACGTCACCACCACCAACGAAAACTACACGCATCCGGACATGCCCGAAGGCAGCTACGAGGGCATCATCAAGGGCATGTATTTGTTCCAGGATGCCGGCAAGGCCAAGGGCAAGAAAACACCGCGCGTGCAATTGATGGGCGCCGGTCTTTCCCTGCGCGACGCCATCGAGGCCGCCGATCTGCTGGACAAGGATTTCGGCGTCAAGGCCGACGTGTGGTCGTGCCCGAGCTTCAGCGAACTGTCGCGTGACGGCTTCGACTGCGAGCGCTGGAACCGTTTGCATCCGGAAGCCAAGAAGCCGCGTGTGCCGCATGTCACCGAGTGTCTGGAAGGTCACGAAGGCCCGGTCGTGGCCGCCAGCGAATACGTGCGTGGCGTGGTCGACCAGGTGCGCGCCTTCATCCCCGAAGGCCGCTGCTTCATCGCGCTGGGCGCCGATGGTTATGGCCGCAGTGACACCCGCGAGGCGTTGGGCAACTTCTTCGAAATCGACGCGCGCTGGATTGCCCACGCCGCGCTGTCGGCATTGGCCGCGGACGGCAAGATCGAAGCGTCGGTCGTGTCCAAGGCCATCAAGCAATACGGTCTGGATCAGGACAAACCCAACCCCATGACGGTGTAACGAAACTCTGAACAAGTACGGATTGGCACGGAATCACTCCTTCAACCGTTTGCCCTGATACTTCGACAGGCTCAGCACGGGGTACGCTGCGCATGTCGAAGGGCGTTCCCAAGACTTGTTCAGAATTTCCTATGTGACGAGGGATGCATAATGGCAGTAGCAAGGATGCCGCTTCCCGTTTTTGCATCCCTTTTTGTAATCGGCCTTCAAGGATTTTCACCATGGGTCAGCTAGCCCCTCGCGTGTTCGTCGAGTCGGCTGCCGTCAGGCAGCTGGAAGCATTGATTTACCGGTTGCCGGGCAACGCCCAGGTGGCCGTGAAATGCGATGACGGCAAGACATACAGCGGCATCGTCTGCGTGCGTCCCACCGTTCAGACATTTCGCGACAACAACGGCGCCGAAGGTCTCAATGGCGTGCTGCGCCTGGAGGACGCCACGGCGCCGGGCGGCGAGCGCCGCATCTGGCTGGATCGGATCGTGCAGGTGCATCGCAAGGACGCCATCAGCGGCACCTTCGGCGGCTGACCGACCGGGACAGCGCGCCGGCTGTCCATGGACTGAATGCGTCACGTCCGCGATCCGCGCCGGTGTCAACGTCCGCGGCAAACGAGCGTTGGCATGAACATTCGTGAATGCCGGGAGATGTCCATGAAACACCTGCGTTTGCTGTTGTTGCTGGTGCCAACCATGTTGCTTGGCGCTTGCGCCGCCAACCACGCCCGTGCGCAGCGCGACCAGGCCCACCTGGCGGCAGTGCATGCGGCCGCCGGCAAGCCGGTCGGTTCGTTCAACTACATGACGAGCACGCTGTATTCGTGGGAGCCGCTCAGCGAGAACGAACTGCTGATCTACACCCGTCCCGACAAAGCCTGGCTGCTCAATGTCGGTCTGTGCCAGGAACTGCCCTATACCACGGCCATCGGCCTGACTTCGCACGTGGGCCAGGTCAGCAGCGGCCTGGACAGCGTGATCGTGCACGGCGGCAATTTCCCCTGCCACATCCAGGAAATCCGGCCGGTCGACGTGAAGCTGCTGAAACAGAAGATGGAGCAACGTCCGGGCGGCAAGATGGTGCCCGAGCCGGGCAAGCAGACGGACGGGCGGTGACTGGATCGTCCCGGACTTGGCACATCATCCGGTGGGCGGTCGGCGGCTGAAGCCGTTCTTGCTCCAGCCCTCGCTGCCCACGCCGTGATGCACGAAGAACAAGCCATCCGGATCGTAGCGGCGCTTGGCGCGAGCCAGCCGGGCGTGATTGGAGCCCCAGAAGCCATGCTGCCAGTCACGCAGGAAATAGTCGCTTTCCGAAACGTAGGAGCCGGTGCCGGGCACCACCGCGCGCAGCGCGTCCATGGCCTTGTCGACTTTTGCCGCGCGTTGTCGGGCCTTGGCCAGGTCGGGTGCGGACATGCCGGGGAAGGCGGGTTGGCCGCCACTGGCGCAGATGGCCAGCGCGAAAGCATCCAGCACCTGCGGGTTCATGGCCGTGTCGCGCGTTCGTTCGACGGCATCGGCGGCGCCGCCGGCCATGCCCGTGTTGAAGTGGAGTTCGACCTGCCACTGCATGGATGCTTCGTACAGGGCATCGACCAGGTCTGCCTGGCGTCCTGGCTGAAGCAGGGACGCGGGCAGCCATGCCGACTGATAGCCATGGATGAACCAGCCCACCTGCCCCAGATCGCCGGCCCATGATGCATGGTATCGGGGCGCTCCGGGACGAGCGTCGCGGACCATCAGGCCGGGAGCGCGTTTTTGAATGTATTCGGCGTCCCAGAAATGCCGGGCCGGCAGGCTCAGCACCTGCCAGGGTTCGACAAAAGTGTATTCGCTTCGTGCCCGGATCCAGTCCACGAACGGCGCCCATGTCTGTTCGGCCTGCCGCTGATCCAGGCCCTGGAAAACCATGAAAATGGTCAGGGTGTCGCCGTCGCGGAACCGCATCTGCTCGCCCCAGTTCCGGTTGAACAGGGCATCCTGGTAGAAGGCGACGGCCTTGGCGATCAACGCACGCCATGCCTGTGCCGAGTTGGCCTTGATGGTTCCGCCGACCGCTCCAAAAAATGCCGGCAGGTCGAAGGTGCGCAAGGTCAATCGGGTGACCACACCCAGGCTGCCTCCGCCGCCGCCCTTGATGCTCCAGAACAGCTCCGGATCCTGACAGGCGTTGACGGTGCGAATGGCGCCGTCGGCAGTGACCACCTCGGCTTCGAGCAGGTTGGCTGCCGCCGTGCCGTAGTTTTTCGACCAGCTGCCGAAACCGCCGCTCTGCACCAGTCCGGCCGTGCCGACCGTGGTGCAGCCGCCACCTTGCACGTAGCGACCGGCCTGGGTCGTGACCGCATGGTAGGCATCGATCCACATGGCGCCGGCCTGCACGCTGACGGCCGGTTGCGGAGCGACGCGCCCGGCAGCGCCTTGCGGCACGAACTTGTCGTGCAAGGCCACGTCGTTCATGTGACGGGTCCACACCAGCAGCGAATCGGGAGCGTCGGAGGTGCCCTGATAGCTGTGTCCGCCGCCTTTGACCACCAACCGAAGGCGATGCTGGCGCGCGAAATGGACAGCGGCAACCACGTCGGCGGCGGACTCGGCCGCGACTGCATACGAGCTTGGCTGCGAGGTCCAGGCATCGGCCCAGCCGCTGGTTTCGGTGAGTGCAGGGTTGTCGCCCACCGCGAAGGGGTTGTCCAGTGCCTGCATGGCCCGCTTGTAGCTCGCGGTGTCCGGGCCGCCGGCGAACGGTGAGTCGAGCCGGAGCAGCCGTCCGCCGACTTGCCGCTTGAGCGCCTCCCACTCGATTGGCGTCGGCCATCCCGGCTGGCCCGGTCGCAGGCGCTCACGCACGGCGCCCGCCACTGCGGTGGGCAGGGCCAGAGCGGTACGTGTCAGTATGGGCAGCAGGGGCAGGGCCAGGGCGGCTTTGAGCAGGCTGCGGCGTTGCATGGCGGTTCCTCCGAAGGTGTCGATGCACTCTACGTCGAGCGACTCGGCATGGCCCGGGCCAAGTGACCGACCGTGGGAGTCCGGGGACGAATCGCGGGCAGGATGGGACGGATGGTGCGACATTCCCGCAGGTCGCATCCCGTTAGAATCAGCGAATGAACCGCAACGGCAACCTCGAATACTGCGATTTCCAGCGTTGGCGGCGATCGGCCGAGATCGGGTTCTGGGTGTTTCTGGCGATCCTCAACACCGTGTTCAACAGCCTGGTGGCAGAGATCGACAACGCCCGCGTTGCCGCCTGGGAGCCGTGGGTGTGGGAGTGGACCAGTTCGTTGATGATCCTGATATTGGTGCCTGCCATATGGATGGTGGAGCGGCGCTGGCCGTTCCGCGTCGACACCTGGCGGCGGAGCCTGCCGTGGCATCTGCTGGCCAGTGTGCCGTTCAGCCTGGTGCATGTGGGCGGCATGATGGTGCTGCGCAAGTGGATCTACGACCTGATCGGCGCCGGCCCCTATCGTTTCGGGCCATGGTGGCATGGTTTGGGCTACGAGTACCTCAAGGATATCCGCACCTATTTCATCGTCATCGCGTTGATCTGCCTGTCACGCTTGTGGCTGGTGCGCTGGCAGGGTGAGGCCCGCCTGCTGGCAGCGCCTGACGACGGGGCGCCGGTCGAGCCGGTGGAGCGGCCCGAGCGCTTCCTGGTACGCAAGCTGGGCAAGGAGTTCCTGATCAATGCACGCGAGATCGAGTGGCTCCAGGCTGCCGGCAATTACGTGAGTTTGCATGTGCGTGGACGCGACTATCCCATGCGCTCGACCATGGCCGCGATCGAACAGCGGCTGGATTCCACGCGCTTCGTGCGGGTGCACCGAAGCTATTTCGTGAACCTGGATTACCTGACCGCGATCGAGCCGTTGGATACGGGCGATGCACGCCTGACGCTGCGTGACGGCAAGCAGATACCTTGCAGTCGGCGTTACCGTCCCTGCTTGCGTGAACGCGCCGGTGATGTACCGACGCCGGTTTCATGACACCGACCGACAAGATTTCTGTCGCCCGGACCCCTAAACTGGGAGTTCAATCATCTTGCGGGGGTCATGCATGTCCATGTCATCCATTCGCCATTGTCTTGTCATGGCTGCGGTCGCCGGCCTGCTTGCCGCTTGCTCGGGCCAACCTTCGCCCACGCCGGCGCAAAAGGCGGCCGCGCAGCAAAAGGCCGACGAGGCGGCGGCGCAGCAGAAGCTCGACCTGTTCCACAAGTTGATGAAGATGCACCAGCCGCAGCTGGCCGTGCAGATCGGCGAGGAAATCCTCGACAAGTATCCGAATACGGCAGCCGCCAAGGAAATGACCGACACCTTGCCGAAGCTCAAGGCCAAGGCGGCGGCGCAGACGGAAAAAACGCGGCTGGCCAACCTGTGGCTGTACCAGGTCAGTCCCAT
>DASSBH010000143.1:0-6266 GCA_035698945.1 Oleiagrimonas sp.
TCGATACCCGCGCCAGCAGCACGTCGCGCGCCATGCCGCCACCGACGGCGGTGACGACACCCAGCAGGATCGCCACTTCGGCGTTGTTGCCGTAAAGCAGCGCCTTGTGCGCGCCGTACACGGCGAACAGGCCCAGCCCCATCGCGTCGAACAGGCGCACCGGATAGGTCAGCCGTTCGACCTGCCGGTAGGCGACGATGGTTGCCAGCGCCGCGATCACCGCCACCAGCGCATAACGCCAGTCGGCCAGCCCTGCCGGAGGTACCGCGCCGATGCACACGTCGCGCGCGATGCCGCCGCCACAGGCGGTGATGTAGGCGATGGCCAGCACACCGAACAGATCGAACTTTTCGCGCCGCGCCGCAAGGGCCCCGCTGATGGCGAAGGCGAACGTGCCGGCCAGGTCGATGGTGTTGAACAGCAGGTGTTCGTTCATGGCCGGCATCTCTGGCTCTGACTTTATTCTGGTGTAGGAGCGAGCCTGCTCGCGAATGGGCTGGCAATCAGGCGCTGAGGCTGGATTGATCGCGAGCAGGCTCGCTCCTACATCTGTCTATCGCTTCTTCGGTGCGTATAGATCTGTCACGGTGCCTTCGGCCACCTCGGCAGCCAGGCCGACCGACTCGCCCAACGTCGGATGCGGATGGATGGTGAGGGCGATGTCGGCGGCCTCGCAATCCATTTCGATGGCCAGCGCCAGCTCGCTGATGAGGTCGCCCGCGTTGACGCCGACGATACCGGCGCCGACGATGCGCTGCGTTTCCTTGTTGAAGATCAGCTTGGTGAAACCTTCGGTGCGGTCGATGCCGATGGCGCGACCGGAGGCGGCCCACGGGAATTTCGACACCTCGATGGCGAGCCCGTCGGCCTTGGCTTGACGTTCGGTGACGCCGACCCAGGCCACTTCCGGATTGGTGAAGGCGACCGACGGAATCACGCGCGCATCGAAATGTGCTTTTTCGCCGGCGCAGACTTCGGCGGCGACATGGCCCTCGTGCGTGGCCTTGTGCGCCAGCATCGGCTGACCGACGATGTCGCCGATGGCGAAGATGTGCGGGGCGCTCGTGCGCATCTGCGTATCGACGTCGATCAGGCCGCGCTCGGATACAGACACGCCGGCCTTGTCGGCGCCGATCCTGGTACCGTTGGCGCTGCGGCCGACGGCCACCAGCACGCGGTCGAAGATTTTGGTTTCGGGAATGGACTCGCCTTCGAACTCGACCTTGATGCCGCTCTTGTGCGCCTTGGCTTCGACCACCTTGGTCTTGAGATGGATGCCCTTGACGCGCTGTCCCAGACGTTTGGCCAACGGTTTGACCAGATCGGCATCGGCGCCCGGCATGAGCTGGTCGGCCAGTTCCACCACGGTGATCTCGCTGCCCAGGGCCGCGTACACGGTGGCCATTTCCAGGCCGATGATACCGCCGCCGACGACCAGCATCTTTTTCGGTACCTCGGCCAGTTCCAGCGCGGCGGTGGAATCCATGATGCGCGGGTCGTCCCACGGGAAACCTGGCAGTTTCAGCGCCTGCGAACCGGCCGCGATGATGGCCTTCTCGAAGCGGATCAGCTTCTTGCCGTCCTTGCCCTCGACTTCCATTTCGTGCGGCGAAACGAACACGCCGGTGCCCGTGACGGTTTTCACCTTGCGCTTTTTGGCCATGCCGTCGAGGCCGCCGGTCAGCTGGCCGACAACCTTTTGCTTGAAGCTGCGCAGCTTGTCCAGATCGAGCTTCGGCTTGCCGAAGCTGACGCCGTGGGCGTCCATGGATTCGGCCTCGTCGATGACGGCGGCGGCATGCAGCAGCGCCTTGGAGGGGATGCAACCGACGTTGAGGCACACGCCGCCCAGGGTGTCGTAACGCTCGACCAGCACCGTGTCGAGGCCGAGATCGGCAGCGCGGAAAGCGGCGCTGTAGCCACCGGGACCGGAGCCCAACACCACGACCTGGCACTCGATGTCGGCCTTCCTGCCGCTGTCGCCAGCCGCTTTGCTCCCCTCTCCCTGCGGGAGAGGGGCCGGGGGTGAGGGTTCGCTCTTGCCGGAAGCCTTCGCTTCGGGCGTACCCTCACCCTCGTTCCCTCTCCCGGCGGGAGAGGGAGGCTGGGCTTCGGCGCTGTCGGATTTGTCGCCAGCGCCAGCATCCTCGGTTTCGATGACGACAATGACCGTACCCTCGGACACCTCGTCACCCTCGGACACCTTCACTTCCTTGACGGTACCGGCCGCCGTGGATGGCACTTCCATGGTGGCCTTGTCCGACTCCAGCGTGATCAGGCCCTGCTCTTTTGCGACGCTGTCGCCAGCGGAAACCATCACCTCGATCACCGGCACGTTGTCCATGCCAATGTCGGGAACCTTGACTTCGATCGTGTTCGCCATGGTCGCCTCCTTACACCAGGATCCGGCGCAGGTCGCCCAGCACCTTGGCAAGATAGGCGACGAAGCGCGCCGCGGCGGCGCCGTCGATGACGCGATGGTCGTAGGACAGCGACAGCGGCAGCATCAGGCGCGGCTGGAAAGCCTCGCCGTTCCACACCGGCGCCATGCGGCTGCGCGAAACGCCGAGGATGGCCACCTCCGGCGCGTTGACGATCGGCGTGAACTTGGTGCCGCCGATGCCGCCCAGCGAGCTGATGGAAATGCAACCGCCGGACATGTCGGCCGGGCCGAGTTTCTTGTCGCGAGCTTTTTTCGAGATCTCACCCAGCTCCACGGCCAGTTCCAGCAGGCCCTTCTTGTCGCAATCGCGGATCACCGGCACCACCAGGCCGTCCGGCGTGTCCACCGCGATGCCGATGTGGAAATACTTTTTCAGGATCAGCTTTTCGCCGTCCTCGCTCAACGAGGCGTTGAACTGCGGGTACTGCTTGAGCGCCGCCACCACGGCCTTGATCTGGAACACCAGCGGCGTGACCTTCACGTCCGGGTTTTCCTTGCCGAGCTGCTTGCGGAACGCCTCCATCTCGGTGATGTCGGCGTCATCGTGCTGGGTGACGTGCGGAATCATCGCCCAGTTGCGCGCCAGGTTGGCGCCGGAAATCTTCTTGATGCGCGACAACGACTGTTCTTCGATGTCGCCGAATTTGGCGAAATCGACCTTCGGCCACGGCAGCAGGTTCAGCCCGTTGCCGCCACCGGCGGCCGTGCCCGGACGCGCGCCGGAAGCCAGCGCATGCTTGACGTAGGCCTGCACGTCCTCACGCGTGATGCGACCCTTGCGGCCCGACCCGTCGACCTGGCTGATGTCCACGCCCAGCTCACGCGCGAAGGCGCGCACGGCGGGACTGGCGTACGGCGCCTCGCCCGGCACGTGCAACTTGCCCGGCTCGACCGGCGGCTCATCGGGACCGCGGCGCGTCGTGGACGGGGCCGGTGCGGGAGCTTCTTTTTCCTGCTCGTCCACTTTCTGCTCGTCGTCCTGCTTCGCCTTGTCGTCGCCCTTGTCGGATGCGTCTTCGGCAGCGGGCTTTTCTCCGGCGCTCTTGTCCGATGATGTCTTGTCGGCCTTCCCGGTCTCGTCGCCACCTGCCGATCCGGATTCCTCGATCAGCGCGATCACCGCGCCTTCGGCCACTTCGTCGCCCTCGGATACCTTGACCTCCTTGACCGTGCCGTCGAACGGCGCCGGCACTTCCATGGTGGCCTTGTCCGATTCGAGCGTGACCAACCCCTGATCCTTGCTCACCGTGTCGCCCGGCGCGACCAGTACTTCAATGACGGGAACACCATCAAAGTTGCCGATATCAGGGACTTTGACTTCTTTGGCAGCGGCCATGGGGCCTCCTTCAGGGGTAATTGACGCGCACGCGACGGCAAGGGGGGAACGCTCATGATAATCCCTATGCAGCCTCTTGTTGACCCACCGATACGTGCATGACCTGTGCACCATGCCCCCTCCAGCGGCCCCACGCTATGATGCGCGCGGGGTATCACCACACTGTGAATGGGATAAAGAGGGAAAACCATGCTGACCATCCGCCATCTGTCCAAGACCTACGCCAATGGCGTGCAGGCACTCAAGGACGTGTCGCTGGACATTCCGAACGGCATGTTCGGCCTGCTCGGCCCCAACGGGGCCGGCAAGTCCACGCTGATGCGCACCATCGCCACGCTGCAGGCGCCGGACACCGGCACGATTGAACTGGATGGACGTGACCTCGTCGCCGACAAGCAGGCCACGCGCAAGCTGCTGGGCTATCTGCCGCAGGAATTCGGCGTCTATCCCAAGGTGTCGGCGCAGGACATGCTGAACCATCTGGCCATCCTCAAGGGCGTGACCAACGGCAAGGAGCGCAAGGCGCTGGTGGAGGCGCTGCTCAACCAGGTCAACCTGTGGGACAAGCGCTGGATGAAGCTGGGCGGTTTTTCCGGCGGCATGCGCCAGCGTTTCGGCATCGCGCAGGCGCTGATCGGCGATCCCAAGCTGATCATCGTCGACGAGCCCACCGCCGGCCTGGATCCGGCCGAGCGCAACCGTTTCCTGAATCTTCTGGCCGAAATCGGCGAGCGCGTGGTGGTGATCCTGTCGACGCACATCGTCGAGGACGTCACCGACCTGTGTCCGCGCATGGCCATCATCGGCCAGGGACAAGTGCTGTTGACCGGCGAGCCGCACGAGGCCATCCGCGCGCTGGACGGCAAGGTCTGGCGGCGCTCCATCGACAAGTCGCAACTGGACGACTACCAGGCCAACATGACCGTGCTGTCCACGCGCCTGGCCGCCGGCACCACCATCATCCACGTGTTGGCCGACGCCGCGCCCGAAGCGGGTTTCGAAGCCGTGGCGCCGGATCTGGAAGACGTCTATTTCGGCCAATTGCAGAAGCAGGCCGCCGTTTCGACCGTGGCCCGGGCCGCCTGACAGGAGTCGCACATGTTCACGGAGATTTTCCGCTTCGAGTTGCGCCAGCAGCTCAAGGGGCCGCTGTTCTGGATTTTCCTGGCGCTGTTCTTCATCGGCGGCGCGGCCTTCACCAGTTCGCCGGCCGTGGCCATCGGCAGTGCCGTCGGCAACGTGCATGTCAACGCGCCGGTGGTAATCGCCCAGATCAGCGGCGCCTTCGCCTTCCTCGGCACATTGTTCGTGGTGGTGTTCGTGGCCGGCGCGCTGCTGCGCGATTTCGACCAGCGCACCGCCGAAACCATCTTTTCCACGCCGGTCACGCGCGGCGCGTATCTGGGTGGGCGCTTTGCCGCCGGTTTCCTGATTGCGCTGGCGGTTGTCACGGCGGCGCTGCTGGGCACGGTCGCCGGTACCGTGATGCCGTGGGTGGAAGCCGCGCGGCTGGGCCCGATGATGCCTTCGGCCTGGGCCTGGAGCTTCGGCGTCATCGTGCTGCCGGACATGCTGTTCGTGGCGGCCTTGCTGTTCGCCTTGTCCGCCGCCACGCGTTCGCTGCTGAGCGTGTTCGCCGGCGTGGTCGTGCTGATCGTGCTGCGTAGCGTGGCCAACGCCCTGATGAGCGGCATCGACAGCCATTTCGTCGCCGGCCTGCTCGACCCCTACGGCGGGCAGGCGCTCGCCGCTACCGTGCGCTACTGGACGGCGCATGCCTACAACACACAATTGCCGCCCTTCACCGGCGTGCTGCTGGGCAACCGGGTGCTGTGGCTGGCGGTATCGGCGGCCTTGTTCGCAGCCGGCTTCAGCCTGTTCCGCGCCGATCGCGAAGGCCTGCGCCTGCGCTTGTGGCCGCGCCGCAGGCAGCGCACCGATGCCGACGACGCGCCCGCCGCCGCGACCCTGCCCGTGGTCGCCACGCAACATGGCCTTGAGGCGCAATGGCGACAGCTCCTGTCCCTGACCGCCACGAATACCGTCGGCATACTGCGCGGCGTGCTGTTTCCGCTGATGCTGGTGCTGGCACTCGCCCTGCTGACCGCCCTGCTGTTGCTGAGCGGCAAGATGTACGGCACCACGGTGTATCCGGTGACTTACTTCATGGTGCAGGACATCCGTGGCGCCATGTCGCTGTTCCTGCTGATCGTGCTGGCCTTCTATGCCGGCGAACTGGTGTGGCGCGACCGCAACCTGCGCGCCAGCGACGTGAACGATTCACTGCCCGTCCCGGACTGGATTCCGCTAGCCGCCCAGGGTCTGACCCTGGTGCTGATCACTGTCGTGTTCCTGCTGGCCGGCGCGATCTACACCATCGGCTACCAGTTGATCGAGGGCTACACCCACCTGCAACCGGGCCTGTATGCCAGCGGCCTGGCGCTGGACGCCATCGGGTTCGTGCTGATCGGCATTCTGGCGCTGGTG
>DASSBH010000144.1:0-2974 GCA_035698945.1 Oleiagrimonas sp.
GGTGCGCGCGCGGTTGGTCACCTGCAAGGCGCGTGGCGCGAAACCGTCCGCTGACCACGCATACCGCCAGCCACCAGCGCACCGCGTGGAACAGCGCGAACGCAATCAGCGTGTAGGACACCAGCGCCAGCGCCCACCCCATCACAATGCCACGCGGCATGGCGTTCGCGGGATCGATCGTTTCGCCACCCAGGGAGGAGCCGCCGCTCAGTCCCCCGTAGGCGAACATGAACAGCGCCACGATCGAAAAGAACTGTCCGAGCGACGAACTGGCAGGCTTCGGAACGGCCTGGATGCCGGTGATGCCCTCGAACACGCCCACCGCGGTTTCCGGACTGGTCCCCGTAAAGCAGATACCTCAAAGCAAAACTTCCGGCGAATTGCTGACGACGCTCGGCCGAGTCAGACCACCAACGCTTTCGCGAGGCGCGGTCCGTTGTCCGACGACTTGCCGGAAAGTCGACTCTGACCCCTGTTTTTCCGCCGTTTCCGTGGGGCTCCCATGAAACGTTTGCTGATCATCCTCGGCGTCATCGTTCTGGTGGTCGTTGTCGCCGGCGCGGGCTCGTTGCTGCTGGTGGACGCCAATCACTTCCGTCCGCAGATCCAGACCTCATTGAGCGAGGCAATGGGCCGCCCCGTCAGCGTGGGCGAATTGCACGTCTCGCTGCGGTCGGGTTCGCTGGACGCTGACGACATCCGCATCGGCGACGATCCGGCATTCGGCAAGGAACCTTTTGTCAGCGCCAAATCGCTTGAGGTCGGCGTGCGCCTCTGGCCGCTGATCGCGCACCGGGAGTTGCGCGTGACTTCGCTGACGCTGGATCAGCCCAGCGTACACTTGATCCAGGATCGCGCCGGACACTGGAATTTCGCCAGCTTTGCCGCTCGCGCGCCCGCGCAGGGTGCGTCGCCGTCCACGGACACGCCCGTTTTCAGCGTCGACAAGCTGCGCATCAAGGACGGTAGCGTCACCCTTGTCCGTGCGGTCGGTGGCACGCGCACCTACGACAAGGTGCAAATCAGCGCCGACCACGTCAGCACGCAAGCCGCATTCCCGTTTTCCATGCGCGCCGCCATCGCCGGTGGCGGAACGTTGCAACTGGACGGGAAGCTGGGTCCGTGGCATGCCGGCGACGCCGTGCTGACACCTGTCGACGCACATCTGGTCGTGCAAGACCTGGACCTGGTCGGCGCCGGTTTGATGGGCAAGAACGATGGTGTCGGCGGCGTGCTGGACCTGGATACGCAGATCCGCTCATCCGGTGGCGTGCTGACATCGAAAGGCCACATCGATGCGCACAAGCTGCAACTGGTCGCGTCCGGCTCGCCCGCGCCGCAACCGATACGCATCGACTACCAGGCCAGCTACAAACTCGACGCCGGCACCGGCAACATCGATCGCACCACGGTAGGCACCGGCAAGGCGCGTCTGGCCGTCAATGGCAGTTTCGACAACCGCGGCGCGGTGATGAGCCTGGATCTCACGATCCGTGGCACGCAACTGCCGGTCGATGACCTGCAACCGCTGTTGCCGGCCGTGGGCGTGGTGCTGCCGAAGGACTCGCGCCTCAGCGGCGGCACGCTCGGCGTGGACCTGCGCGCGCGCGGTCCGCTGGACAAGCTGGTCATCAGCGGGCCGGTCACACTCGACAACTCGCGACTGGCGGGCTACAGCCTCGGCTCCAAACTGGGTGGTGCGCTGTCGCTGGCCGGGATCCATGCGCCCAGGGACACCGAGATCAGGCACGCCGAAGCCACCCTGACCATCGCACCATCCGGGATCCGCGCCGATCCGGCCCGGGCTGAAATCACCGGTCTGGGCAGCCTGGCCGGCAAGGGCCGGATGGCTGCCAACGGCGCGCTCGACTTCAACATGCTGGTCAAGCTCGACAAGGGCATCGTCGGCAGCCAGGGCGTCGGCGGCCTGCTCGGCGATTCCAGGGCCGGACGCGTGCTCGGCGGCATCCTCGGCGGCAGTGCCGACCAGGGCATCGGCGTGCACATCTCCGGCACCGCCAGCGCGCCGAAATTCAAGGTCGACCCGCGCGCGGTCGCAGGGCTGCTGGAAGCCGGCGTGGCCGGAGCCAAGCAAGGCGCGCCGAAGTCCGACTCCGGCAAGGCCCCCCAGTCGAAACGCGCCAAGGATGTCCTGGGCGACCTGCTGCGCGGCGCCCTGAAGAAAAAGGACAAGGACGGCGGCGGTCATTGAACCGCAAGCTTCCCCGTCAGGCAGCCACGTCAAAAGCAGAACTTCCGGCGACCTCGGCGTCGCTTGATTGCTCCACCGACCACCAGCACATCGAGGCACTGAGGCACGAGGCAAAACCGGGGTCAGAGTCGACTTTTGCCAAGAACGGGGTCAGCGCGGGGCGCGGCGGGATTCTACAGCGCTTGAAGAGTCGACTCTGCCCCCTGTTTTCTGCCCTCAGCTTCCATTTCCCAGCCCTGGTTCATAACGCTTTGCGTTATATGACGGATCGCGTTATAGTCTTCACATGATCCGGACGTTCGCCGACAAGGAAGCCGAGAAGATCTGGCATGGCACGTCATCCCGACGCCTGCCGACGGACATCCAGCAGGTTGCACGTCGCAAGCTGCGCATGCTCAACAACGCCGCAACGCTGGACGACCTGCAGATTCCACCGGCCAACCGGCTCGAAGCCTTGAAAGGCGACCGCAAAGGCCAGCACAGCGTCCGCATCAACGATCAATGGCGCATTTGTTTCAAGTGGAAGGACGGCGACGCCATCAACGTCGAGATCGTGGACTACCACTGAACACGGAGAACGACATGAAAACCCTGCCCAACATCCACCCCGGTGAAGTGCTGCTCGAGGAATTCCTCGCGCCACGCGGCATCAGCCAGAACGCCCTCGCCCGCGCTGCCGGCGTGCCGCCACGTCGCATCAACGAAATCGTGTTGGGCAAGCGCGGCGTC
The DNA here is from genome assembly GCA_035698945.1 of Oleiagrimonas sp. GTDB lineage: Bacteria > Pseudomonadota > Gammaproteobacteria > Xanthomonadales > Rhodanobacteraceae > Oleiagrimonas. Next base: position 2,942 of record DASSBH010000144.1, read on the forward strand.
AGCGCCGACACTGCCGTGCGACTCGCCGCCGCC
>DASSBH010000145.1:0-5259 GCA_035698945.1 Oleiagrimonas sp.
CATCAGGTCGACATCAGGAAAAGCCGCTTCCTCGCACAAGCCGCGCCGGTAGCGAGCGCGGACGAAGCACTGGATTTCGTGCGCAAGGTCGGCGACCCCGGCGCCAACCATGATTGCTGGGCCTATCGCATCGGCCAGGACTACCGATTCAACGACGACGGCGAACCTTCCGGCAGTGCCGGCAAGCCCATTCTCGCCGCCATCGACGGACAGAATCTGGATGGTGTCGTCGCCGTCGTCACGCGTTGGTTCGGCGGCATCAAGCTGGGTGTCGGCGGATTGATCCGCGCCTACGGCGGTACCGCCGCCGAATGCCTGCGCCAGGGCCAACGCATTCCCGTCATACCGACCACGCAGCTGACGCTCGCCTGCGGCTACGCCGATTTGCCGCTCATCAAGTCGCGTATGGAACCCATGCAAGCGGCGATCCACCACGAGGATTTCGGCGCCCATGGCGTCACGGTGCAACTGGCACTGCCCGATGAACATGTCGATGCTCTCAGTCGACTCGTGGCCGATGTCACGCACGGGCAAGGAAAGCTCGTCGGTTGAACCGGGTCAGGCCTCCGAAAAGCCGAACGCCATGATGTCCCCGATGGCGTCGCTCCCCGTCAGGCACATCATCAAACGTTCGATGCCAAGCGCCACACCCGCGCAATCCGGCAAGGCATCGAGCGTTGCCAACAGGTTTTCGTCCAGCGGCAATGCAGGCTGACCGCGTTGTGCACGGCGCTCATTCTCGTGCTCGAAACGGGCGCGTTGTTCGGCGGCGTCGTTGAGCTCGTGATAACCATTGGCCAATTCGTGCTGACCAAGATAAAGCTCGAAACGTTCGGCAACGGGGGGATTGCCTGGTCGAACGCGTGCCAAAGCACACTGGGTGGCGGGCCAGTCGTGGATGATTGTGATGCGGTCACGTGGAAAGTCGGGCTGGATGCGGTGGGTGATGACGAGATCCAGCCAATCGTCGCGGGTGAGGCCTTGCGGGTCGATGGCGAAGTCGGCCACTTGCCGTTGCAAGGTGGCGAGGTCGGCCTCGAAAGGATCGATGGCGAGAGTTTGGCGGAACAGGTCGCGGTAGGTCGTGATATGGACGTTTTCGCCCTGCACTTTCCCGTCATCAACGACGAGTCGCCGGGCGGCCTGAACAAACTGGATGGTTTCCACGGCCAGCTGGCGGTGATCCATGCCGACGCGATACCACTCCAGCATGGTGAATTCGGGATTGTGACGTCTGCCCGCCTCGCCGTTGCGAAATACGCGACCGAGTTCGTAACAGTCGCCCAGGCCTTCGGCCAGCAGGCGTTTGAGCGGGTATTCGGGCGAGGTGCGCAGGAAACGCTCGGGTGATCCGGCATCGACATGACCGGTAAAACGTGTCCGAAAACTTTCAATGTTGGGTTCGGTGTTGCCGGCCATCGACAGGATGGGGGTTTCCACCTCCAGCACGTGGCGCTCGTCAAAGAACCGGCGAATCAGGCCGTACAGCTGCGCGCGCAGCTGGAACATGGCGAGGCGTGAAGGCGTCATGGCAGCAACCCCGAGCGCGTTCGCTCCTTGGAGGGAACCTCGAAAAAACTGCTGCCTGCGTCATTCCGGCGAAAGCCGGAATCCATTTTGACTTTGGTAACAGCAACCTGAATTCCGGCTTTCGCCGGAATGACGAGCGAAGAGACGATTATTCGAGGCTCTTTGCAGGAGCGAGTCTGCTCGCGATGGTTTTTCGCGAGGTGTCGGCAAGTTTGGTCGCGAGCAGGCTCGCTCCTACAAGTGAATGGAATGAGGAAAGGCATTGGCATGAATCAGCTTGCCCTGTGGTCGGCAAGAAAGCGCGTCAGGCGCGCCTCGTCCCACACCTCGATGCCCAATGCCTCCGCCTTGGCCAGCTTGGAGCCGGCGGCTTCACCGGCGACGACGAAGCTGGTTTTTTTCGACACGCTGCCGGATACCTTCGCGCCCAAGGCCTCCAGTTTTTCCTTGGCTTCGTCACGGGTCATGTCGGACAAGCTGCCGGTGAGAACGACCGTCTGATCAGCCAGCGGCAAATCGGCTGCGGCGGCAGCCTTGGGTGCGGCGGCCAGCAGCTTTTGCATGGCGGTTTCCGCGGCACGCAAGGCCGCCTGCGATGCGGCATCTTCCAGAAACGCTTCGAGGTTGGCCGTGGCCGCCTGCGACAGGCCGGCGGTGGTTCGCCACTGCGCCGGCCCGGCTGTGATCAGGGCATCCAGCGACGGATAGGCGACGGCCAGCCGTTCGGCACTGGTTGGGCCGAATTTGGCGATATCGAAAGCCTTCAGCAAGACATCCAGGCCCAGGCGCTCACGCAACTCGGCGGCTGGCGCGCCGGCATCCTCGAAGGTGATGCCGGTGGCCAGCAGCGCGTCCACCACCTGTCGATTGCCCGATTGCGTGAAGAACGTGGCGATGGATTCGGCAACCTCGCTGCCGATATCCGGCAATGCGCGCAAAATGGGGGCGGGAGTTGACCGAATAAAATCCATGTTACCCAGCCACTTGGAGAGTGTTTTTGCCGTACTTTCGCCGATATGCATGATGCCCAGCGCAAACACGAAACGCGCCAGTGTGGTGTGCTTGCTGGCAGCAATGGCGTCCACCAGGTTTTCCGCCCAGCGAGTTGCCACCTTGCCGCTCTTGACGGTTTCCGGCGTGGTGCCGTCGCGCTCGTCGGTCAGGCGTTTCATGCGCAGGAAATCGTCCAGCGTCAGGCCATACAGATCGGCAGGCGTTTTCACCATGTCGAACTCGACCAGGGCGTCGATGTAACGCGTGCCCAGGCCATCGATGTCCATGGCGCGACGCGAGGCAAAATGGATCAGCGCCTCCTTGCGTTGCGCGGCGCAAACCAGCCCGCCGCTGCATCGAAAGGCGGCCGCGCCTTCCTCGCGCAGCAGGGCCGAATCGCATACCGGGCAGCGGGTCGGCATCTGCCACGGCGTCGTGCCTTCGGGGCGGCGCTCGGGAATGACACGCACCACTTCGGGAATGACGTCGCCGGCGCGGCGCACGATGACGCTGTCGCCCACGCGCACGTCCAGACGCGTGATCTGATCGGCGTTGTGCAAGGTGGCGTTGGTGACAGTGACGCCCGCCACCTGCACCGGTTCCAGACGCGCCACCGGAGTGGCGGCGCCGGTGCGGCCGATCTGGATGTCGATGGCCTTGACCGTGGTGGCCTGCTCCTCGGCGGGAAACTTGTGCGCGATAGCCCAGCGCGGCGCGCGGGCAACGAAGCCCATGGCTTCCTGACCGGCATAGTCGTCCAGCTTGTAGACCACGCCGTCGATGTCGTACGGCAAGCTGGCGCGCTTTTCGCCAACACGGTGAAAATATGCAATCAAACCCTCGAACCCGGTCGTCGTGCCCACCTCCGGCGATACCGGAAAGCCCCAGCCCCGCAGCGCCTTGAGCGTATCCGAATGGGTCGCCGGCAATGCGCCCCCCTCGACCACACCGACGGCATAGGCGAAGAAGCTCAACTTGCGCCGCGCGGTGATGGCCGGGTCGAGCTGACGCAGCGAGCCGGCGGCGCCGTTGCGCGGATTCGCCAGGGGTTTTTCGCCGTGCTTCAACGCGTGCGCGTTGTAGGCTTCGAAATCCTTGTGCAGCATGATGACTTCGCCACGCACTTCCAGCACATCTGGCCAACCCTTGCCGCGCAGCTTGAGTGGAATGGCGCGGATGGTGCGCACATTGGCGCTGACGTCCTCGCCGGTGGCACCGTCGCCGCGTGTGGCGCCGCGCACGAACACGCCGTGCTCGTAGCGCAGGCTGATAGCCAGACCGTCCAGCTTGGGTTCGGCCGAAAACACGGGATCGGTTCGATCCAGCGTCTGCTCGATACGGCGCACGAAGTCGGCCACTTCACGGAAACGGGTGCGGTCGTCGTCGCCGTCAGTTTCGAAGGCGTTGCCCAACGACAGCATCGGCAGTTCATGGCGCACTTCGGCAAACCCGCCGCTGGCGCGCGCACCCACGCGACGGGTCGGTGAATCGTCCGTGGCCAGAATCGGATACTCCGCTTCCAGCGCCTCCAGCTCGCGCAGCAGGCGGTCGTATTCGGCGTCCGGGATGTGCGGATCGTCCAACACGTGATAGCGGTAGCTGGCGTCGTCCAGTTGCATGCGCAGCTCGGCGGCATGCTGAAGCACATTTTCCGGCGGGGCGTTTGACGGCATGGAAATCTCCGGCAGGGATGCGTGCATGATAATCGCTTGCCCCTGTAGGGCGTGCACTGCCCGCCGCTCTGTCTCAACAACGGCGGGCAATGCCCACCCTACGGAGCTGCATTTTGCTACGCTGGCGTTTCCGCGTTTTCACGCCTCGTGTGTCGTCGCATGCATCTTTCGCTCGTTGTTGCCGCCGAAGCTCCCGTGCATTTCGATCTCACCGCGCACCCCGTAGGCTGGATCGCATTGGCGATGTTCGTGCTGGCTTATGTGGCGGTGATCCTGGAAGAGCGCATCCATATCGCCAAGTCCAAACCGGTGATGCTGGCGGCCGGCGTGATCTGGGCCCTGATCGCCTGGCAGACCGGTGGCGACCCGAACGTGCGTCATGCCTTCGAGTCGATGTTCCTGGAATACGCCGAGATCTTTTTCTTCCTGGTGGTCGCCATGACCTACGTCACCGCCATGGGCGAGCGCGGCGTGTTCGAGGCGCTGCGCTCGCGTCTGGTGCGCCGGGGTTTCAGCTACCGGCAGTTGTTCTGGATTACCGGCGTGCTGGCGTTTTTCCTGTCGGCGGTGCTGGACAACCTGACCACGGCGCTGGTGATGTCGGCGGTGGTGCTGGCCGTGGGCATCGGCAACATCCGCTTCATCACGCTGGCGCTGATCAACCTGGTGGTGGCCGCCAACGCCGGCGGCGCCTGGAGCGCGTTCGGCGACATCACCACGCTGATGGTGTGGCAGGCGCACAAGGCCGACTTTTTCGACTTTTTCAGGCTGTTCCTGCCCTCGGCCGTGAACTGGCTGATACCGGCGCTGATCATGCATGTCGCCCTGCCCCGCGGTTGTCCCGAGTCGGGCGGCGAGGGCACCGGCATCAAGCCCGGCGGCGTGGCCATCTGCGTGACTTTCGGTTTGACCATCGTCATTACCGTCGTCGGCAAGCAATGGTTGGGCATGCCGGCGGCCTACGGCATGCTGACGGGTCTGGCGCTGCTGAATCTTCTGGCGTCGCGCATCGACAGCCGCCAGCGTCGTTACGCGCTGGCGCAAGGCGTGGAACATCAGCCCT
>DASSBH010000146.1:0-2646 GCA_035698945.1 Oleiagrimonas sp.
GCCGGCCCGTTGCTGGTGGAACACCTGCGTGCATTGGGCGCCGAGGTTAACTCGGCCGAAGTGCGCCCGGACGATCCCGATGCACTGGCCGCGCGGCTGCGCGAATTGGCCGCCGCCGGCACTCGCCTGGTGTTATGTACCGGCGGCACCGGCCTCGGTCCGCGCGACCGCACTCCCGACGCGCTGGCACAGGTAGCCGACCGGCGTGTGGCCGGCATCGGCGAGATGTTCCGCAGCGAAAGCAGCCAGCACACGCCACTGGCCTGGTTGAGCAACGCCGCCGCTGTGCTGGTTCAAAACACACTGGTGATCGCCTTGCCCGGCAGCCCGAAGGCCGTGGCGCAGGGCATGGACATCCTCGCGCCCATCCTCGCGCATGCCTTGGCCATGGTGGCCGGTGAGGGTCATCACGCATGAGCAAGACACTGCTTGATCCCGACGAAGCGCTCGACATCATCCTCGATGCCAGCGCACCGCTGCCGACACAACATTGCGCCGTGGCTGACGCAATGAACCGCGTGTTGCACGAATCCATCGTCAGTCCTGCATCATTGCCACCGTTCGACAACTCGGCCATGGACGGTTACGCCCTCGGCGGCGGCGAGGAAGCATTGGCCGCCGGCACGGAGTGGCTCATCGAAGGCGAACAGGCCGCCGGTGACCAGGCCGTGCATGCCGGGCAGGGCGCCTGGGAAATCATGACCGGCGCGCACATGCCCAGCGGCTTGGATCGCGTGATTCCGGTCGAACGCACGTAGCGCCTGGAGCATCCTGCACGCGTGCGCCTGCTGGCCGATGTCACACCAGGGCAGAACGTGCGTCTGGCCGGTACCGACGTAGACAGGGGCGAAACAGTGCTGGCCGCCGGCACCCTATTGGCGCCGCAACACCTGATGCTGCTGGCCGCCTTGGGCGTGGCCGAGGTGCCGGTCGCCACGCAGCCGCGCGTCGCCGTGCTGTGTACCGGCCGCGAGCTGGTGGACGACCCGATACACTCGTTGGTCTCCGGACAGATCCACAATTCCAACGGCCCGTTTCTCGCCGCGCGTGTGCCCTTGGCCGGTGCGAAACAGGTGCACGGCGAAACAGTGGGTGACGACGTGAATACGTTCATCGCCGCCTTCGAACGCGCCCGCGCCGCCGGTGCGCGCATCGTGGTGTCCACGGGCGCGGTGTCGATGGGCCGCTACGATTTCGTGCCGCAGGCACTGGAACTTTTGGGCGCCGAAATCCTGTTCCACAAACTGGCAATCCGCCCTGGCAAGCCGCTGCTGTTTGCGCGGCTGCACGACGGCACGCTGTTTTTCGGCTTGCCCGGCAATCCGATTTCGGTCGCGGTGGGATGGCGCTTTTTCGTCGAACCCGCGCTTCGGCACATGCTCGGGTTGCCGCGCAAACAACCCTGGCGCGTGCCCTTGGCTACCGATTACGTACAAAAGCGAAGCCTGCGTTTTCATCTGAAATCAAAACTCACCCTGGATCGTGAGGGTCGTTTGACCGTCACCGTGTTGCCGGGTCAGCAGTCCTATCGCATCCGCCCGCTGGCCGAAGCCAATGCCTGGGTGGTGACATCACCCGACACGACCGATTTATCGGCAGGCTCGTTGGTGGATGTTCATGGCCTCGGTCACCTGGAAAGCCCGAGGCCCGTCTGGAGCGAAACATGAAGACACGGATCGCTCTCTACGGCGCCTTGCGCGAGGCCGACCCGAGCGGCCATGTGGAACTGGACGTGCCCGTCGGCTGCGACATCGCCGGGCTGCGTCGATTGCTCATCCAGCACTTGCAGCAGCACACACCGAGCATCGGTGCGGGGTTGGTCGAGCGTTCGGCTTTCGCCAGCGCCGAGGAAATCCTGCACGATGCACGCAGCGTTCCCGAAGGCGTGGAGCTGGCCGTGCTGCCGCCTGTGAGCGGAGGTTGAGCATGGACGGATTGCATGTTGCCGTGGTCGATATTCGCGAAGCGAAACTGGATATCGCCGCGGCGCTCGACTTCGTGTCCGACCCGCGCTTCGGCGGCATCGCCAGCTTCATCGGCCGTGTGCGCGAGCACAACCTGGGCCGCATCGTCACCGGCATCACCTATGACCTGTTCGAGCCACTGGCGCTCAACACCTTCCGTGCCATAGGCGAGAAGGCGCGTGAGAAAGTGGGCGAACCGCTCAAGCTTTATATCGCACATGCCAAGGGCGACCTCGGCATCGGCGATCCCGCCGTCATCGTCGCCGCCGGCACGCCGCATCGCGACGAAGCGTTCCGCGCCTGCCGGCTGGCCATCGAAGCCGTCAAGCATGAGGCACCGATCTGGAAGCAGGAGCACTACATCGACGGCGACAGCGCCTGGAGCGAAGGCTGCTCGCTGTGCGAAGAACAGCGTGAGGCCGAACGCGCGCAGCGGCATGGTGAAGCCGACCATGGCCACGTCCGCTGACATCCTGCGCTCGATCGGCATCGTGCTGGCCGGCGGCCAGTCCACGCGCATGGGCAAGGACAAGGCGATGCTGCGTTGGAATGGACGTCCATTGATCGAGCATCAACTTGCCTTGCTGTGCGCCGCCGGCGTCGACGAGGCCCGTGCCAGTGGCCACCGCCCCGCTTACGACGGCATCGCTGATGCGCTGCCGCAAATCGGGCCGCTGGGAGG
>DASSBH010000147.1:0-3764 GCA_035698945.1 Oleiagrimonas sp.
TGCCAGACGAGAATCATGCCGATGCCTGGGTGCGTCGCGCCAACGACGCCCTGCCTTTCGGCGGTCGCAGCGCGCTCGAACGCATGCTGTCAGGGCAAGTGGCTGACCTGTACGAAGTGCGCCGTTATCTCGATGCCCAGCGCGGATAAGGCTGTGCGTACGGCGTCGCGGAGCGTGAGATGATGGCTACCGATACTGGCGCCATGCCCGAGCCACCCGTCAAACGCATCCGCTGGACGCGCGCCTTTCGCATCGTGTCCAGCCGCTTTCCGCCCGTGGGCGTGTTCGACCGCATCGCCGACCCGGCCGAGCTGGACGCCCTGTTCGAGCTGGAAGCGATGACCAACCCGCGCCTGCGTCAGGAGGCCGGTGCGTTGTCACTGGTGCCGGAAAACCGGCGCATCAGCGGCCCCGGCACGACGCCTGTGATGGCGGCCTTCACGCATCTCAACCCCGAAGGCAGCCGCTTTTCCGACGGCAGCTACGGCGTGTTCTATGCCGCGCACGAGGTCGCCACCGCCATCGAGGAAACCGTGTACCACCGCGGGCTTTTTCTGACGGCCACGAAACATCCACCCATCGACCTGCAAATGCGCTGCTACCGAACCGGCGTGCACGGTCGCCTGCATGATCTGCGCGGCGACTGGAAAGCAGCGCACGATCCGGACAGCTACGCGGCCAGCCAGGCACTGGCCAAACACCTGCGCGAAGACGGTTCCAACGGCATCGTCTACGACAGCGTGCGTCACAAGGGCGGCACCTGCGTGGCCGCGTTCTATCCCGACGTGGTCGATCCGTGCGTGCAAACCGGGCACTACATCTACCGCTGGAACGGCGAATGCATCGACGCGGTGCTGGAAGTGGCCGAGGTCACGCGATCACACCCATAAAACGCGGTGTCGTAGGAGCCTGCCTGCAGGCGATGGCCTCAAGACTCAATCAGGGCCGAGGTTATCGCCTGCAGGCAGGCTCCTACAGCGCGCGAGCGTTTGTCGGATCAGGCATCCGCGTCGGTGGCAAACCCTTCGCGCGTGCCACGCTGAATGATGTCGTCCTCGTCACGCACGTCGCGCGCGGGAATCGAATCCTGCGCTTTCAGCCTGTCGTAAAGCGGTACGAAATCCGGCTTGGTCGCCTCGAACAGCTGCTCGAAATCGTCGATGACGAAATACGTCTGCTGATAGGTGTCGATGCGGTACTGCGTGCGCATCACGCGCTCCAGATCGAAACCGATGCGATTGGGCGCGGCCGATCCCAGCGAGTAAATCGACTCGCCCCGCGAGCTGACAATGCCCGAACCGTAGATGCGCATTTCCCCTTTCTCGCGAATCAGGCCGAACTCCACCGTGTACCAATACAGGCGCGTCAGATTCATCAGCGCTTCCGGCCCGATCTTTTCCGCCTTCAGACCGCCGCGGCCGTAGGCTTCCATGTAATCGGCGAAGACCGGGTTCATCAGCAGCGGCACGTGGCCGAACAGGTCGTGGAACAGATCCGGCTCGCTGATGTAGTCGATCTGCTCGGGCGTGCGGATCCACCAGGTGACCGGAAAGCGGCGGTTGGCCAGGTGGTCGAAAAAAGTCTGCTCGGGCAGCAGGCCTTCCACACCGATCAGCTTCCAGCCGGTAGCGTCGAGGAGGATCCTGTTGAGCTCGTCGAAACGCGGGATGGCGTCGGCGGTCATTTCCAGCATGTCCTGTGCGGCGAGAAATTCCTCGCAGGCACGGCCCGGAAGCACCTTGCGCTGGCGCGCGAACAATTGCGCCCACACTTCGTGATCGGTGGCGGTATAGCTGTCCCACGGCTGCTCGACCACGGCCGTGGTGTAAACCGGGATCGTGCCGCGGTCGGTCTGTTGGTGTTCCACGCGTCGGGGCTGGGTATTCATCACGAACTCCTGAAAACTGCCTGTTTCAGCCTAGCGTGTACCGTGCGCAAGATGGTTGCCATATTGCGCAGAGTGTTCATGAATACGCTACATTATTGCGTGATATGCACTTATTGGCGCAGAATTGACGCATGAACCTGGATCGCACCGATTACCAGATCCTGACCCAACTGCAGGCCGACGGCCGCATGACCAACGCGCAGCTGGCGGAAAAGGTGAACCTGTCGGCCTCGGCCTGCCTGCGCCGCGTGCAGCGCCTGGAGCGCGAAGGCGTGATCGCCGGCTACGCCGCGCAAGTCGACGCGCTGACACTGGGTCTGGACTTGCAGGCCTTCGTGCGCGTGCAACTGAAACAGCACGACAGCGCCACCGTGGAAGCCTTCGCCAAGCGCGTCAACGAGTGGGACGAAGTCGCCACCTGCCACGCCCTGACCGGGGACATGGACTACCTGCTGCACGTCTACGTCAGCGACCTGGAGCACTTCTCGCATTTCCTGCTCGACCGCCTGCTCAATACCGGCGGCGTCGCCGACGTCAATTCGAGTTTCGTGCTGCGCACCGTCAAGCAATCGTCGTCGGTACCGTTGGGCAAGCACTGATCAAACCGTTGGCATGGGCATCGCATCCAGTGGACTCAATACACCCAGGCCGCCACGGTTGAGCACGTGCGTGTAGATCTGCGTGGTGGCGACATCCTTGTGACCCAGCAATTCCTGGATGGTGCGGATGTCCTTGCCATCCTCCAGCAAATGAGTGGCAAAGGAATGACGCAGCGTATGGCAACTGGCGGGTTTGTTGATGCCGGCGGCCGCACGCGCCTTGCGCACCGCCCGTTGCAACACCTTTTCATCCAGATGATGCCGTCGCATCTCACCCGAGCGCGGATCGCGCGAACGCTGCGAAGCGGGAAAGACATACTGCCACGCCCATTCACTGGCGGCATTCGGATACTTGCGTTCCAGTGCATGCGGCAGATATACCGCACCGAAACCCGCGGCCAGATCCGAGCGATGCAACAACCGCGCAGCCGCCATCTGGTCGCGCAAAGGCGTCACCAGCATGCGCGGCAATGGCACATGCCGATCCTTGTTGCCCTTGCCTTCGCGGACGGTGATGTCCAGACGCGAAAAATCGACATCCTTCACGCGCAGGCGGATGCATTCCATGACACGCAAACCCGAACCGTAAAGCAAGCCGGCCATCAACCATTCCCGACCCTCGAGCTGACCCAGCAAACACCGCACTTCGTCACGCGAAAGAACCACCGGCAGACGACGAGGACGCTTCGCGCGCGTCACCTTGTCCAGCCAAGGCAATTCCTGCTCCAGTACCTCGCGGTACAAAAACAACAAGGCAGCCAAAGCCTGATTTTGTGTACCCGCGGCAACATGATGACGCGTGGCCAATCCAGTCAGAAAAGCCTCCACCTCCGGCCCGCCCATCTCGCGTGGATGGCGTTTGCCGTTGGCCAGGATGAAGCGTCGAATCCAGCCGACATACGCCTGCTCCGTGCGCAGGCTGTAATGTTTGACCCGTAAACGCGCCCGAACCTGATCCAGCAGCCGCGGCTGCTCACTTACACCCGCCATTACACCACCCTCTCGCCCCGCGAAATCGAAATATCACCAACTTGACCCATAAGCACAAGCATGGAAGCCTCGGGCGCAAGCGCGGAACAGGCCAAATCATTGGTGTGGTGTAGGAATTCTCTGATTGTCAGGTGGGAAAACGTGCGCGATACTCGGTGCAACGCCCCATGTAGGGGTCGAATTTAAGTTGGGCGGCATAGGAGAGTATCGGCATGATTGACCATACTGGAATCGGAGTTGCTGAAGTCAGTCGCTCCGCCACTTTCTACGACGCTGCTCTTGGTGCT
>DASSBH010000148.1:0-5564 GCA_035698945.1 Oleiagrimonas sp.
GCATGCGCTATCCTTTGAAAGCGCACACACGGCAGCTTCACCCAGTGCCCCGGACATCCATGCCATGACAGACACTTCAACCCCGGGCGCCCACACCGAGGCATCGGTTCGCGACGATCGCCTGGTCGTGGCCATTTCCTCGCGCGCGCTTTTCGATCTGGGCGAAAGTCACGCCGTGTTCGAGCGCGAGGGGCTGGATGCCTACCGCCGTTTCCAGATCGAACACGAAAACGACATCCTCGAACCTGGTATGGCGTTTCCATTGGCCACCAAATTGCTGGCGCTCAACAAGCTGGCCGAAGACGTGCCGCCGGTGGAGGTCATCCTGCTGTCGCGCAACTCCGGTGACACCGGCCTGCGCATTTTCAACGCCATCCAGCATTACGGGCTGGACATCACACGTGCGGCCTTTACCAGCGGCGCGCCTACCTCCGATTACATCGCTCCGTTTGCCGCCGACCTGTTCCTGTCGGCCAATGCCGAAGACGTGGCGCGCGCACTCAAGGCGGGAGTGGCCGCGGCGACCGTACTGCCGTCCACGGCATCCTCGCGATCCGGCGAGCAATTGCGCATCGCCTTCGACGGCGACGCCGTGATCTTTGGCGACGAAGGCGAGCGCGTGTCGCGTGAGATGGGCCTGGATGCTTTCCACCAGAATGAAACCGAACACGCCGAAGAGCCGCTGTCGGTAGGGCCGTTCCGTGGTTTCCTCAGCGCCTTGCATCACTTGCAGGCAGCATTCCCCGCCGAAAATTCACCGATACGCACGGCCCTGGTCACTGCACGATCCGCGCCCGCCCACAAGCGCGTCATCCTCACGCTGCGCCGCTGGGGCGTGCGCATCGACGAAGCCCTGTTCCTGGGCGGCCGCGACAAGGGCCCGTTCCTGGAAGCCTTCGGCGCCGACATCTTCTTCGACGATTCGCCCATCAACGTCGAATCGGCACGCAAACACGTGGCCACCGGTCATGTGCCGCATGGCATCAGCAACGGCTGAGTGGGAACAAGCCGGTTACGGCCGGCTTAGTCGTCAAAGCCGGTGTAGTCGTCGGGGAAGATCGGGGTGCCGTCGTCTTCCAGTCCGATCATGTCGGTCAATGCTTTGGCTGCGGCGGTTTCAGCCACATCGAGGCTGCGGAAGCTGCGGTTTTCGCAGATTGCATAGTAGACGGGCCAGCCGGTCGTGCGCGGTGTGATCGCGAGCCAGGCGGCGTAGCGCGAGCCCTCCAGGGTTGCACCTGAGCGAACAAGGTAGTCGTCGATTTCGCGCTCGGCCACGGCTGGACTCCAATGGAAAGTTGCAGTGTATCGCGCTCCAAATCCCGGCGGCTCGTGCGTCGTGGCCGCAGGCGCTGGCGCCCGGTACAATGGCCTGATCGCCCGAAACCAATGGAAGTCCCGCATGCCCGCACCACGCCTCAATCCGCTCGACCTGTACGACATCCAGTCCATGCTCAGCGACGAGGAGTGCATGGTGCAGGACACCGTGGCGCGCTTCACCGACGAAAAGGTGTTGCCGATCATCGGTGAGTGTTTCGATCAGGCGCGGTTCCCGAAGGAACTGATTCCGGAGATCGCCGGCCTCGGCCTGCTCGGCGCGTCCATTCCCGAGGAATACGGCGGCGCGGGCATGAGCGGCGTCAGCTACGGCCTGATTTGCCAGGAGCTGGAGCGCGGCGATTCGGGCCTGCGCAGCTTCGCCTCGGTGCAGAGCTCGCTGGTGATGTACCCGATCTTTGCCTACGGCAGCGAAGAGCAGAAAAAGCATTACCTGCCCAAGCTGGCCAGCGCCGAGATGATCGGATGCTTCGGCCTGACCGAGCCGCACGGCGGTTCCGATCCGTCCAACATGAAGACGCATGCGAGAAAGGACGGCGACGATTGGGTGATCGACGGCGCCAAGATGTGGATCACCAACGGCAATCTGGCCCACATCGCCGTGGTCTGGGCGCAGACCGACGACGGCATTCGCGGCTTCATCGTGCCGACTGACAGCAAGGGTTTCACGGCGCAGGAAATCCACCGCAAGATGAGCCTGCGCGCCTCGGTCACCTCCGGCTTGTTCCTCGACGGCGTGCGCGTGCCGGCGGACGCCATGCTGCCCAACGTCAAGGGTCTCAAGGGTCCGCTGGGCTGCTTGACCCAGGCTCGTTACGGCATCACCTGGGGCCCGATCGGCGCTGCCCAGGCCTGTCTGAAAGAAGTGATCGACTACTCCGCCGAACGCATGCTGTTTGGTCGCCCGTTGGCCGCCAACCAGGCCATCCAGCTCAAGCTGGCCGACATGGCGCGACGCATTACCCTGGCGCAGTTGCTGTCGCTGGAACTGGGCCGCAAGAAGGACGCCGGCACTCTCGTGCCCACGCAGGTGTCGTTGGCCAAATGGAACAACGTGCGCATGGCGATCGACATTGCCCGCGAATGCCGCGACATCCTTGGTGGCGCCGGCATCACGACCGAGCATTGCGCCATCCGTCATGCGCTCAACCTGGAATCGGTCATCACCTACGAAGGTACCGAGACGGTGCACCAGCTGGTGGTCGGCCGCGAATTGACCGGCATCAACGCGTTCTGAGGCAGGGCGGGCACTGCCCGCCATCACATGATCCGGCGGGCAGTGCCCGCCCTACGGTCGAAACAGGGCATGAGCTGGCAAGACATCCGCATCGAAACCGAGCGTCTGATCCTGCGCCCGCCACAGGCCGGGGATTTCGATGCCTACGCCGTTGCCTCGGCCGATCCCGAGGTAAGGCGTTTTCTCGGGGGCGTGGTGGAGCGCCCCGTGGCATGGCGCTATTTTCTGCAAAAGGCCGGAGCGTGGCCGATCCAGGGCTTTTCGATGTTTTCGGTGATCGAAAAGTCGAGTCAGTCCTGGGTGGGATTGCTGGGGCCGTGGTATCCCGAAGGCTGGCCCGGCCGTGAAGTGGGTTGGAGCCTGGCGCGCAGCGCCTGGGGCAAGGGTTATGCCACCGAGGGCGCGACGGCGGCGATGGATTTTGCCTTCGATGTGTTGGGCTGGACCGAGGTCATCCACTCCATCGACGCGGACAATGTCGCTTCGCAGAAAGTAGCGCAGCGCCTGGGTTCGCGTCAGCGAGGCCGTAGCCGATTGCCTCCGCCGATTCCGGAAAAACTCATCGACATCTGGGGTCAGTCCCGGGATGAATGGCATGCGCGTCGCAAGCACGGAATGACATGATGCTTATCTCTAAAATTATTGATTTAATTATTAAAAGGTCATTGATCCATGTCTGCTAAAGCGCCCATCGCCGCCCGCCACAAGGGTTTCAACCGCGCCGAAATCGTCGATCAGAATTTCATGGAATTCGTGCACGAATGGCAGGGCGAGGTGCGTGCCAAACCACGCAATGGCGAGCCCGTGCTGCCGGGCAGCGAACTGGATGCGCTCGGGTTCCGCGAGCTGTTCGAATCGCAGCTCATCAGCCGTCACCTGGACTTGATGGCGCGCGTGTTGCGGCTGGAAAACAAGGTGTTTTACACCATCGGATCAAGCGGGCACGAAGGCAACGCGATGGTGGCGCGGTTGACGCGGCACACCGATCCGGCCTTCCTGCATTACCGCAGCGGCGCTTTCATGGCCGAGCGTTCGCGCAAGCTGCCGGGCATCGATCCGGTCGCGGACTCGGCGCTGAGCTTTGCCGCAAGCAAGGACGACCCGGCTTCCGGTGGCCGGCACAAGGTGTGGGGCAGCAAGCCGTTGTGGGTATTGCCGCAGACTTCGACCATCGCCTCGCACCTGCCCAAGGCCTTCGGCACCGCCGTGGCCATCGAACAGGCGCGGCGCATCGGCCACGAGTTGCCGGTGCCGGCCGATTCGATCACGGTGTGCAGCTTCGGCGATGCCTCGTCCAACCATGCCACCGCGCAGACGGCCTTCAATGCCGCCGCCTGGACGGCTTACCAGGGCTTGCCGGCGCCGGTGCTGTTCGTGTGCGAGGACAACGGCATCGGCATTTCGGTGAAGACGCCGCGCGGCTGGGTGGCGAGCAATTTCCAGCGTCGTTCCAACCTGGATTATTTCTATGCCGATGGCCTGGATCTGGCCCAGGGTTACGCGAATGTCGCGCGTGCCATCGAGCATTGCCGCACGACGCGTCGGCCGACTTTCCTGCATCTCAACACCACGCGCCTGACCGGCCATGCCGGTACCGATTTCGAGATCGAGTGGCGATCCATCGAAGAGCTGGTGGCGCTGGAGGCGACCGATCCGCTGCTGCGTTCGGCCTCCATTGCGCTCGAAGCCGGCCTGTACACGAAGGACGAGTTGCTGGCGCTGTACGAGTCCGTGCGCAAGCGTTGTTTCGAGGGCGCCGAGAAGGCTGACCGTCTTCCCAAGCTGACGTCATTACAGGACGTCGTCGCGCCGTTGGCGCCGTACAGCCCGGACAAGATCAAGGCGGAAGCCGAGCGCGCGACGGCGCACGAGCAGCGTCTCAAGGTGTTCGGCAGCGACAAGAAATTGCCGGAAAACCAGCCGCCGCGGCATTTGGCCGTCCAGATCGGCCAGGCCCTGCACGACGTGATGTGCAAATACCCCGAGACGCTGCTGTTCGGCGAAGACGTGGCGCAAAAGGGCGGCGTGTACACCGTCACGCGCGGCCTGCAGAAGGCGTTCCGCGGTTCGCGGGTCTTCAACACGCTGCTGGATGAAACCACCATTCTCGGCCTGGCCCAGGGCTACGCCAACATGGGCATGTTGCCGATACCGGAAATCCAGTACCTGGCCTATTTCCACAATGCCTGCGACCAGATTCGCGGCGAGGCGGCGTCGCTGCAGTTTTTCTCCAACGACCAGTACCGCAACCCGATGATCGTGCGCATCGCCTCGCTGGGTTACCAGAAAGGTTTCGGCGGGCACTTCCACAACGACAATTCCATTGCCGCCTTGCGCGACATTCCCGGCCTGGTGGCTG
The DNA here is from genome assembly GCA_035698945.1 of Oleiagrimonas sp. Lineage (GTDB taxonomy): Bacteria > Pseudomonadota > Gammaproteobacteria > Xanthomonadales > Rhodanobacteraceae > Oleiagrimonas. The sequence goes on from DASSBH010000148.1 coordinate 4,935, forward strand.
GTTGCCCATCGCGCGGCGACGATGCGGCGACGATGCTGCGCACCATGGCGGCGCTGGCCAAAGTCGATGGTCGCGTGTGCGCTTTCCTTGAACCGATCGCGCTGTACATGACCAAGGATTTGTACGAAGCCGGCGATGGCGCATGGCAATTCGCCTATCCGCCGCCCGGCGAAGCCATGACGCTTGGCGAAGGGCGTGTCTACGACGCGGATGCGAAGGATCTGGTGATCTTCACCTTCGGCAACGGCGTGCCGATGAGTCTTCGCGCCGCCCGCCGCATCACGCAAGCGCACGGCTGGAAGGTGCGCGTGGTGGACTTGCGCTGGCTGGTGCCGCTCAACGAGTCGTTCATCCAGGCACAGGCGCGCGATGCAAAACGCATCCTGGTGGTCGACGAAGGCCGCCGCAGCGCCGGCGTGGGCGAGGGCGTCATCACCGCCATCGTCGAAGCAGGTCTTGGTTCGACGCCGGTGGAACGCGTGGTCGGCGCCGACACCTTCACGCCGCTGGCCGGTGCGGCGTTGCTGGTGCTGCCGGGCGAAGACGATATCGTCGATGCCGCAGCGCGCATGGATTGAGAACATTCACGCAAAACGTGATGGCGCGGGGCTGTCTCCTGCTTGCGGGTGG
>DASSBH010000149.1:0-8836 GCA_035698945.1 Oleiagrimonas sp.
GGGGGTGTCGTCGCGGATGCGGTCGTAGGCGGTCAGTTCGCGAGCCTCGTTCTGATAGGCGCCGGTCCAGGCCTTCGGCTGGTTGCGGCGATCCGGCTTGAATTCGGTGACGCTGCGCTGGGCGCGACGCTGGCGCAGCACCGGCGACAAGGTCAGTGCCGGTTGTGGCTCGCTCAGCTTGGCCTTGCGGCGCAGCTCGCGGATGGTGTCGGCATTCAGCGTCTCGGACTGGCCGCGACGCAGGTTGCGGGGCAGTTCGATGCTGCCGTAGCGGATGCGCTTGAGGCGGCTGACCAGAAAGCCCTGCGAATCCCACAGACGGCGCACTTCGCGGTTGCGGCCTTCGCCGATGGTGACGCGGAACCAGCTGTGGCTGGCGCCCTGGCTGATGACGGCGATGTCGTCGAAACGGGCGGGGCCGTCTTCCAGTTGCACGCCGGCTTTGAGTTTTTCCAGCACCTCGGACGGCACTTCACCGTGCACGCGGCACAGGTATTCGCGTTCGATGCCGGTGCCGGGATGCATCAGCGCATTGGCCAGATCACCGTCGGTGGTCAGCAGCAGCAGGCCGGTGGTGTTGATGTCCAGGCGGCCCACGGCGATCCAGCGCGCGCCCTTCACCTGTGGCAGCTGCTCGAACACGGTCGGGCGATCCTCGGTGTCGTCGCGTGTGACCAGAATGCCTTCGGGCTTGTTGTAGATGAGCACCTCGGCGTTTTCGCGCGTGTCGGTGGCTACCACGAACTGGTGGTTGTCGATGACCACGCGGTCGCCGGTACTGACGCTGGAACCAACCTGGGCCACTTCGCCGTTGACGGTGATCTCGCCGTTGGCGATGCGTTGCTCCAGCATCCGGCGCGAGCCTTGTCCGGCATTGGCCAGCACCTTGTGCAGGCGCTCTTCCAACGTGGGAGAGCGACCGTCGGCGGCGTCGTGTTTGAGGGAAAGTACGGAACGGTGTTGCGCGCTCATGCGCGATCCTCCTCGGGATTTTCTTGTTCGGCCACGGACACTTCGGCGTCCGTGGCGGCCTCGTCGGCCTCGTCGATGTGGGGGGACGTGTCGGCTTCAGCGTCGGCTTCGTCGTGCGCGTCGGCATCCGGCGTCGCTTCCGACGAGGCGTCGGCTGCCGGCGGCGGGCCGACCTGGGCCGATCCGTCGTCGAAGGCCAGCTGCGGATCCAGCGCGTCGAGATTGAGAATGTCGGCCAGCGGCGGCAGCTCGTCGAGCGATTTCAGGTTGAAATAGTCGAGAAACGTACGCGTGGTGCCGAACAGTGCCGGGCGGCCCGGGGCGTCGCGATGGCCGACCACGCGAATCCACTCGCGTTCTTCCAGCGTCTTGATGATGTGGCTGGAAACAGTGACGCCGCGCACCTGCTCGATTTCACCGCGGGTGATGGGCTGGCGGTAGGCAACCAGCGCCAGTGTTTCCAGCAGCGCGCGGGAATAGCGGCTGGGGCGCTCGGTCCACATGCGCGCGACCCACGGGTGGATTTCCTGGCGCACCTGAAAGCGAAAGCCGCTGGCCACTTCGACCAGCTCGATGCCGCGTTCGCTGCAATCCTCGCCCAGCGACTCCAGTGCGCTGGCCATCTGTTCGTGACTGACCGGCACGTCCTGATTGTCGGTATTGAACAGGGCTTCCAGCTGCGGCATCGACATCGGCTGGTGGGAGGCAAGCAGGGCGGCCTCGATGATTTTCTTGATTTGTATGGTGTCCATCTCAGTGCTCATGTGAGGACGCGCTGCCGGTCTTGACGTAGATGGCGGCGAGTGGGGCTTCCTGGACGATCTCGACAAGCATTTCCTTGGCCAGTTCGAGCATGGCAAGGAAACTCACGACAACACCCAGGCGACCCTCCTCGGGCGTGAACAGGCTCACGAAGGGGTGAAACTGGCCATCTTCGAGCCGGGCGAGCAGTTCGCTCATGCGCTGGCGCACGCTCAGCGGCTCACGCTGCACGGCGTGCCGGGTGAACAGGTCGGCGCGCTGCAGCACATCCTTGAGCGCCAGCAGCATTTCGCGCATGTCCACCGGCGGCGGCAGGCGGATCACGTTGCGGTCGGCGACGTGGGCCTGCGCCACGGTGAAATCGCGTTCGGTGCGCGGCAGCTCGTCGATGTCCTCGGCGGCCTTCTTGAAACGCTCGTACTCCTGCAGACGCCGCACCAGTTCGGCGCGCGGATCTTCCTCGATGCCTTCCTCGGCCGGTGGCCGTGGCAACAGCAGCCGCGACTTGATCTCGGCCAGGATGGCGGCCATCAGCAGATATTCGGCGGCCAGCTCCAGGCGCATCACGTCGCGCATCATGTCGATGTAGGCCATGTACTGGCGCGTGATCTCGGCGATGGGAATGTCCAGAATGTCGATGTTCTGACGCCGGATCAGGTACAGCAACAGGTCCAGCGGCCCCTCGAAGGCCTCCAGGATGACTTCCAGCGCATCCGGCGGAATGTACAGATCCTGCGGCATTTCCAGCACCGGCTGGCCACGCACGACCGCCAGCGGCATTTCCTGCTGCTGGGGAACTGGTACAAACATGCCTTGCGACGCGTCGGACGCGTTCGACTCAACTGGTTCGGTGCTCATCTGAGCGTGTCGACCCTTGTTTATGAACTTGCCACCCGTGGTCGGGTGGTCGGGATGGGCATGCCCAAGCCTGGCTGGGCATGTCTTTGACAACCATCATCGGCAAGGAGGGTTGCCGAAACGAATCACATCGACGTGATTATCCTGATAACGATCCACTCGGGAAATCGGACCGGATCGCACCCTCGTGAGACACGGGGAGCGCCGCCCCGTGACGTCGAGGTCTTGTTGTTCAAGCTTCAAATGGCGCCGCCTGCCGGGCTTGCCAGCCTGGCCAAAACGGTGTCCCGTTGATTGCGATGCCACCTGCAGATGCAAAGATTATCGCTAGACGGCGGGCAAGTCCAGTGTCGCAAGGATGCGCCTGGCGGGAAAGACGGGCGGCGGTACAAACACGGGATGCGTTCGGCTCCGGCTCGTCTTTGCGGCCATGCCGGCTGTAACGGTCGCGTGCTCCCAAAAGTGTATAATTTGGCCTGTTTTTTGCTTCGCCTATCGTTGGGGCGGCTTTGGAGCCGCAGCAAAGGGCAGTACTTCATGTCGGACAAGCCGGATCAAAAGGATACCTCCAATGGTGGTGTGCGCCATGCGCGCATGCGCATCGAAACAACCGTGCTGATGATTCGTGGCAACGAGTCGTTTCCCACCGAGCTGGAGGACATTTCCGCCACTGGTTTGCTGCTGCATCGTCCGTACGACTGGCCGGGGCGGGCAGGCCAGACGTGGGTGCTGGACATGATCTTTGGCCGTGACCTGCACATCCATCTTGAAGCCGTCGTGGCGCGCATGTCCGACCGCTGGATCGGCATGGCCTACAGCCGCATTCCCGAAGACAAGCAGGAGGCCCTGTGGAACCTCCTGGGCGGGTATGCCGACAAACTGGAAACCTGGCGCGACGACTGAGCGTCGACAGGGACTGGCAAACTCGCACATTTGCGTGTGCCGTAGCACGTCAGTGGTTGACGTATTTGGAAGGAAAATCCCGCCAAAAACCATTCGCCCTGAGCTTGTCGAAGGGAGCTCTTCAAGTTTCCCGCATCGTTCATGACTCGATGCCTCACCCCGAACGGAGGGTTGTACCCTCGGTGCTTCAGTTCCCGGTTTCGGCGCGCTTGTTTTCTTCCCCACGCAGCTCGCGTCGCAGGATCTTGCCCACGTTGCTTTTGGGCAGTTCCTTGCGGAACTCGATGGCCTTGGGCCGCTTGTAGCCGGTCAGCTCGTCGTGGCAGAAGCGCTTGAGCTCGTCCTCGGTCAGCGAGGCGTCCTTTTTCACCACGAACAGCTTGACCACTTCACCGGAATGCTCATCCGGCATGCCCACGGCGGCCACTTCGGCGACCTTGGGGTGGCGGATCACCACGTCCTCGATTTCGTTCGGATAGACGTTGAAGCCGGACACCAGGATCATGTCCTTCTTGCGGTCGACGATGTAGACGTAGCCGTTGTCGTCCATGCGTGCGATGTCGCCGGTGTGCAGCCAGCCTTCCGGGGTGAGCACCTTGGCCGTCTCCTCGGGACGGTTCCAGTAACCCTTCATGACCTGCGGGCCACGTACCATCAGCTCACCCACTTCGCCGTGTGCCAGCGGCTGGTTGTCTTCGGACCAGATGGCGACGTCCGTGGATGAAATCGGCAGGCCGATCGAGCCGTTGTATTCGGGAATGTCGAGCGGGTTGATGCACACGGCCGGCGAGGTTTCGGTGAGGCCGTAGGCTTCGGCCAGGGTGCAGCCGGTAATCTTTTTCCAGCGCTCGGCCACGGTGCGTTGCACGGCCATGCCGCCGCCGAGGGTCAGGCGCAGACGAGAGAAATCCAGCTTGTCGAAACCGTTCGTGTTGAGCAGGCCGTTGAACAATGTGTTGACGCCGGTCAGCGCGGTGAAGCGCGATTTGCCCAGTTCCTTGACGAAGCCCGGCATGTCGCGCGGGTTGGTGATCAGCCAGTTGAGGCCGCCCAGACGCATGAACACCAGGCCGTTCGCCGTCAGCGAGAAGATGTGATACAGCGGCAGGGCGGTGATGATGATCTCCTCGCCGGGAGTCATCAGGTCGCCGATCCAGGCGCTGGCCTGCAGCATGTTGGCGACCATGTTGCCATGCGTCAGCATGGCGCCCTTGGCCACGCCGGTGGTGCCGCCGGTGTACTGCAGGAAAGCGATGTCGTCGTGGGTCAGGCTCACGCGGGGCAGCTTGTGACCGGCGCCGCGCTTGAGGGCGTCACGGAATCGCACGGCGCCGCCGATGTGGAAAGGCGGCACCATCTTCTTGATGCGCTTGAGCACGAAGTTGATCAGCGCGCCCTTGGGAAAACCGAGCAGATCGCCGATGCCGGTGGTGACGACGTGCTTGATGGATGTCTCGCCGATCACCTTTTCCAGTGTGGCGGCGAAGTTGTCCAGCACCACGATGGTTTCGGCTTCGGCGTCCATCAATTGATGCTTGAGCTCGCGCGCGGTGTACATCGGGTTGGTGTTGACCACCACCAGACCCGCGCGCAGCGCGCCGAACAATGCGATGGGATACTGCAGCACGTTGGGCAGCATGATGGCGATGCGGTCGCCCTTGCCGAGCCCCAGTTCGCCGGTCAGGTAGCCGGCGAATTGCCGGCTGAGGCTATCCAGTTCGTCATAGCTCAGCGTGCGTCCGAAATTGCAGAACGACGGGCGGTGACGGAAGCGTTCGAAAGCCTCTTCGACCACCTCGACCACCGACGTGTAGGTGTTCACATCGATGGTTTCCGGGACCCCGGCGGGGTAGTGGGCCAACCACGGACGCTCTGTGTTCATGAAATCCCCAATGCCATACAGATGACAAACGATCGTTCACATTGGAGCATAGTGTTACCACAGTACAGACAAGAACGCGAAGGGCGACATGATGCGATGGGACAGGGCAGGGCATTGGGTAATGATGGTCGCGCTGGTCGCGGCGTTGGCGGCATGTCATCGACCGCCTGCCGAACAGCAGATACGCCAGGCCATCGACGCTGGCGCGAAAGCCGCCGAGGCGACCGACGCCGGGGATTTCGGTGACATCATCAGCGACGATTTCGACGGCGGCGACGGCCGTTTCGACCGCCGCCGCCTGCTGGGCATGCTGCGCCTGATGCATCTGCGCGGCGAGCATCTGAACGTCGTGATGGGGCCGGTCTCGGTCGAGCCGCGCGGCGATCGCTACGTGGCCACCTTCACCGTCACCCTGGGCAGCGGCCACAGTCGCCTGTTGCCGAGCCATCTCGGGGTCTACAGCGTGACCACCGCCTGGCGTTACGAAGACGGCGAGTGGCTTTGCTACAACGCGCGCTGGAAGCGGCGACTGTGATGTCCCACTCGTCCCGATCATGTAGGAGCCTGCCTGCAGGCGATTGCTGGTTCAGGGCACGATCAAGCATTCATCGCGAGCAGGCTCGCTCCTACCGAAGATCGAAGACGGAAGGGAACATGATTTCTCGTCAGCGGCTCAGGGTTACGTCGCCCATGCCGGATTCGATGCGTCCGTTGCCTTGAGCAGTTCCCACGTCGGCGCGGTAGCTGTTGTCGTCGGATTCGACCTGGGTGAGGCCTGACCAATGAACGTTGATGTCGCCCATGCCGGTTTGGATATCCAGATGCACCGGGGGCGGAGTCTGGGTAACGAGGTCGATGTCGCCCATGCCCGATTCGAGGTGGAAATCGGCCAGCTTCGACAGGTCGCCCTCGATGTGGATATCACCTTTGCCGCTGTTGATGCGCAGCGTGGATTGGACTTTCACATTTTTCAGGGTGATGTCGCCATTGCCGGTATTGGCCTTCACCGCGCCGGCAATCCGATGACCTTCGATGTCGCCATTGTCGGTCTTGGCGTTGAGCGGGCCGTCGATGCCGGACAAATTCACGTCGCCATTGTCGGTGGAAATGTCGAGCCGACCTTTGAGACCGTCGACGACTACATCGCCGTTGCTGGTGTCGATGGACAAGGCGCCGTCGATGGTGTGCGCCTGGATGTCGCCATTGTCGCTGTCCAGGCTCAGAGTGCCGCTCAGCTGGCGGGCATGCATTGAGCCGACATGGTTCTTGACCGTGGCGTGGATGCCGGCGGGCAATTGGATGGCCAGATCCACGTGCAGGGGCACACCATTATCCGTGTCGCCTTTGTAGACATGCACGGTTTGGCCCTGGTAGTCCAGCGAACTGCTGCCGAAGTTGCCGATGTGCAGGCCGAAGATCGAGAACCCGTCATCGTTGTCGCCGGATGTGGATTGCGTCGGGTTGTAGCGGTAGCTGTCGTGGGTGTCGACCGGATAGTTCACGTGCACGGTGAGCTGGTCGCCGTTGCGGTTCACGTCCAGCTTGATGGTGTTAGCCAAGGCTTCCGCGGCAGCGGCATCCTCGCCGCCCGCCACCACGCTGGCGTGTATGACCAACTGCTTGCTGCCTTGGGTAACCTCGACGTGGCCGACGAGGTTTTCCACCGTGACCTGGGTGGTCGGCGTGACGGCTTCGGTCTTGTCGATTGTGCGCGTATGGGTTTTGGATGGATGCGCAATAACGGTCGCGCAGCCACCGAGTAGCACGAGCGCCAGCAGGGTCGGAATGGTGCGATGGCGAGTCAGCATGACGGAACTCCTTCGTATAACTGTGGGTGATATGGTGTTTTATATAACCGGTACAGCTGGATGGAATGTGCCGGGAGTCACTCCTTCCAAGGCCCACCCTATGCATAGACAAGAAAAAACCGCCGGCCTCGCGACCGGCGGTTATGAGATGCGCGGGAGCGCCGAAGGGTTTACTTCGAGGCCAGATCACGCAGCGTGTACTGCAGGATGCCGCCGTGGCGATAGAAATCGCGCTCCTTCGGCGTCAGCAGCATGACGCGGGCCTTGAAGGTCTTCTCGCCGTCCTTGCCCTTGGCGGTGACAGTCACTTCCTTCGACTCGGCATTGTCCAGGCCGCTGATGTCGAACGTCTCGTCGCCGGTCAGGCCCAGGCTCCTGGCGTTCTCGCCGTCCATGAAGGTCAGCGGCAGCACGCCCATGCCGACCAGGTTGGAGCGGTGGATGCGCTCGAAGCTCTCGGCCAGCACGGCCTTCACGCCCAGCAGGATGGTGCCCTTGGCGGCCCAGTCGCGCGAGGAGCCGGTGCCGTATTCCTTGCCGGCGATCACCACCAGCGGCGTGCCGTCGGCCTTGTACTTCATGGCCGCGTCGTAGATGGCCATCTGCTCGCCGTTCGGCACATACTTGGTGTAGCCGCCCTCGACGTTGTCCAGCATCTGGTTGCGGATGCGGATGTTGGCGAAGGTGCCGCGCACCATCACGTCATCGTTGCCGCGGCGCGAACCGTAGCTGTTGAAGTTGGCGGGCTTGACGCCGCGCTCCATCAGGAACTTGCCGGCCGGCGAGTCCTTCTTGATGGCGCCGGCGGGCGAGATGTGGTCGGTGGTGACCGAATCGCCGAGCAGGGCCAGGCAGTGCGCGCCGTGGATGTCCTGTGCCTCCGGCACGTCCATGGTCATGCCGTCGAAGTAGGGCGGGTTCTTGATGTAGGTGGAAGCCTCGTCCCAGGCGTACAGGTCGCTGTCCGGCGACTGGATGGCGTTCCAACGCTCGTCGCCCTTGAACACGTCGGCGTAGCTGTTCTTGAACATGTCGGCGCTGACGGTGTTGGCGATCAGGTCGCTGATCTCCTTGTTGGTCGGCCAGATGTCCTTGAGGTAGACGTCGTTGCCGTCGGTGTCCTGGCCCAGCGGTTCGGTGGTCAGATCCACATCCAGCGAACCGGCGATGGCGTACGCCACCACCAGCGGCGGCGAGGCCAGGTAGTTCATCTTCACTTCCTGATGCACGCGGCCTTCGAAGTTGCGGTTGCCCGACAGCACCGAACCCACGCACAGATCACCCTCGGTGATGCCCTTGCTGATGTCCTCGGGCAGCGGGCCGGAGTTGCCGATGCAGGTAGTGCAGCCGTAGCCGACCAGCCAGAAGCCCATGGCGTCCAGATCCTTCATCAAGCCGCTTTTTTCAAGATAATCGGTGACCACCTTGGAGCCCGGCGCCAGCGAGGTCTTCACCCACGGCTTGACCTTGAGCCCCTTGGCGGCGGCCTTGCGTGCGACCAGCCCGGAGGCCAGCATCACCGCCGGGTTGGAGGTGTTGGTGCAGGAGGTGATGGCGGCGATGACGACGTTGCCGTCGCTCATGTCGAAGGTTTCACCCTTGCGCGTCACGCCGACCTTCTTTTCGCCGATGGCGCGGCCACCGGTAAGAT
>DASSBH010000150.1:0-2053 GCA_035698945.1 Oleiagrimonas sp.
CCGCCTGCTGCTCGGCCTGCTGCGGCCCGATGCCGGCGAAGTGCGCCTGTTCGACCGCACCCTGAGCCGTGGCGATCGCGGCGCGCTGGCCCATGTCGGCGCGATGGTGGAAAACCCGTCGCTGTATCCGCACCTGAGCGCACGCGACAACCTCGAACTGACGCGGCGTCTCATCAACGCGCCGATCGCACGCATCGACGAGGTGCTGCACATCGTGGATCTGCAAGACCACGCGCATCGCCGCGTGCGCGAGTTTTCCCTGGGCATGTGCCAGCGCCTCGGCATCGCACTGGCGCTGCTCAACAGCCCGCGCCTGCTGATTCTCGACGAGCCGACCAACGGCCTGGATCCGGCCGGCATCGTCGAAATGCGCCGCTTCATCAAACGCATGGCGCAGGAGCTGGGTCTGAGCGTGTTCCTGTCCAGCCACCTGCTGACCGAAGTGGAGCAACTGGCCACGCACGTGGGCGTGATCCGCGATGGCCGGTTGCTGTTCCAGGGCACGCTCGATGACCTGCGCGGACATGCCGGAAACTACCTGGAAATCGTCTGCGACGACAGCGCGGCGGTTTGCGCCGACTTGCGCCAAGCTGGCGAAACGCCCGATGCCATCGATGCGGCCACCGTGCGCCTGACCCGACCGCTGCAGGCCGATCATGTGCTCAACCGCCTGCTGGTCGAGCGCGGCCACGCCGTGCATCGTCTGGCGCGCCACCAGCCTTCGCTGGAAACACTGTTTTTCGCATTGACCGGGGACGCATTGCCCGAAACCGGATCGGCGGCAACCGAATCGATCAAAACCGTGGAGGATGCCGCATGAAAGCATGGTGGCGGGCCGTCCGGGCCGAAATGCTCAAGTTGAAGCACACGCTGGCGCTGTGGATGGTGCTGGTCGCGCCGCTGGCCGTGGTCGCCCTGATCGTGATCGAGTGGACGCTGAATTCGCCCTCGAAACCGTCCACCCTCACCCCCGTCGAGGCATGGCAAGGGCTGGGCAGGATGTTTTTTACCCTGTGGTGCCTGTTGATGCTGCCTTTGTTCGTCACCCTGCAGACGGCGCTTCTGGCCGGACTCGAACATGGCAACGGACAGTGGAAGCACCTTTTTGCTCTGCCCGTGCCGCGCAGCGTGCATTACCTGGGCAAGCTCACCGTCGTGGTCGGCATGGTGGTGGCGAGCTATGTGCTGTTGTTCATCCTGACCGTGCCAGCCGGTTTCGTGCTGATGTTCACGGCGCCGCAGATGGGCATCGTCGGCATGCCGCGCCTGGGTGGCCTGGTCCCGCCGGTGGCGGCCAGTCTGGGCGCCAGCCTGCTGATCGCCACGCTGCAAACGTGGATCGCTCTGCGTTGGCTCAGCTTCACCATGGCCGTTGCCGTCGGCATGGTGGCCACCGTGGCGGGGTTCATCATCGGGCAGTCCCACTATGGCCGGTTTTATCCGTGGACGCTGCCGGTACAGGCGTTCGTGAAGGATGGCGCCCACACTGGCCTGGCCCTGGCGTTGGGACTGGTTGGCGGGCTGTTGGTCGCGGTGCTCGGTCTGGCCGATTTCCTGCGCCGCGAAAGTCCGTGACCGATGCGGAGCCTGTGCCGCGTTGTGGCATCATCGTGGGCAGATGACAGGCATCGCGGAGCAACCCATGGGCGAAAGCAATCTCAAGGACGATCTCGAAGCGGCGGACGTGGCCGCCTATTTGCGCCGGCACCCGCAGTTCCTCACGCAATTCCCGGAACTGGCGCGCGAGCTGGAGTTGCCGCGCGGCGAAGGTCAGGTAGCTTCGCTGGCGAATTATCAGCTGGATGTGCTGCGCCGCAAGAATCGCGAGCTGGAGCGCAAGCTGGCCGAGCTGGTGCGCGTGGCCTCCCACAACGAGCAGCTGGCGATGCGCGTGCATGCGTTCACCGCCAGTCTGCTGCGCGCCGTGGACGCGACCGCGGTGGTGCGCAGCGTGACCGCCGGCCTGACCGAGGATTTCGATATCGATCTGGTCTGCCTGCTGTTGTTCCGCCCGGTCGCCGGGGTGACCGGGGCCGACTGGTTGCAGATCGAA
>DASSBH010000151.1:0-3057 GCA_035698945.1 Oleiagrimonas sp.
TCACGCTTTTAAGGGCGGCGGATTTTGAATCCGCTGCGTCTACCAATTCCGCCACTTCGGCGCGGGCAGCGAGTATGCCTGATTCAGTGCACGTGGTCGAGTGACAATTTGCGCTCGCAACGCTGATACCAGGCTGCCTCCAGCGGATTGAACACCGAACAGCAGGTCATCGGGGCCGAATAGACATGCAGGCTGACGGCAGCCGACTGGGTGCTGGGGTTGCGGATGGCGTGGTATTCGTGCGGCGGAATCAGGCTTCCGGCGGAGCCAGTTCCGGCCTGGATGGAGCTGACCGAGTTGAAATGGAAACGGTCGCTGGATTGTTCCAGCAGCTCGTACTGGGTGATTTCCAGCGCGCCGTGCCAGACGCCTTCCACGCACCACATGCCGTGGTGGTCGTGGATGGGCGTGCCCTGGCCGGGCGCCCAGGTCATGGCGGTTACCGAATAGCCGTGTTTTTCGCTGCGATACAGCTCGCGGCGGGAGTAGTGCTCGTCGTTGAACTCGAACACGCAGGGCGGCAACTTGACGTTGCCTTGCTGCATCAGGCGGCACAGCGCATGGCGCACGGCATCGGTGATGTCGGGCGTAGTGGGCTGTTCAAGCGCCCGGTCGAGCGCGTCGATCAGTTCATGGCTGCCGGGAAATTCTATTGCGAGCATGGAATAAGCATATGCTGTCGAAGAATGTGGCAGTCAGTCTAACAGCGCCTTCGCGGGGATGCGATATGCCTTCTTTGGTGCTCCATTCATGCGAAATGCGCAGGGCAGGCACTGCCCGCCGATCTTCCTGATGAGTAGAACGTGAGCCCGTCTTGCAGCAATTGCCGGCGGGCAGTGCCCGCCCTACGAGATGGTTGCCAGAAAGCCACCGATGGCGCGCCCGTAATTGTCGGTGTCGACCAGGAAGGCGTCGTGGCCCTGGGGCGAGTCCAGCGCCACGAATTCCACGTCGGCGCCAGCCAGGCGCAAGCCCTCGGCAATCTGCTCCTGCTGCTCCAGCGGAAACAGGATGTCGGTGCTGACGCCGATCACCAGGGCCCGTTCGATGGCGATTTTCCGCAAGCCGGCCAGCACGTCGCCGCCGCCGTATTCGGCCACGTCGAACCAGTCGCTGGCGCGCGAGAGGTACAGGTAACAGTTGGGATCGAAACTGCCGGTGAAGCGGCGTGCGTGGGCGTCGAGGTAGGACTCGACCTGAAACTCGAAGCCGAACGGCTCGTCCTCGCGCTCCTCCGGATCCAGGCGAATGCGCGCAAAACGGCCATTCCATTCCACCGCAGAACGGTAGGTGATGACGCCCAGTTTGCGGGCGATGTTCATGCCGTGCACGGGGTAGCAGTCGGCATCGTAGCGGCCGTCGTTCCAGTGCCGATCCAGGCGGATGGCCTCGCGCTGCAGCGAGCGGATGGCAATGGCGAAGGGTTGCGCCTGCGGCGCGGTATCCACGCTGATGTGCGCGCGCACGCTGCCGGGGTGCAGCAGCATGTAGGCCAGCGCGCCCATGCCGCCCATCGAGCAGCCGATCAGGCAATCCAGCCGTTCGATACCGAGGCCGTCATGAACCACGGCGTACGCGGCGTTGGCCACGTCCTCCAGCGTCAGCGGCGGGAAATCCAGTCGGTACGGCTCGCTCGCTCCAGGCGGTATCGAGGCCGGCCCCGTGGAGCCCTTGTCGCTGCCGAGCGAGTTGACGCAAACGACGAAAAAGCGATCCGTGTCGATCGGCTTGCCTGAGCCGATCATGGCCTCCCACCAGCCCGGTGACGGATCCTCGGCGTGGGAAGCGGCATGCGCGCTTGGCGACAACCCCGGCAGGATCAGGATGGCATTGTCGCGCTCCGCATTGAGCGTGCCCCAGGTTTCATAAGCCACGCGAGCGCCCTCGAGCGCGCCACCGCGCTTCATGCCGAATGGCGAGGGCAGGTCGAAATAGCGGCGTGCGTCCGGCATGGGCGAGAGTTCCATCAATCGAAAGGACTCACTTTATAACAGCGCCTGTTGCAGCAAAAAGAATGGACCGGAGGATTGTCATGCCGTGGCTGCATGTGATTCCGGTGATGACTTCATCAATCCGATGTTCAGCCAAACATCATTGCAGGCGCCCAACCACACCTGTGGAAAGGATTTCCTTGTAACAGATGGAGCTTTCATCTCCCCTGCAAGTGGATTCGAGATTTCTGATGCGGATGGGCATGCCCTCGTCAAATTTTGATTGTTTGCGTACCCAGAATTGCTTACGATGCGATCGGGGTTCGAATGGTTTGCTTGAGGGGACAGGCAGCGTGGCACAGCGTTTCCATTTCATCTCCGGTTTGCCACGTTCCGGCTCGACGCTGCTGGCGGCGATTCTGCGCCAGAACCCCCGTTTCCACGCCGGTATGACCAGCCCGGTGGGCTCCCTGTTCACCGGCATGCTCAACCAGTTCGGCGCCGGCAGCGAGTTCGGACCGGTCGTCGATCGCGATACTCGTCGTCGTTTGCTGCTTGGCCTGTTCGACAGCTATTACGCCGATCACGACGACAAGGCCGTGGTGTTCGACACCAATCGCCAGTGGTGCGCGCGCCTTCCGGCGGTGGTCGACCTGTTTCCGAAAGCCAAAGTCATCGCTTGTGTGCGCAATGTCGCCTGGGTCATGGACAGCGTGGAACGTCTGTATCGCGCCAATCCTTACGAACAGACCCGGCTATTCAACAATGACGGCGAGCGCAACACGGTCTACAGCCGCGTCGATACCTTGGCGCAGAACAACCGCCTGGTCGGTTATGCCTGGTCGGCATTGAAAGAGGCGTATTACGGCGCGCAGGCCGGCTCGTTGCTGGTCATCGAATACGAGTTGCTGGCGCAGACGCCGGAACGCGTGCTGCGGCTGATCTACGAATTTCTGGATGAGCCGTGGTTCGAGCACGATTTCGGCAATATCCATTACGACGCACCGGCATTCGACGAAGCGTTGGGTATTACCGGTTTGCACCGGGTGCGGCCGCAGGTGTCCATCGAGCCGCGGCGCACCGTGTTGCCGCCGGATCTGTTCGAGAAGTACGCACAACTGTCGTT
>DASSBH010000152.1:0-10566 GCA_035698945.1 Oleiagrimonas sp.
CGATCTCATCGTGTACCCCGCCAGCAGCCTGCACCGGGTGGCCCCGGTCACGCGCGGCATGCGCCTGGCGGCCTTCTTCTGGGTGCAAAGCCTGATCCGCGACGACACCCGGCGTCGCCTGCTGTTCGAACTGGATGCCTCCATCCGCACCCTCACCACCGAAGGCGCCCATCGTGCCGCCGTGCTGCAGTTGACCGGGACGTATCACCATTTGTTGAGGATGTGGGCCGAGACGTGAAGGACTGGAGGCGAGGGATGAGTAGCGAGGGCGCAAAGTTCGACAGCTGAGGCAGCGCGGGCATATTGGACAAACACCGCGAGCTTGCTGTCTTTTGTCCAGAATCGTCGGCCTTTCCTCAACCTGCGATTTTTGCGCCCTCGCCATCCATCCCTCGTCCCCACCTTCCCCCCACCCCCGATTCGCACGATAATGCCCGGCTCCCCGCACACAAGTCGTCGCGCCGCATGTTCGTACCTGGTCAACGCTGGATCTCTTCTGCCGAACCTGAACTGGGATTGGGCACGGTACTGAGAGTGGATGGGCGTCATGTCCAGGTTCTGTTCGCCAAATCGGGGGTGTTGCGGCCTTATGCGCAGGATTCGGCGCCGCTGACCCGCGCGGAGTTCCGTCCGGGGCAACGCATTGCCGGCAAGGGCGTGTCGTTTCTGGTCGAGCGCGTGGAAATCCACGACGGTCTGCTGATCTATCGCGGCGAGGGCCGCGAGTTGCAGGAAGGCCAGCTTGACGACGAGCAAAGCGTCACCCAGGCCGACGATCGCCTGATCGGTGGCCGCATCGACACCGTGTCCCGTTTTGAATTGCGTCTGGAAGCCCTGCGTCGGCGCGCCGAAGCACGACGCGCCGCGGCCTGGGGACTGGCCAGCGCGCGCATCGACCTCATTGCGCATCAGCTGCGCGTTGCCGGCATCGCTTCTTCGCGTCGCCCGCCGCGCCTGCTGCTGGCCGACGAAGTGGGGCTGGGCAAAACCATCGAAGCGGGCATGATCGTCGCCCGCCAGTTGGCCCGTGGTCGCGCCGACCGCGTGCTGGTGCTGGTGCCCGACGCCCTGGTCAACCAGTGGTTCGTGGAGCTGCTGCGCCGCTTCAATCTGGCGTTCGCCATTTTCGACGAGGAACGTTGCGCGGCGATCGAACAATCCGATCCCGCCGGCAATCCGTTCGAGGACGAACAACTGGTCATCGCCGGGCTGAGCCTGTTCGAGCACGATACCAAGCGCAGCGATCAGCTCGTCCAGGCGGGCTGGGATCTGCTTGTCGTGGATGAAGCGCATCACCTGGAATGGACGCCCGAAACCGCCAGCCCGCGTTACACCCTGGTCGAACGTCTGGCCGCCGCCACGCCGGGCGTGGTGCTGGTCACGGCCACGCCCGAGCAACTGGGCCGCCGCGCCCATTTCGCGCGTCTGCGCCTGCTCGACCCCGCGCGCTACAGCGACCTCGATACGTATCTTGCCGAGGCCGACAGCTACATCGAACTGTCACCGGTGGCCGAATCGCTCGCCGCCGGCGACGATCTCAACCCGGCCCAGCGCGAATTGCTGCGTCGGCATTTTGCCGAGGACACTGACTTGCTGGCGCGGCTGGACGATCCCGGCGCGTCCCTGCTGGATGCGCTGATCGACCGTCACGGCACCGGACGCGTGATGTTCCGCAACCGGCGCGCCAGCGTGGGTGGTTTTCCCGCTCGCGTGCCCGATCTGATGGTGCTGCCGAACGACGGCCTCAGCGACGGCGCACGCCAGGCGCTGGCCGCCGAATGCCATGCCGATCTGGATCCGACCGCCGCCGAAGTCACGCACGACTACAGCGATGACCCGCGCCTGACCGCCCTGCTCGACCTGTTGCAGGACCATCCCGACGCCAAGTTTCTGCTGATCTGCCGTACCCAGGCCAAGGTGCTGGCCATCGAGGAGGCGCTGCGCACCACGTCCGGTCTGGACGTGGCTCGTTTTCACGAAGGGCTGGGCATGCTGCAGCGCGACCGCAACGCGGCGTGGTTTGCCGAACCCGACGGTGCGCGGCTGTTGCTGTGTTCGGAAATCGGCTCGGAAGGCCGCAACTTCCAGTTTGCCCATCACCTCGTGCTGTGGGACCTGCCACGGGATCCCGACCTGCTCGAACAGCGCATCGGCCGCCTCGACCGTATCGGCCAGACCCGCGACATCGTCATCCACATTCCCGTCGTCGAAGGCAGCCCACAGCACGTGCTGGCGCGCTGGTACGACGAGGGCGTCAATGCCCTCCGTTCCAGTCCCGCCGACGGTCGGGAATTGCTGCGCCGCTTCGGTACGACGCTGGTCGAACTGGCCGGCGAACATGCGCGCGGCAACAACGAGCGCGATCAGGAACTGGACGCCCTCATCACCGAAACCCGCGCCACCCACGAAGCACTGGCCGCCGAACTCGACGCCGGTCGCGACCGGTTGCTGGAACTGGCGGCCAGGCGCGAACCCGAAGCCGAAACGCTGGAACGTTCACTGCACCAGGCCGACAGCGATATCGGCGAAAACGATTTCGTGCTGCGCCTGATGGACAGCTTCGGCGTCAGCGTCGAACAGACCGGCCAGGACACCCTGGTGCTGGATCCGGAATATCTGGCCACCGACGCTTTCCCCGGCCTGCACGATGGTCCGAAACAGGCCACCTTCTCGCGTTCGCTGGCGCTGGCCCGCGAGGAGTTGCCGCTGCTGCGGCTGGATCATCCGATGGTGGCCGGCGCTTTGGATCTCTTGCTGTCTTCGGAAACCGGCAACGCCGCCTTTCTGATCGACGACGCCCTGCCCGCCCGCAGCGCACTGCTGCAGGCCGTGTTCGTGCTCGAATGCGTGGCCGACCAGAAACTGGATGCGGCACGCTTCCTGCCGCCCACGCCGGTCGTGCTGACCGTGGACTCGCGTCTCGCGGTGCGCCCGCAGTTCACGCCTTCGGCGCAAGCCGTCAGCCGTTCGGGCGAACGCCAGTTCGACATTGGCCGCTATCGCAAGATCCTGGCCAAGCTGGTGCCGCCGATGCTGGAAAAGGCCGAACAGGCAGGCATGCGCGAAGCCGCCGGTCTCACTCGGGAAGCCCTGGAAAACGCCCGCAACGACCTTGGTCGCGAGCAGCAGCGGCTGGAAGCCCTCAAGGCCATCAACTCGTCCGTTCGCGACGCCGACATTGCCGCCGTGGCCGACGAACTGGCCGCGCTCGAACGCGAACTGCCGCAGGCGCGCCTGCGCCTGGACGCCGTGCGCTTCGTCGTCAGCCCGGATTTCCTGCGTCTGCGCTGATCGCCGCAACATTCGTTACGTACGCGTCGGGCAGTGCCCGCCCTGCAGTCTCGGCCAAGCAGAGTGATCCTCGGCCCGCCACATCAGAATCCAAAAACCGCAGACACACCCATCGCATGCGCGATACGTAGGGCGGACACTGCCCGCCGTGGCTGGTTCGTACGCATATGCGGCGGGCAGTGCCCGCCCTACCCGCTCAGGCCGGTTTGCGCCGCCGTGTCGCCTTGCGCGCCGGACTGCCGGCGGCCACTTTTTCTGCCGGGGCATGTTGCGCGGCCCTGTGCGGACGCGCCTTGCCGTGACTGCCGTTGTAGATCTTGCCGCGCCGGGTACGCTTGTCGCCTTTGCCCATGATGCTCTCCACTCGTGACAGGATCCGGAAACGCTCCGGGTTCCCCGTCATCGTAGCAGCGCAAACGGCTCCCGCAGGCAAACATCACGAATGATCGTGGTCGCCGCATTCAGCCAACGTATCGGGACACGATTCCGGCTCGATCTGCACGGTGGCATGGTCGATGCCGTAACGCTCGCGCAGCACCTGCTTGATGACGCGCATGGCCATCTGGACGTCGGCATTCGCACGCAGGCCCGCGTGCAATGTCGCCATGCGTGAGCCGGAGGCCAGCTGCCATACGTGCAGATGATGCACGTCGCAAATGCCGGCGTGCGCCGCGCGCAACACTTCCAGCATTTCCGCGGTTTCCAGGCCCTCGGGAACACCTTCGAGCAGGATGTGGCCGGAACGACGCAGCAACGACCAGGCGCTGCGCAGAATCAGCAGCGACACCAGCAGCGAGAGGATCGGATCGGCGCGCAGCCAGCCCAGCGAGCCGATCAGAATGGCCGCGATCACGGCACCGGCGGATCCCAACAGATCGCCCAGCACATGCAACCTGGCGCCGCCCATGTTGACGTCGTCGGGATCGTGATGGTGCAGCATGCGCAACACCACCATGTTGATGATGAACCCGGCCACTGCCACCCACAACATCATGCCGGACAGGATCGGCTCGGGATGCAGCAGTCGGTCGATGGCCTCGTACACGATGAAAGCGATCAGCACCACCTGGAACAGCGCGCTGACGAAACCCGAAAGCACCTCGATTCGCCCGTAGCCGTAACTGCGTCTGGCATCGGCCGGCTTGCGCGCCATGAAGGCCGCCGTGGCCGCCATCAACAGGGTCAGCGCATCCACCAGCATGTGCGCAGCGTCGGTCAACAAGGCCAGCGACCCCGACCACCAGCCGCCAACGGCTTCCAGCACCAGCATGGCCAGGGTCAGCCCGAGAGCAAGCAGCAGCCGTCTCTCGCGCGGGATGGCGTGAGTAGCGTGTTCGTGATGGTGATGTGCGTTGTGCATGGACGCGCCTGCCGGAACAGCCGCCGGCATGCTAAACAGGAGACCTGCCGTTACACAATTTCAGGCCGGGTGATCACACCGGATGCAAGGGTTCGCACACGTGCCTGCGTGTCCGCGAAAAGCGCAGATTGACCAGGTGCGCGCAAGCCAGCAACGTGCCGCCCGTGGTGACCATGACAGCATGCGCCAGCAGATCCTTGTCCAGATCGACACAGACGCCGGCCACCAGCAGCACCAGGCCCGGCACGGCCAGCATCAGAGGTGCGCGGCGCAGATGCCGCCGATAACCCGCCATCAGCACCACGCCGGCCAGCGTCGCCGCGCACAGCACGAACACGCGTTCGAACACATGCCCGGCCAGAAAACCCAGCCCCAGCAACGGCAGCAAGGCCAGCACGAACGGCAGCACCGCGCAATGCACCGCGCACAGGAACGACGCCGTCGCACCGACGCGATCGGCGAGGTGCCACCAGCGATGGGGAGTGGTCTTGCCAGACATGAACAAGGCGCTCTGACGGAGCAGCAGGAAAATCCACGGAAATGTTATTGTATAACATAATAGTCAACCAAGGCTGACTGGCTCCCGTAGGGCGGGCACTGCCCGCCATGGCGGACAATGTCCGCCCTACACATCATCAGGCGGGCGGCATTACCCGCCCAACGCCCATCAAGGCGGACAGTGTCCCCTGCGCGTCAATCAGACGGGCAGTGTCTGCCCTGCGCTAATCAAGCTCAATGGCTGTTGCAGTGTTTGCAAACACCATGCACTTCCAGCGTCTGCGCGCGCGGGCGAAAGCCCAATTGACGTGCCTGCGCCTCGATCAGTCCGGCGACGTGCTCGTCGCACACTTCGACCGCGCTTTCGCACACGTCACAGATCAGGAACGGCACCTGGTGCGACTCGGTCGGATGCGGGCAGTACACGAAGGCATTGATGGATTCGAGCTTGTGGATGAAGCCCTGTTCCAGCAGGAAATCCAGCGCACGGTATACCGTCGGCGGCGCGGCGCTGCCGTGGCTGTCGCGCAATTGGTCGAGCAGATCGTAAGCCTTGACCGGCTTGCGCGCACTCGCCACCAGGCCAAGCACCTCGCGCCTGAGTGGGGTCAGCCGCAGCCCACGTTCGCGGCAGGCATGCTCCACCGCCCGCACGAAACTCTTGGCATCGTGATGGTGGTGGTGCGGTTCGGCGATGGGGGCTTGTTTGACCATGTTCACAAGATGCGTCCTCGAATGCGCCAATGCAAGCGACGATGCGGATTACGCCGGCAATTTGCCTCGTTCGCGCAAGGTTTGCGCCACCTTGTCGCGCAGATAGACCGGCAAGGCCTGCTCCGGACCGAGCGTATTGCCGGCAGCAAACGCGGGGGCCGCCAGACGGGCCACATGGCGCGCCTGCGGGTATCGCTGCGACTCGGCCCAGCGTGGCGACGACGGCAGTTTGTCGCGCAGGGCTGATTCGTATTCGCCCCAGCCGGTGCCGACCACGTTCCACGCCTGCGCTTGCGGCAGCACCAGTTCATCGGCCTTGCATACGCGCTCGTCGTCCAGCGGCACGACCCGTCCGTCATCGTCACGCCGGAAACAACCGGCATAGATTTCGCCCATGCGCGCGTCGATCACCGCCAGCGTGGCGGCCTCATCCTTTGGTGCTTCCATCGCCAGCGCCGCCAGCGACGACACCGTGACAACGGGGATATCCAGCGCGAACGCCAGCCCCTGCGCCACCGACACGGCCAGCCGCACGCCGGTGAAGGCGCCGGGGCCTCGACTCACGGCGATGCCGTCGATCTGCGAGCGCGTCAGGCCGGCTTCGGCCAACAGGCTTTCGGCCATGGGCAGCACGCGCTCGGCCTGGCGTCTGGGCGCAAGCTCGCTGGCATCGATCAATGCATCGCCCTGCATGAGGGCAACGGAGCATGCTTCGGTGGAGGTGTCGAGGGCGAGGATATTCATTGCGGCATTGTCGCATCAAAGGGGGACGCGGGACCGGAGACCGGAGACCGGAGACCGGAGACCGGGGAAAGCTTAATTCTCCGCGTAGGGCGGGCACTGCCCGCCATGGAAGCTCCGCTCAAGCACAAACCCATTCGGCGGGCAGTACCCGCCCTACGCGAGATGCAGGTTTTCGGCGAGGCGCATTATGTGTCGCCTTCGAAAAAGGTCTGCACGTCGGTCAGTTCGTGCGTGCGCGGCATCGCAGGCAGGCTGGCCAGAAACAGACGCCCATAGCCTTTCGTGGTCAGGCGCGGATCACACAGCACCAGCACGCCGCGATCGTGTGTGCTGCGGATCAGGCGTCCGGCGCCCTGCTTGAGCGCGATGACCGCGTTCGGCACCTGCCAACCCATGAACGGGTTTTCGCCGGCCTGCTGCATGGCTTCCAGGCGCGCCTGCAACACCGGGTCGTCCGGCGCGGCGAACGGCAGCTTGTCGATCACCACCACGCTGAGTGCCTCGCCGGCCACATCCACGCCTTCCCAGAAACTGGCCGCGCCCAGCAGCACGCCCTGCCCCGACTCGCGGAAGTGGTCCAGCAACTGGTGGCGCGGCGCCGTGCCCTGCACGAACAGCGGCCATGGCACCTTGTCCTCGAGCAGTTCGGCCGCGCGATTCAAGGCCCGATGCGAGGTGAACAACAGAAAAGCGCGACCTTGCGAGGCTTCCAGCACCGGCAGCACGGTCTCGATCACGTGGTCGGTGTAATCGCGCATGCCCGGCGCGGGCAAACCCGGTGGCAAGTAGCAGAGAGCTTGGCGGCTGTAATCGAAAGGGCTTTCCAGCGCCAAGGTCTTCGGTTCGACCAGCCCCATCTGTCGCGCAAAGTGGTCGAACTTGCCGGCCACCGACAACGTGGCTGAAGTGTAGATCCACGCCGCCGACAGGCTGTCGCGCAAGTTTTGCAGCGGCGACGCCAGATCCAGCGGCGTCATGTGCAGGGCGAAGCCGTGGCGGCTGCGTTCGTACCAGCGCACTTCCTCCTCGCTGGCTTGCGTATCGATGCGATCCAGCCGCATCGACAAGACTTCGGCACGCTCGTGCACGTTGGCCAGACCGCGGGAACGATCCGCCTGTGCAGCGAGTACGCCGGTCAGGTCGTCCAGCGTGGCGGACAGGCGATCCAGTTCGTCGCGCACTTCCGACTGACCCGCCAGCTGCACGAACGCGCCGCGCGCGGGCAGCCCGTCCATGGCCAGGCGCAGGCGCTTGATCGCCAGGTTCAATGCCTCGACCGGCTCGCGCAGCAGGTTCAACGCACCGCCCAGACCGGCGCATTCGGCCAGCGCATCGCGTCCCAGTTCAACCTGTTGGCGCGCGCTGAGGCTCTGCGAGAAAAACTGCCCGGCTAGCTCGGGCAACTGGTGCGCCTCGTCCAGAACGAAGGCGTCGGCGGCAGGCAGCAGTTCGCCGAAGCCTTCCTGTTTCAAGGCCATGTCGGCGAACAGCAAGTGATGATTGATGACCACCACGTCCGCTTCCTGCGCCTCGCGCCGCGCCTTGACCACGTGGCAATCGTCGTAGAACGGACAACCGCTGCCGAGACAGTTCTCCGGCGTAGACGTGACCCGCGCCCAGATCGGCGCGTCCTCGGGTACTTCGGCCAGCTCCATGCGGTCGCCGCGTCGCGTGCGCGCCGACCAGGCTCGGATCGCCGCCAGTTGCGTCACCTGTTCGCGCTGCTTGAATTCGCCATCGTGCACGGCCTGGTCGAGGCGATGCAGGCACAGGTAGTTGGCGCGCCCTTTGAGCAGGCTCGTCTTGAGCCGGCTATCCAGCACCGAACGCACACGTGGCAGGTCGCGGAAGAACAACTGATCCTGCAGGGTCTTGGTGCCGGTGGACACGAGCACGCGCTTGCCGGACAACAAGGCGGGCACCAGATAGGCGAAGGTCTTGCCGGTACCGGTGCCGGCCTCGGCGACCAACGTGTCGCGCCCGGTAATGGCGTCGGCCACCGCGCGCGCCATCTCCTGTTGCGCCTGGCGCGGCGCGAAACCGGGTACCTCGCGCGCAAACGGTCCCTCGGCGCCGAGCAGTTCGGCCACGTCGTCATGGTCAGTCATCCAGCCAGTATCGCCGAGGCGGACGGGCAACAAAAGCCGCGCCATTTGGCTGCTCGTCATCCACGCCCTCCACTGCGGGCGTATGGTGGGCGGACGATCCCTCTGCACCGCAAAGGAGAACGCCATGGCTGCCGACAACGTCGCCCGCAAGCTGATCCAGTCGCACCTGCTCGAAGGTTCGATGGAGCCCGGCGGGGAAATCGCCCTCCGGATCGACCAGACGCTCACCCAGGATGCCACCGGCACGCTGGTGATGCTGGAGCTGGAAGCGATGGGCATCGACCGCGTCAAGACCGAAGTGTCGGCGCAATACATCGACCACAACCTGCTGCAGACCGACTACAAGAATCCCGACGACCACCTGTTCCTGCGCAGCGCCTGCGAACGGTTCGGCGTGTGGTTCAGCCGCCCCGGCAACGGCGTCAGCCATCCCGTGCACATGCAGAACTTCGGCAAGCCGGGCAAGACGATGGTCGGCTCGGACAGCCACACGCCGGCAGCCGGCTCGCTCGGCATGCTGGCGATCGGCGCCGGTGGCCTGGAAGTGGCGCTGGCGATGGCCGGCGAACCGTTTTACACGCGCATGCCGAAAATCATGGGCGTGAAACTGACCGGCACATTGTCACCATGGGTCAGCGCCAAGGACGTGATCCTGGAAATGCTGCGCCGGCATGGCGTGGACGGCGGCATGGGAAAAATCATCGAGTATTACGGCCCCGGGCTCGAACACCTGAGCGCCATGGATCGCCACGTCATCGCCAACATGGGCGCGGAGCTCGGCGCGACCACCACGGTGTTCCCGTCCGACGATGCCGTGCGCCGCTTCCTGCGCGACGAAGGCCGCGAGGACGACTTCACCGAATTGGTCGCCGACGCGGATGCCGATTACGACGAGCACGACGAGATCGACTTGTCGACATTGGAACCGTTGATCGCCAAGCCCAGCAGCCCCGGCAACGTGGTGCCGGTCAGCGAGGTGGCGGGCCTGCCCGTGTACCAGTGCTACATCGGTTCCTCGGCCAATCCCGGCCTGCGCGATTTCGGCATCGCCGCGTTGATGGTCGACGGCAGACACACGCACGATTCGGTGTCGTTCGACGTGAACCCGACCTCGCGCGAGATCCTGGAAAACCTCGTCGCCATGGGTTTGATCGGCAAGCTGCTGCACGCCGGCGCGCGATTGCATCAGGCCGGCTGCAACGGCTGCATCGGCATGGGTCAGGCCCCGGCCAGCGGACGCATCAGCCTGCGCACCGTGCCGCGCAACTTTCCCGGCCGCTCCGGCACCAAGGAAGACAGCGTGTACCTGTGCAGCCCGGAAACCGCCACCGCCGCGGCGCTGACCGGCAAGATCACCGACCCGCGCACGCTCGATTTCGACTACCCGGAGTTCACGCCGCCGGAACACCCGATCACCAACCATGCCACGCTCAGCAAACCACCCGAGGACGGCAGCAAGGTGGAGCTGGTCAAAGGTCCCAATATCAAGCCCCTGCCCGAGAGCGATCCGTTGCCCGACGATTTCACCGGTCCGGTGTCGATCAAGGTCGGCGACGATATTTCCACCGACGAGATCATGCCCGCCGGCGCACGCGTGCTGCCCTTCCGCAGCAACATTCCCGAAATCAGCAGGTTCGTCTTCAACCAGGTCGACGAGAGCTACTACGACCGCGCGATGAAACTGAAGGAAGACGGCCACGTGGTCGTCGGCGGCAGCAACTACGGCCAGGGTTCCAGCCGCGAACACGCCGCGCTGGCGCCACGCTACCTGGGTGTGCTCGTGGTGCTGGTCAAAAGCTTCGCGCGCATTCACCGGCAGAACCTGGCCAACTTCGGCATCCTGCCGCTGGT
>DASSBH010000153.1:0-3038 GCA_035698945.1 Oleiagrimonas sp.
TGGGCAAGCAAAGAAAATGAACTCGTGCCCCGCAGGGGTGCGAAACCCTGTGCGAAAGCACAGGAAAAGGGCATGAAGACATGCGAACGATCTTCATGCCGACAACCGGATTCGGCGCGGCTCGCCGTTGAGGTAGGTCACCGCCCCGTGACTGGTAACCATGGCCGCGCCACCTTCCAGCGTGTGGCGCTCGAGCAGGCGATTGACCAGGGCGATGCCCTCGCGATCGAGATTCGCGTACGGCTCGTCCAGCAGCCAGATGGAGGCGGGGGTCAACAGCAAACGGGCCAGGGCGGCGCGCTTTTTCTGTCCAGCGGACAGGCGGCGCACGGGCTCGTTTTCGTAGCCGGCCAGGCCCACGCTGGTCAGCACCGTGATCGGCGAGGCGCCCCGACGGCGGCCATACAGGCCTTCGGCCACGCGCAGGTTTTCCAGTGGCGACAGGTCGTGCTTCAAACCCAGATGGTGACCAAGAAACACGATTTCGCCGGCGGCATGCATGTGCGTCAGTGCTTCGCCATGCAGCCGGATCTCGCCGTCGCCATGGCGCAGCGTGCCGGCCAGCAGACGCAGCAGGGTGGTCTTGCCGCTGCCGTTGTCACCCTCCACCAGTACGACCTCACCCGCGTGCAGGGCGAAATCGAGCGGGCCGAAAACCGGTTCGTCGCGGCGCATGAAGGCCACGCCGCGGCCTTCAAGCAGCAACGGGCGGTCGAGCTGGGCGGATGTGTCGGACAGGACAGTGGACATCATGAACCGGCGATTGTCCCTGCCGCGGCGCGCCGTGTCCATGCTCAACCCGAATCCCGCATCGCATACGAACCACCCATGGCGAGCAATGCCCGCCCTACGCATGGCGTGCGGATGGATGCCGCTGCGGCTCTCGAATCCTGATGCGGTGGGTCGAAGATCACCTCGCCTGGCCGAGACTGCAGAGCGGGCATTGCCCGTCGTGTACGTGTACGAACCTTCCATGGCGGGCAGTGCCCGCCTTACGAGTTGAAGCGCAGTTCGGCGCGTTCGTGGCCGCGACCGCAAACAACGGCGTGTTGTTGAAACTCGCGCATCAAGGCATCCACCGACGTCATGGTGATGCCGGCGACGAACAGGCTGGCTTCGCGCCACTGTCCTCCCTCGGCGACGCCCACGCCGACAGTAATGCGTGGCACAGGCTCCAGTTGACGCAGCCGAGCCAGCAGCTGGCGCTGGCGCATGCGATTGATGTTGGCGGGTTGATGTTGCGAGTGTGGATTCCAGGCGGTGATGAAGACCCAGGTGGCATTCGGATTGGGCAACAGCGTTCGCAGGGCCGACGGCAAGGGTCGGTGGATGCGGATCACGGCATGGCCGCCACGCGCCAGGCGCACGCGATATTGCGTGCGTTCGTAAAGTGCCGTCAGCTCGTCGCGGGATGTCGGCATGCGTGGTCAGGCGGGCAGTGGCGGCAGGGTGGCCTTCAGCGTGGCGATGGCGGCGTCGATGTCCACGCTGTCCGCCTGTTCGTGGCCATGCAGCAACTGGGTCAGCAGCATGTCCTGCGCGCGACCGCGTTCCAGGCAATAGGCATAGGGCAAATGCGTGAAGGTGACCATGCGATAGCGCGGCATGAAATGTCGCGGCGCGCGCTCGGCCAGTTGCGCGCCCAGCCGGCGCTTGCGCAGATAGTCGGGATCAACCACCGAATCGCGCATTTCCACATAATTTTCCAGCGCCATCGCGGCGATGGCGTCGGCATCGGGTTTGCGTTGTTGCTGGAAGTGCTCGAAGGCTTCCGCCAGATCGCTGCTTTCGGTCAGCAGTGGCGCCAGGATCGCCGCGTCCTCGAAACCCGCGTTCATGCCCTGGCCGTGGAACGGCACGATGGCATGGGCCGCGTCGCCCACCAGCAGAGCCTGGCCGTCGAGATGCCAGCGATCGAGATAAAGCGTGGCCAGCGAGCCGACCGGGTGCGCATCGTAGTCGGCATCGAAATCGGGCATGCAGGCCAGCGCATCAGCGAAGTCGGTCTCGAAATAGGGCCGCGCGGCAGCGGCGTCGGGTACGCTGGCGAAGCTTGGGTGTTTGCCATCGCGAGGCAGAAAAAGGGTGACGGTGAAACTGCCCTCGGCATTGGGCAGGGCAATGCACATGCAGTTGCCGCGCGGCCAGATGTGCAGGGCGTCCGGCGCGATGGCGAAGCGTTCGCCGGCATCGTGGTGGGCGCGCAGTTCGGGTGGGAGCTGCGCCAGGGGCGGAATCTCCAGTTCCTTGTAGCCATGATCCAGTGGTTCCACGCGCTCGCCCAGCGGGACATGGCGGTTCATGGCCGCGCGCAATGCCGACCCCGCGCCATCGGCGCCGATCACGACCTTTGCCTCGACGGTGTGTTGCGCGCCGTCGGCATCGGCAAAGGTCAACACGTGATGGTCGAAGTCGGCGCCGGTCAGCGCCTGTTCGAAATGCATGGTCACGCCGGCTTTCGCGGCGGCGTCCAGCAGCAGCATGTTGAGCCCGCCGCGCGACACCGACTGGTTGACCTCGCTGTCGTCGATGCCGTAGCGCTGCATGTTGGTACCGCCATCGCGGTCATGCACCATGCGTCCGCGCATCATCACCGCTTCGTCGAGCACTGCGCGCTCCAGCCCGGCCATGCGCAGGGCACATATGCCGCGTTCGGACAATGCCAGGTTGATCGAACGCCCGCCGATGAAGCCGGCCTTGCGCGGGTCGGGGCGCTTTTCGAACAATTCAACTGTATGGCCGCGTTGTGCCAGCAAAGTCGCCAGCAACGAGCCGACCAGACCGGCGCCGACGATGGTGATGGATGGCTTGTTCATCCGCAGATCCGACAAGGGAACAAACGCACACTGTAGCGCCAATCAACTACGAGCTGGCCGCCTTGATCCCTAAGGCGCAGGATGTAGGAGCGAGCCTGCTCGCGATTGCCGGGATTTATCGCAAACTTCAACAATCGCGAGCAGGCTCGCTCCTACACCTACACCGACACAGACAGGGATGGATGTCACCCCGCCACCGTGGCCCGCGCCACGAAGCTCGAC
>DASSBH010000154.1:0-12253 GCA_035698945.1 Oleiagrimonas sp.
CCGCGGCCTTATTGAAGCTTCCAATGGGATGCCATGGGCGCGAAATGCCTCGCTGGTTTTCCGCGGCTCTCAGCCGCGGCCTTATTGAAGCCAGCCCACCGGCGAAGGGCCGCGGTGTAGTCGCTGCGTTTTCCGCGGCTCTCAGCCGCGGCCTTATTATTGAAGCT
Organism: Oleiagrimonas sp.; assembly: GCA_035698945.1. Taxonomy (GTDB): domain Bacteria; phylum Pseudomonadota; class Gammaproteobacteria; order Xanthomonadales; family Rhodanobacteraceae; genus Oleiagrimonas. Next base: position 168 of record DASSBH010000154.1, read on the forward strand.
TCACGCAACTGGCTGGCATCGCAGGGGCGGCAATCGGAATCCTTCAACGTCGCCGAGCGGCTTTGCTATACCGGCAGGCGCGGTATGGGTGCGTTGGAGTTTGCCCCCGCCATCGGCGCCAGGGCAAAGCAGAGCGCACGTGACGTGGTTGACACGCTCCTGCGCTCGCGCGGTGCCGTCAGGCCGCGTCGACGGGGCAGACGTTGACCAGGGTCGAGATGCCCAGCGCCCAGGTCTTGACCTGGATGTGTTTGACGGGATGGCCGTCGTAGGCGTTGACCAGACGCCACTGCCCCGGGCCGAGTCGCTGGAGGTTGATCTGGCATTCGTCGTAATGGCGGAAGATGCCGTTGGTCAGGTACTTGATGACCAGCGAGCCGTTGCCGGTGCCGATCTGGCCGCGCAGCAGAATCGCCTTCACGCCCTGGCCCTGGCCGAGCACCACGCCTTTGCGGCTTTCAATGCTGTCGAGCCAGTACACCTGGCCCTTGGACCGGGCCGGGTCGGCCTGCGCGCTGGCGCGGGTTTCGATGTAGATGCCGCGAACGATGGCCTGGTCGTCCAGCATCAATTCGATCTTGCTGATGCTGGTGTCGCGGTCGTTGGTGATGGCCGCCAGAGGCACGGCGATCATGCCCACCGGCAGCGACGGTGTCGCGGCCAACACGGCGGTGGAAACGAAAAGGGCAAGGGCGAAAATGGACGAAAGCAAAACGGATTTCATGAAGCGGGAATACCTGCGGGACGCATGGAAAACGGGACAAGACGATCATCGAAGTGATCGGATACGAACACCACACAGCGGTGGCGGGGCGATCCAATTGCCACTGAAGCGCCATGCCCGCGGCGGGCCATGGCCATTCGAAGGGTGAGATGAACCCTCGCTTCCACACACGGCATCGCATGCGGATCCGCCTGTCGCGAGGGACGGGTCGTGTCTGGAAACAAGGTTCAGGTTGGGGAGCCCAGCAGCATGCGGCGACGTGTCATGCCTGACGAAAACGTCGAGCCGCAAAGGGCGTTGTGCAAACGGTCACGCTCCAGCGCGAAAACGCGCGAGCTGGTTCAAAGGGACGAGCAGTCTAGTTATTATATAATCCGTTTGAGGTCATCGCAAGCGCCGCCAGACGGCACGCCTGGCCATGGCGGTGCGCCGTTTCGGCACCTGTGCGAATGAACCGCGTGTCGCTACACTCCATGGCTTGATATCAGGAAGAAAGGGGCAATGGAACATGGTCTGTTCGAAATGCGGTGCGCAATGGGAATCGGGTCAGAGCATTTGTCCGGCTTGCGGTGCGTCTGTTGGCGAGGGACAGGCCGCGCAGCCGATGCCCCGGCAAGCGTCTTCGGCGCAGATGCTGGCATCCTTCAGAAATCCCGAAAGGTTGACGCGGTGGCTTGAATACTTTCTGTACTCATCCATCGTCATGGGTGCCCTGTCTGCGCTGTCGGATGTACTGCTGTACCGTCTTCTTGAAGATATCAAGACGGGCACTTACGCGTCCGTGGCCGCGGCGACGGCGGCAGCGGTCGCCACCAACACCAGGCAGATGTGGATAGCCGGGATCCGGGTCGGCATCATGCTGGCAACCATCGTCCTGTTTGCCATGTGGATATATCGTGCAGCTTCCAACACGCGGGCGCTTGGCGCGAAGGACATGACTTTTACGCCGGGATGGGCCGTTGGGTATTACTTCATTCCCATATTGAACTGGTGGTATCCCTACCAGGCAATGAAGGAAATATGGAAAGCGAGCAAGGCTCCCGATGCATGGGAAGCCGCCAGGAGAGGAAGCGTGTTGCCGTGGTGGTGGCTTTTCTATCTTTTGTCCGGCCTCTTTGGCTATGTTGTCTACATGGTTGCGTCGGCGGCACATGACATTGACGACCTGCGCATAGCCTCGGTGTTCATGGCGATATCAAGCGTTCTCAGTGTGACCTCCATCATCATCGCCGTTGTTCTTGTGAAGCAGGTTCACCGGATGCAGATGTCCCATGTCCGGCAGCCTGCCTGAAGCGACGTGAGCCATTTTCTGGAACGCCATGCTGGCGAAACAGCCCCGCCCTCGTTTAACCTTGCCTGCTGATGAACACTTCCCCTGCCCCTCGTACCCGCCACCGCGACTGGTGGCGGCCTGTACGTTATCTGTACCGGATTCCGCTGCTGTTCGTGCATTTTCTGCTGGGTCTGCTCATGTGCGTGCTGATCGTCGGCCCGAGGCGGGAGGCGGTGGCGCGTGACGGACATGAACCCTTGGCGCATCGGTTGACGCGCTGGTGGTCGAAAGGGCTGATGCGCATTTTCGGTTTTCGTACGCGACAGGTGGGGCAACCGCTGCCGGATGCCGCCATGTTCGTGTGCAACCACGTGACCTGGCTGGACATCGAGCTGGTGCACAGCCAGCGCGCGGCGAGTTTTGTGGCCAAGGCGGAAATTGCGCGCTGGCCGGTGGTGGGCTGGCTGGCGGCGTGCGGCGGCACGATTTTCCACAAGCGCGGCTCCAACCATTCGCTGAGCGCGGTGATGCAGGTCATGGTCGAGCGCATGCGCGCCGGGCGTTCGGTGGCGGTGTTTCCCGAGGGCGGTACCAGCCACAATGGCGAACTGCGGGTGTTCCATGCGCGCATTTTCCAGGCGGCGCTGGATGCCGAAGTGCCGGTGCAGCCGGTGGCCTTGCGCTATACCCGGCATGGTCAGCGCTGGCTGGATGTGGCGTTTCGTCAGGGCGAGAGTTTTGCGGCCAACATCGTGCGCATTCTGGGCGAGCCGGCCTGCGATGCGGAGGTGCATTTTCTGCCGGTGGTGCCGCCCAGCAGCGATGGCCGGCGGCGCATGGCCGAACAGGCGCGCGCGCGCATAGAACGGGCTTTGAACGGAGACACGGACATACCCTCATGAGTTCGTCGGCTTTCATGGACACGGCAGGCACGACCCGGTCTCTGCCGCTGGGCAAGGATTTCGCGCCGCATGGCCTGCTTGCCAACGGCCACGTGCAGACCATGCTTTCGTCCAGCAGTTTTCGGCGCACGGCCCAGCGCAACTTGCGCCGCTCATTGGCGATTGGCGCCGAACCGGTCTTGCTGGAGGTGGATGGCGGGGTACGCCTTTCCGGTTTGTTCACGCCGCAGCGCACGCGCGATACGGCGCGTGGCCTGGCGATTCTTTACCACGGCTGGGAGGGCAGTACCGATTCCAGTTACGTGGTGCAGATCGGCAGCCGACTGCTGGCCGACGGCTGGGACGTGTTTCGCCTCAACTTTCGTGATCACGGCGATTCGCACCATCTCAACACCGAGCTGTTTCACTCGTGCATGCTCGACGAGGTGGTGGCGGCCACGCTGGAGATCGGGAAACGCTGGCACCGGCCCGGCACGCCGCAGGTACTGGCCGGGTTTTCGCTGGGCGGCAATTTCGCCTTGCGCGTGGCGCTGGCCGCACCCGCGGCGGGGCTGACGCTGGATCACGTGCTGGCGGTGTGCCCGGTGGTCGACCCGGGCGCGGGACTGTTTTCGCTGGAGCATGCGCCGTGGGTCTACCACTGGTATTTCATGCACAAGTGGCGGCAGTCGCTCAAGCGCAAGCAGCGCCTGTTTCCCGAGGAGCTTTTCTTCAAGCCGCGCGAATTGCACCAGGGCTTGCGCGAACTCACGCGCACACTGATCGAACGGCGCACCGACTACGGCACGCTGGACAAGTATCTGGACGGCTATTCGGTGGCCGGCGACCGCATGGCGAGCATGCAGGTGCCGACGACCATCCTCACCGCGCGCAACGATCCGGTGATTCCCGTTTCCGATTTCGAGGAGCTGATCCTGTCGTCCACGGTAGAGCTGGACATCGCCGAGCATGGCGGGCATTGCGGCTTTCTGAGGGATTGGCATTTTCACAGCTTTACCGACGATTACATTGCCGCGCGGTTCAATGCGCTGGCGCCCTGACGACTGGGCGGGCCAAGGCTTGCCGTGGATTTTGTTGACGCGCCATTCCCCTCTCCCGCCGGGAGAGGGTGCCCCGCAGGGGCAGGTGAGGGTTCGGCCCTTGCGTGATGGGTGAAAGCTCGGCCATTGCCATCATTACGCACGCACCGGACCCTCATCCGACGCTTCGCGCCACCTTCTCCCGAGGGAAGAAGGAAAAGGCTGGCACCAAAAACCGTTCGCCCTGAGGTATCGAAGGGCAATCCCCATGGTTTCCCGCGCCGTTCATGGTTCGATGCGTGAAGCGTACCCTGTGCTGAGCCTGTCGAAGTATCACCACGAACGGTGGTGGGGTTACGGTAAACGTGGATCGTGATACCGCCTGCAAGCCACCATCGTCCAGAGTAATCTGGACATCCCGGGTCGACGGAGTACCGCCATGCGTCTCGTGCTGCTTGCAACGCTTGCCCTCCTGTCCGCCGCGGCGTGCGCTGCCACGCCACCGGTGTCGCGCCTGACATTGCCGTCCGGTTTTCATGTGGCCGTCTATTCGGACCAGGTGCCTTCGGCGCGCGAGTTGACGGTGGGCGCGAAAGGCACAGTATTCGTGGGATCGATGTCGGCGGGCAAGGTGTATGCGCTCACCGACGGCAATCACGATGGACGCGCCGACAAGGTGCGTGTAGTCGCCAGCGATCTGGACATGCCGGTGGGCGTGGCGTTTCACGACGGCGACCTGTATATCTCGGCGGTCAGCCGCATCCTGGTGCTGCGCGATATCGAGAAGCATCTGGACGACCCGCCCAAGCCCGAAGTGGTGACCGACAAGCTGCCGTCCAGGCACCAGCATGGCTGGCGCTTCATCGCCTTCGGCCCGGATGGACGGCTGTACGTGCCGGTGGGCGCGCCGTGCAACATCTGCGAACCGCCGCCGCCTTTCGCCAGCCTGCTCAGCATGAAAGCCGACGGCAGCGATTGGCAGACCGTCGCCACTGGCATCCGCAACACAGTCGGTTTCGACTGGCAGCCCGGTAGCGGCAAACTGTGGTTCACCGAGAACGGGCGCGACATGCTCGGCGACAACCAGCCCAGCGACGAGCTCAACCGTATCGACCATGCCGGCGAAAACTTCGGCTATCCGTACTGCCACGCCGGCGACATCCCCGATCCGAAATACGGCAAGGGGCATTCATGCAGCGACTATGCGCCGCCGGCGCTGAAACTGGGCGCGCACGTGGCTTCGCTGGGCATGCGCTTCTACACAGGCTCGATGTTTCCGGTGCGCTATCGCGGCGCGATCTTCATCGCCGAACACGGCTCATGGAACCGTTCAAGCAAGGTTGGTTATCGTGTCATGGTGGTGCGCGTGAAAGGCGACAAGGTAGTGAGCCACAAGCCTTTCATCACCGGTTTTCTGCAGGGCCAGCAGTCCTGGGGGCGTCCGGTGGATGTGCAGCCCATGCCTGACGGCAGTCTGCTGGTCAGCGACGATCAGGCTGGCGCCATCTACCGCGTCACCTACAAGGCTCCGAAAGATTAGCTGCGCCGACCATTTCCGGCTCCCGTGGCAAGTAGGGCGGGCACTGCCCGCCATGGGAGATCCCGCTTGCGCTGGAGTGCTTGGCGGGCAGTGCCCGCCCTACTTGCTGTAATCCATTGGGTACTTGCGACAAGACCGAAAAATGGATTCCGGCTTTCGCCGGAATGACGAAATGATGGTTTACGTTCCGATTCCCGTTTCCGAAGGAGAATTTCATGCAACTACGCAGCGACAGCTTCGCCAATGGCGCACCCATCCCCACCGAATTCGCGTTCGGCAAGCACGACGATCCGGTGGCGCTGTCGGACAACCGCAATCCGCATCTTGCCTGGCACGACATTCCCGAGGGCACGCGCTCGTTCGTGTTGACGTGCGTGGATCCGGACGCGCCGAGCAAGCCCGATGACGTGAACCAGAAAGACCGCACGGTGCCGCTCGACTTGCCGCGCGTGCAGTTCACGCACTGGCTGATGGTGGACATCCCGCCCGAGTGCGGCGAGCTGGCCGCGGGCAGTTGCAGCGACGGCATCGTCGCACACGGCAAGTCCGACCCGGTCGGGCCGCCCGGCTGCCACCAGGGGCTCAACGATTACACCAGCTGGTTTGCCGGCGACGACGACATGCGCGGCGAGTATTTCGGCTACGACGGCCCCTGCCCGCCGTGGAACGACAGCCTGATCCATCACTACCATTTCCGCATCCATGCGCTGGACGTGGCCACGCTCAACCTGACCGGCCCATTCGGACTGGACGACGTGCGCCGGGCGATGGAAGGCCACGTGCTGGCCAGCGCCGAGTGGGTCGGCACCTACGCGATCTACCCGCAGGCGAAAGAGCGGGGGTGACGGTGTGTGCCGACATGGAGTCGGTCTGGAACGGATTTTTGACACGGATCAACGCGGATAGACACGGATAAAAAAATCTTGATCCGTGTTCATCCGCGTTGATCCGTGTCCACTGATTTGCATGCCCCATGTAGAGATCACCCAGCTGCGGGAAACCTCGCGTTTCAGGGGCAATACACCAACATGAACGCTCCCGATCGCAAAAGCGTGCCGATTCGACGCATTCAGCCTGGACTTCAACCCGCCATGGCATCAATGACAGCGTAGCCGGTTCGAATCCGTTCGTGCCGGCTGCCTTCCTTCGACACAAAACAAGGAGAGGCAACATGCTGTCTTACGCCATCGGTTTTCTGATCGTAGCCATTATTGCCGGCATCCTCGGGTTCGGTGTCATTGCCGGAACAGCGGCTTTCATCGCCAAGATCCTGTTTGTCATCTTTCTGATTTTGTTCATCGTGTCGCTGTTTACGGGTCGGCGGCGCATGTGACGGTGCGCCGATGGATCTTCACGCCACACCCGCTTCCGCAAGATAGGTACAGCCATGGTCAGCAATCCTCCCGAAAACCCGAAAAAAAGCACATCCGATCGTATTGACGAGCGTGCCGAAAAATTCAAGGAAGCCACCTCCAGGGCGGTCGATCAGGCGCACGACACGCTGGATCGCACCGCCGACAAGGTGGAAGACGGCATGCACCGCGGCACGGACAAGGTGGCCGAGGCCGCCGAACATGCGGCGGAGCGTGCCGCGCGGGCAGCCGAGCGCGGACGCGAGTCGCTGGACGACGTCATGGCACATGCCGGCGATTGGGTCGACAAGATGAGTGATTACGTGCGCGAAAAACCGACGCAGTCGGTGGTGATGGCTGTGGCGGCTGGCTGGCTGATCGGTCGTCTGATGCGCCCTTGAGAATCTGCGCGTGTCTGGAGATAACACGCAGGGATCGGATCGCCGCGACGACGAGCAGGTCATGCCGCGCTGGTTGCGCGAACTCAAGGAAGCGGCTGCGGCCGTACAGGAGTTGGCGCAGGCGCAATGGCAGCTGCTGGGCGCCGAATGGCATCTGGCGCGCAGCGCGGCCACGACGGCTTTGCTGGCCTTGCTGGTGGGCGGGCTTTTCGCCGCCGCGTTGGGGCTGGCGCTGCTGGCACTGGGTTGCCTGCTGCTGGCATACGGACTCGGCTCGTGGATCTGGGCCCTGGCGATCATGAGCGGGATTCTGGCGCTGTGCCTGCTTGGTTCGATCCTGCTGCTGCGCCGTTGCCTGCACTGGATGACACTGCCGGAAACCCGTGCCCATTGGGGGGCGCTGGCGCACGGCCTGGCCCTGGCAAAAAAACGGAACCCGCATGTTTCCGCGGAGACGAAGGATCATGAAACTGCATCATCGCTTGACTGAAGTACGCGCGGCGCGGGAACGCGTGGCGCAGGCACGTCGGCAATCGGTCGACAGCGCGGCCCGGTTGTACAGCCGGGTGGACGCACATCCGCTGATGACCGTGGGCGTCGCCGCGGGCAGCGGCGTGCTGGCCGGGATGGTCATGTCCTCGCACGGCAAGGATCTGGCGCAGCTCTGGTCGGATCCGAACTTGCGCCGGCTGCTGGGCTTTCTGCTCGTGTCCGTCCGGGGCCCGTGAACCTGCCACCGCCGGTTGCCGATCGCGACCGCCACGCCAAGATGTCGCGGGTGGCCGTCGGTTCGATCCGTTTGCGCCGTTTCACCCGGCACCTGCTGGGCGTGCGCGTGGTGCTCAATGCCCTGCTGGTGCTGGCGGTGCTGTACACGCTGGCGCTGGCGCACAGTCTGGTCATTCCGCTGGTGCTGGCGGCTTTCATCGGGTTGGGTCTCAATCCACTGGTGGCGACTGCTGCCCGCTGGCATGTGCCGCGCGCACTCACGTCACTGGTGCTGATGCTGGCGCTGACGGGGTGCATCGGCGCCGGCGTCACCCTGCTGGCGCAACCGGCCGCAACCTGGCTGCAACGCGCGCCGAGTGCATTGCGCCACGTGGCGCCCAAGCTCAAGCCGGTGACCGAACGCATCAATGCGGCCACGCAAGCCACGCAGTCGCTGGTGGGCAGCACGCATGCCGCGCACCGCAGCGGCCAGTCGGCGCACGCCGCCGTGTTCACCGCCTGGGATCTGCTGCAGATGACGCCGCGCGTGCTGGCCTACGTGCTGACGGTGATATTGCTGGTGTTCTTTTTTCTGATCTACGGCGACAGTCTGTTGCGACGGCTGGTCGAGATATCGCCCACCTTTCGCAACAAGCGCATCAACGTCACCCTGGTGCGGGACATCCAGACACAGGTGTCGCGCTACCTGCTCACCGCGACCTCGATCAATGTTTCCCTGGGGCTGCTGACGGCCGCCTGGCTGTGGTGGCTGGGCGTGCCCGACCCGCTTTTGTGGGGCAGCCTGGCGACGCTGTTCAACTTCATCCCCTACGTCGGCGGCATCACCACCACGCTGCTGCTGGCCGTGGTGGGCCTGCTGCAGTTTTCGAATCCCTGGCACGGCCTGATACCGGCCCTGGGTTTTGCCTGCCTGAGTTTCACCGAGGGCAATTTCATCACGCCGCTGATCATGGGCCAGAGCATGCGCCTGTCGCCGGTGGCGATCCTGATCTGGCTGCTGATCTGGGGCTGGATGTGGGGCATCCCCGGCGCACTGCTGGCGGTGCCGATGCTGACCTGCGTAAAGCTTGCCACCGAGCACCTGCCCGGCTGGCGATGGTTCGCGCAGATCGTCGCACGGTAGGCCGGTAGGGCGGGCACTGCCCGCCGAACATGCACGCGCAAGCCACAACGCAGCAAAAGCCTGGACACGGATCAACGCAGATAGACACGGATCAAGCGTTTCTTCACTCCATCCGTGCTCATTCGCGTGAATCCATGTCAAAAATCAGAAAGTGCGCGCGCAAGAATGCGCCTTCCATGGCGGGCAGTGCCCGCCCTACGCGTCCCGTTTTCGGATCGCGCCTATGCGCCGGCGGGAATCAGCAGCAGCAACGCCACGCCCAGCACGATGCGGTAGATCGCGAACGGCGTGAAGGTGTGCGTGCGGATGTAACCGAGCAGCCACTTGACCGCGATGAAGGCGGTGATGAGCGACACCACGAAACCCACGCCCAGCGCCGCCCAGTTCTCGTGGATGGCGTGGCCACCGTGGAGCACTTTCAGCAGCTCGTAACCGGTGGCGGCGTACATGGTCGGGATGCCGACCAGGAACGCGAATTCCGTGGCCGCCGCACGGTTGGAGGTGCCGAACAGCATGGCCGCAAAGATGGTCGAGGCCGAGCGCGAGGTGCCGGGGAAAATGCCGGCGATCATCTGCGCGATGCCGACCAGGATGGCCACCGTCCAGGTCACTTCGCGTCGATCCGGCTGACGCGCGGCGAGCTGTTCGGCACCGATCATCCAGATGCCGCCGATGATCAAGGCCCAGGCCACCGGCGTCACCTCGGTGGGCAGTTCAAAGCCCATTTTCACCGCGATCAGGCCGAGTACCGCGGTGATCAGGAAGGCCACCGCGAGTTTCAGCAGATAATCGCGGTTGGCCGGGTCGCGCCAGCGGGTCAAAAGCTCGAAGATGCGCCGCCAGTAGATCAGCGTGATAGCCAGAATGGCGCCGGCCTGGATGCCCACGTTGAACAGATCCGAGCGTTGCCCCAGCCAGTGCTCGGCGATCAGCAGATGGCCGGTCGAGGAGATCGGCAGGAACTCCGTGATGCCTTCGATGATGCCGAGGATGATGGTCTGGATCAGGTCGTGCATGCGCGTGCGTCCGGCGGGCGTGAAGCGGCGAGTGTATCGGATGGCCTGGCGTCGCGGCGCATGTCCGGTGCATGGGCACAATTGCACCAAAATGGTTCAAATCATGGCAACACATGCACCATAATGGCGTTTTTGCCGAGTCGGTAGCCGCCTCGATCACGTTAAGCATGTGAAACCAAAGGCATTTATGTTCTGGCATGTAAACTGCTAAGTCTTTGCTGCCCTTTTCCCTTCCACCGCCGAGGCTTTACCCATGTCCGCCGACTCCGTACTCAAGCTGATCGAAGACGAACACATCGATTTCATCGACCTGCGCTTCACCGATCTGCTGGGCAAGCAGCACCACCTCACCTACCCCGCGCACAGCGTCGACGAGAGCCTGTTCGAGGACGGCAAGATGTTCGACGGCTCGTCCATCGTCGGCTGGAAGGGCATCAACGAGTCGGACATGGTGCTGCTGCCGGATCCGGACACCGCCTTCATCGACCCGTTCAGCGCGCACAAGCAGCTGGTGATGACCTGCGACGTGCTGGAACCGTCGACCATGCAGGCCTACGGCCGCGATCCGCGTTCCATCGCCCGCCGCGGCGAGGCCTACCTGAAGACCAGCGGCATCGCCGACACCGCGTTCTTCGGCCCCGAACCCGAATTTTTCATCTTCGACGCGATCCGCTGGCGCAACGACATGGGCCGCGTGTTCTACGAAATCGAATCCAGCGAGGCGGCCTGGAGCTCCAGCAACGATTATCCAGAAGGCAACCACGGCCATCGCCCCGGCGTGAAGGGCGGCTACCTGCCGCTCGGCCCCAGCGATTCGCTGGCCGACATCCGCGCCGAGATGTGCCAGGTGCTGGAAGAGCTGGGCCAGGTGGTCGAGGTGCACCATCACGAGGTGGCCAACGCCGGCCAGTGCGAAATCGGCGTGCGCTTCAACACGCTGCTGAAAAAGGCCGACGAGCTGATGACGATGAAGTACGTCATCCGCAACGTCGCCCACGCGCACGGCAAGACCGCCACCTTCATGCCCAAGCCGGTGGTCGGCGACAACGGCAGCGGCATGCACGTGCACCAGTCGCTGGCCAAGAACGGCGAGAACCTGTTCGCCGGCGATCAGTACGGCGGCCTCTCGCAGACCGCGCTGTGGTACATCGGCGGCATCTTCAAGCACGCGCGCGCGCTCAACGCCTTCACCAACTCCACCACCAACAGCTACAAGCGCCTGGTGCCGGGTTTCGAGGCGCCGGTGATGCTGGCCTACTCGGCCCGCAACCGCTCGGCCAGCTGCCGTATCCCGCACGTGTCCAGCCCCAAGGGCCGGCGCGTGGAACTGCGCTTCCCCGACCCGATGCAGTCGGGCTACCTCACCTTCACCGCGCTGATGATGGCGGGCCTGGACGGCATCGCCAACAAGATCGATCCCGGCGCACCGGCCGACAAGGATCTCTACGACCTGCCGCCCGAGGAAGAGCGCAACATCCCGCAGGTGTGCTCCAGCCTCGACCTGGCATTGGAAGCGCTGGACAAGGATCGCGACTTCCTCAAGGCCGGCGGCGTGTTCAACGACGACGTCATCGACGCCTACATCAAGGTCAAGATGGCCGAAGTGACCGCCTACCGCGCCAGCACGCACCCGCTGGAGTTCCAGATGTACTACGGCCTGTAACTCCGATGCCGGCGATGCTCTCCGACATCGCCATTCGCGCGGCCACGGCGGACGACGCCGTGGCCGTCGCACGCATCTACAACCACTACGTCGCCGGCAGTTGCGCCACCTTCGAGACCGAAGCGGTGAGCACACCAGCGATGGCGGCGCGCATCGCGGAAACCACCGGGGCATCGCTGCCCTGGCTGATCGCCGATACGTCGGACGGCGTCGTCGGCTATGCATACGCCTCGCGCTGGAAAAGCCGGTGCGCCTATCGCCACAGTGTCGAAACTTCGGTCTACCTGGATCCGGAACAAACCGGGCAGGGCATCGGCGGGCGCCTCTACGCGACGTTGCTCGAT
>DASSBH010000155.1:0-4644 GCA_035698945.1 Oleiagrimonas sp.
GTTTGACATGACGCGGTAACGTCAGCGTGGTTGCATGCATGAAATAATCACGCCGTCGCGGCTTCGCTGGAGTGCCTGTGGAAAGTCATGTTTTCCTGCAATCGGCTGTGGTCTTTCTGCTGGCCACGGTACTGGCGGTGCCGCTGGCAAAGCGCCTGAAACTGGGCGCTGTATTGGGATATCTGATAGCTGGCGTGGTGATCGGGCCGCAGGTGCTGGGGCTGATCCACGATACGGATCGAGTCGCGCAGATTTCCGAATTCGGCGTGGTGCTGATGCTGTTCGTGATCGGCCTGGAGTTGTCGCCGCAGCGCTTGTGGGTGATGCGTCGCGCGGTGTTCGGCGCCGGGCTGGCGCAAGTGCTGGTGTGCGGTGGCGCGATGATGGCGGTGGCGTACTGGCTGTTCGACCTGCCTTTGCATCCTGCCCTCATCGTCGGTGGTGCGCTGGCCTTGTCGTCCACGGCCTTCGGGTTGCAGATATTGGCCGAGCGCAAGGAGGTCGGTTCGGCCTACGGACGGCAGGCGTTCGCCGTTTTGCTGTTTCAGGATCTGGCGGCGATCCCACTGATTGCCGCGGTGCCGTTGCTGGCCGCCAATGCGGTGCATTCGGAAGGCTCGGGATGGCTCGGCGTGTTGCGTGTGGCCGGCGTGATCGTGGCGGTAGTGATCGGCGGTCGTTACCTGCTGCGCCCATTGTTCCGTGTGGTCGCGCGCGCACGCATTCCGGAGGTGTCCACGGCCACGGCTTTGCTGGTGGTGATGGGCGTGGCCTGGTTGATGGAAGAGGCGGCCATTTCGGTCACGCTGGGTGCGTTTTTGGCCGGCGTGCTGCTGGCCGATTCAGAATATCGCCACGAGCTGGAATCGAACATCGAGCCGTTCAAGGGGTTGCTGCTGGGTCTGTTTTTCGTGAGCGTGGGCATGTCGGTGGATTTGCGTCTGCTGCTGCTCAAGCCGGTGCTCGTGGTCGGTCTGGCCGCGGGGTTGATGCTGCTCAAGGGCATATTGCTGTGGCCGTTGGGACGCCTGGCCGGTCGGCTGGGACGGGCCGACGCGTTGCGTCTGGCGGCGCTTTTGGCCAGTGGCGGCGAGTTTGCTTTCGTGCTGCTCAATCTGGCGCAGGGCAATCGTTTGCTGGGGGCGGAACAGCGCAACGTGCTGGTGTTGGCCATTACCTTGTCGATGGCGGCGACGCCTTTGTTGGTGCTGGCGGTGGCGAAACTGCTGGACGTTCGACCCAAGCAGGCCGGGCGCGAATTCGACACCATCGATACTGCGCCGCCACGCGTCATCATTGCCGGCTTCGGTCGCATCGGCCAGATCGTGGGCCGTATCCTGAGTGCCCAGCGAATTCCCTACGTGGCGCTGGAAGCATCGGTGGAGCAGGTGGAACGGGTGCGGCGGTTCCTGCCGGCGCCGTTGTTTTTCGGCGATCCGGCGCGACCGGAATTGTTGCGCGCGGCGCAGGCCGACAAGGCCGAGGTGTTCGTGCTGGCCACCGACGATCCGCAGGCCAACGTGCGCACCGCGCGACTGGTCAAGCGCCAGTATCCGCATCTGAAAATCATCGCGCGGGCGCGCAACCGCCAGCATGTTTTCCGGTTGATGGATCTCGGTGTCGACGAGCCGGTGCGCGAAACCTTTCATTCCAGTTTGAAGATGACGCGTCAGGTGCTGGAAGAACTGGGCATGGATGCCGCGCTGGCGGCCGAGCATGTGGATCGCTTTCGCCAGCATGACGAAAAGGTGCTCAAGCAGCAGTATCTGGTTTACGACGACGAGAAGGCGCTGCTGCAGACATCGCGCGAGGCGCTGGCTGATCTGGAGCAATTGTTCGCGGTTGATGACGAACACGTCAGAGAACAGACAACGGTGGCTGCGGATGGCGGGAAAGTGGAGGAGTCCGGTCGCGCGTGATGCTTTTTTGATGCGGGTGAGCGCGGATATGAATGCTCTTGATCAGCCTTGTTCGTCAGTCAGGTTTTCTTGAGCTTGGAAACCATCCCCACCCAACCCTCCCCTTGAAGGGAAGGGCTACCGCGTGTCTCCCTTCGCTTGAAGGAGAGGGCTACTGCTTGTCTCCTTCCCCTTCAAGGGGAAGGCCGGGATGGGGATGGTTTTGCTCTTGCCGCAACTCCCAAATCCAGCCGCTCCATCAACCTCGTCTTTTCATCTCGGGAGAGGGGGGCGCAGCTGAGCTTTGAGGTTAATCAGGTAAACGCTTTCTGATCGGTGTCTGTCCGCGTTGATTCGTGTCCGGATTTTTGTCGCATTGCGGCGGGCAATGCCCGCCCTACTCGGGGATGCCGAGTTGGCCGGCGGGACCCAGCTGCACGCGGCCGCGCTGTTCGGGTTGGGCGGGGCAGTTGAAGTGCTCGGCCAGGTAGCGGCAGGCGGCATCGAGTTGTGGCGACAGGGGCCAGGCGTTGGCGAGCACGTTTGCGTGGCCGTCGTGCATTTGCGCCACGGTCAGGGCGATGACGCCAAGGCCGGGTGCTTCGTGGGCATAAAGGTGTGCCTGGCCCAATGCGGGATCGGCTTTGGCCAGCGTATCGACCACGAAAACGCCGTCGGCGTCGTAATGGCTGTCGACGAAGGCCAGCGGTATGTGGTGTGCCGACAGCAGCGCGGCGTACTGGCGCAGTTCGAACACGATGCCGGCCAGGGTGTGGATGCGCTCGTCGCCGGCAGGTTCCGCGTGTTTGGCCAACCATTGGCCGGGTGTCTGCGCGTGCGCCTGGCCGTCGGCATGTCGCCAGGCCAGGCCGTGTGCGCTCAAGGCCTGTTCCGTGCGCTCGGGGCTCAGCAATGCCGCTTCGATCAGCGCCCACAGGGGCGCCAGGTTGACGTGTTCGTAGTGCACGCACACCAACGCCATCAGGTCGTGACGGCTGAAATAGCGTGCGTGTTCCAGGCGCATGCCGAGCTGGCGCATGAGGTAGTCGGCGGTGCGCTCGCCGGCTTCGCCGCGTCCGACCAGTTCGACTTCCATGGCCGGCCCGACGGTTTCGGCCAGTTGCGCATCGACCAGGATCGTCCACGGGATCAGTCGCAGCGCGCCCCCGGCGAGGGCGGCTTCGGGCGCCAGCGGTTGGGCCGGCATGCGGCCGTCATGCGTGCCGAAGGCAAGCACGCCGCCTTCCATGCGCGCGGCCAGGGCATCGAGCGTGGTGTAGGTTGGAAAACCGGGGCGCAGCAATTCGGTGCTGTCGAAATGCGCGCCGACCACGGCCAATTGGCCCTGTTCGATGCCGGGCAGCAGGCCGCGCAGGTCGTCGGCCATGAAGGCAGCCAGGACGTCGGCTTCATCGCGTTCCAGCGACAGGCGCGTCGGCACGTCGCCTGGCGCCAGTTCCAGCGCAAGCACGCCGGGGCAACTCACCAGATCGTCAGGCTGCATGATTCTTTCCGCGACAAAACGACGGATATTTTATCACTCCGCCTTTCCCCGCCGCGCGGAGCGCGTTAGCCTTGAGGTGCGTGGATACGTTTCATGCAGCTGTGCGCGGAACGGTTCAAGATGTCCCTCGGGTGAACCGAGTATTCAGCGGCGGTGCCGCATTATCGAAATTCCTGTAAAGGTTGTCAGCGAGCATGGAAACCAAGTCCAGACGCGTGGCGGTCGTCGGCGGCACCCGCATCCCGTTTTGCCGGCACAACACGGCCTATGCCGAAGTCGGCAATTTCGGCATGTCGGTGAAGGTGCTGGGGGCGCTGGTGGAGCGTTTCGGCCTGCACGGGCTGGAGTTGGGCGAGGTGGCTTTCGGCGCGGTCATCAAGCAGGTGTCGGATTGGAACCTGGCACGCGAGGCGCTGCTGAGTTCCGGCCTGGCGCCGACCACGCCGGGCATCACCACGGCGCGCGCCTGCGGCACGTCGCTGGACAATGCCATCATCGTCGCCAACAAGATCGCCACCGGCCAGATCGAGGCCGGCATCGCCGGCGGCAGCGACACCACCAGCGACGTGCCGATCACCTACAGCCGGCGTTTGCGTGAGCGATTGCTCGCGGCCAGCCGCGCCAAAACCCTGCCGCAGCGTCTGAAGACGCTGACCAAGGGGTTTTCGCTCGGCGAACTGAAACCGGCGGTGCCGGGCGTGGCCGAGCCGCGCACCGGCAAGTCCATGGGCGATCATTGCGAATTGATGGCCAGGCAGTGGCACATCGACCGCGAGGAGCAGGATCGTTTCGCGCTGGCCAGCCATCAGAAACTGGCGGCGGCGTACGCGGCCGGTTTTTTCGACGACCTGGTGGTGCCGTTCCGCAACGTCGCGCGCGACAACGTGCTGCGCGCCGACACCACGCTGGAAAAACTGGCGACGCTGAAGCCGGCGTTCGACAAGACCTCCGGCAAGGGCACGCTGACGGCGGGCAATTCCTCGGCGCTCTCCGACGGCGCGGCCTGCGTGTTGCTGGCCAGCGAGAAGTGGGCGGCAAAGCACGGCCTGCCGGTGCGCGCCTATCTCACCCATGCGCGCGTGGCGGCGGTGGATTTCGTGCACGGTGAAGGGTTGCTGATGGCGCCGACCATCGCCGTGCCGCGCATGCTCGACGAGGCCGGGCTGACCCTGCAGGATTTCGATTTCTACGAGATCCACGAAGCTTTCGCCGCACAGGTGCTGTGCACGCTGCGCGCATGGG
>DASSBH010000156.1:0-4984 GCA_035698945.1 Oleiagrimonas sp.
ATTCAGCCTGACGCGGTTCGTTGCTTTCGGTTCAGGCCTGGGGTGATCGTGCCGACTCGACCGGCGGCGTCCGGGAGGCGGCGCTGTGCGCATCGAGCAGCTCCGGCGGCAAGTGCTTGAACACCTCGGCCAGCTGCATCAGAAAGCCGGCCATGGCCGAACTCTTGCGCCACAACATGGCAATGCGCCGGTGCGGCGGGTGACCGCGAAACTCCACCAGATGCACATTCGGCGCCTGCACCACGGGTGGTTTGACGGCAAGCGTCGGCAACAAGGTGATGCCCACGTCGGCGGCCACCATCTGCCGCAAGGTTTCCAGGCTGGTGGCGCGGAAGCCGCTCTTTTCGCTGGCGCCGGCCAGATGGCATACCTCCAGCGCCTGATCGCGCAGGCAGTGGCCGTCCTCCAGCAGCAACAGGTTCTGATGGCTGAGATCGTCAAGCTGCAGGGATTTCTTGTGCGCCAGCGGGTGGCCCTGCGGCACGGCCAGCAGAAACGGTTCCTCGAACAGGAACTCGGCGTGCAGCTGCTCGTCGTGCACAGGCAGCGCGACGATGCAGGCATCCAGCTTGCCTTCGCGCAGGCGGCTCAGAACCTCTTCGGTCTTCTCTTCCACCAGCAACAGTTCCAATCGCGGAAAACGCTGGCGCACCATGGGCACCACGTGTGGCAGCAGGTACGGCCCCAGGGTTGGAAAGATGCCCAGCCGCACCGTGCCCGATTCCGGATCGCTGGAGCGACGCGCCACGCTGCGGATCTGCTCGATCTCGTTGAGTACGCTGCGCGCGCGTTCGGCAATGTCGCGGCCCGCATCGGTCAGCAGCGCCTTGCGTGGTGTGCGCTCGATCAGTTTGACGCCCAGTTCGTCTTCCAGCTTGCGGATCTGGGTGGACAGGGTCGGCTGGCTGACAAAGCAGGCTTCGGCGGCATGACCGAAGTGCCGGTGCTCGGCCAGTGCTACCAGGTAGCGCAGGTCACGCAGGTTCATGGAAGCACCTTCGATAGCTGTTGGCTATCCGTATCACGATATTCATCATCGTTCCTGATGAAACGGGTTGCAAGCGCTTACGCAAGGGGAGCCGAAGCCCGAGGCGGAGAACTTTGGGGGCGAGGAAACCGAGAACATGGTGTGACCATGCCGATTGCCGTGGTACTTTCGTCACTTGCCATACGCTCGTGCAGCGTGTTGCACTGACCCGATTCCTTTCTCAGCCCGGAGTGCAGTTTGATGCACACGATATACAAGACCGCGATGGTGGGCGTGCTGGCTCTGGCCTGCGCCGCCTGCTCGCAACATCCCTCGCAGGCGGCGGAAACGCCCGCCACGACCGGAAGCACTGCCACTGTGGTTTCCGCCACGCAGCCGCCGCTCACGCGCTTGCCAAGCTGGGCGGTGCCGCAGTCGTACGACCTTGCGCTCAAGAGCGATCCCGAAAAATCCGGTTATTCCGGCACGGTCACCATCAAGGTCGACCTGAAAAAAGCCTCCGACTATCTGTGGTTGCACGGCAAGGATCTGAAAGTCTCCTCGGTCACCATCACCGGCGCCGACGGCAAGACCTACACCGGCAAATACAACGGCGACGTGACCAAGGCCGCGAGCAAGGCCGGCGTGGCGCGGATCGATTTCGGCACCACGCTCAAGCCGCAGACGTTCACCCTGAAGATGGACTTCACCGCGCCCTACAACAAGACCTTGCAGGGCTATTATAAGGTGGTGTCCTCGGGCAACGCCTACGTGATGACGCAGATGGAGCCGATCAGCGCACGCTATGCGTTCCCATGCTTCGACGAGCCCGGCTTCAAGGCGCCGATGACCCTGTCGCTGACGATTCCCGGCGCCGACAAGGCCATCGCCAACACGGCCGAAGCCAGCAGCAAGCCTGCCGCCGAGGGTTGGAAAACCGTCACCTTCGAAACCACCAAGCCGCTGCCGACCTATCTGTATGCATGGGCCGTCGGCCCGTGGGACATCGTCGATGGCCCCACCATCCCGGCCAACAAATGGCGTTCCACGCCGGTGCCGGTGCGTGGCATTGCCGTCAAGGGCAAGGGCGACGAGCTGAAGCGGGCGTTGGCTATGGCGCCGGCCATCATCGAGCACGAGGAAGCCTATTACGGCTTCGGTTATCCGTTTGGCAAGCTGGATCTGGCCGCGCTGCCGGACTTTTCGGCGGGCGCGATGGAAAACGCCGGTTTCATCACCTACCGCGATTTCCTGTTGCAGTTGAAGCCGGACGCGAGCCCGGGCCAGGTGCGCAGCGTGTTCAACGTCGAGGCGCACGAGATGGCTCACCAGTGGACGGGTGATGTCGTCACGATGGACTGGTGGAACGACATCTGGCTCAACGAATCCTTCGCCACCTGGATGCAGCAAAAGGTGGAAGGCGAAATCCATCCGGATTGGCACGCCCACCTCGGGCGCATTTCCGCCGCGCAGGGCGCCATGCGCAGCGACAGTCTGGCCACCGCGCGCATGATCCGCCAGCCGATCACCGGCAACGGCGACATCCAGACCGCGTTCGACGGCATCACCTATCAGAAGGGCGCCGCGGTGCTCGGCATGTTCGAAAACTTCGTCGGCCCCGACGTGTTCCAGAAGGGCATGCGCGCGTACATCCAGGCGCACAAGTTCGACAATGCCGACGCCGACGACCTGGTCAGCGCCATCGCCACCGCCGCCGGCAAGGGCGAAGCGTTCAAGAAGGCGTTCAAGAGTTTCCTCAACCAGAACGGCGTGCCGGTGGTGTCGACCAAGCTTGATTGCGACCCCAAGGACGGCGCGACGCTGGAACTTGCGCAAAGCCGCTACCTGCCGCTGGGTTCGGAGGGCAGCCTCGACCGCCAGTGGGGCATTCCGGTGTGCGTGCGCTTCCCCAATGGCGTGCAATGCCAGATGCTCAACGAGAAGTCCGGCGTCATGAAGATCAAGGGCGGCCAGTGCCCGGCGTGGTACATGCCCAATGCCAATGGCGACGGTTACTATCGCTTCGAAATGGCCAAGTCCGATCGTGCCGCGCTGGCCAAGGTCATCAAGCAGCGCAGCGACGGTGAGCAGCTGGCCTATGCCGATTCGATCAGCGCCGGCTTCCAACGCGGCGACCTCAATGCCGGTGAAGTGCTGACGGCCATGAAGGAACTGGCTCCGTCCGATGTGAACCAGATTGCCCTGGCGCCGCTGGGCACGGTGGGCTGGATCTATCGTTACGAAGCGCGCACCGATGCGCAGAAAGCGGCCATCCGCAAGGCGGTCGCGAAGGCCTACCTGCCACGTCTGGAGAAGCTGGGCTACCAGCGCCGCGCCGGCGAGCCGGCCGATGCCGTGTTCATGCGCTCCTCGCTGGCCAGCACGCTGGGCCTCGATTACAAGTTGCCGGAAGTGCGTCAGGCGCTGCTCAAGCAGGGCGAAGCGGCACTGAAACTCGGCAAGGACGGTCTGCCGAACCTGGATGCGGCCAATCCCGATCTGCTGCGCACGGTGCTGTCCGTTGCCGTCGAGGAGAAGGGCAAACCCGTCATCGACGAGCTGATGGCCGCCATTCCGAAAACCACCGATCCTGTCGAGCGCAACGCCATGCTGGGCGCGATGAGCCATGCCGGCAGCGACCAGATCAACCGCGTGCGCGATTTTGCCCTGTCGCCCAAGGTCAAGGTCGGCGAAATGAGCCGCCTGCTGTTCGGCGGCCGTGACACGCCGGCCGAGCGTGACCAGCTGTGGAACTGGTTCACCTCGCACTACGACAAGATCGTCGCGCGTACCGACGTGTTCTCCAGCGCCCTGCCGGCAGTGGCCGGCGCCGGAAGCTGCTCGGCATCCGCAGCGCAACGGCTGGAGGATTTCTTCAAGCCGAAACTGGGTGACGTGCCGGGCATGAAGCGCGGTCTGGCGCAGATGCATGAGCAAATCATGCTGTGCAGCGCGCTCAAGGCCCACCAGGATCCGGCCTCGATCACGCAGTAAATCGCGCGGCAACGCGCAGTGAAAAACGCGCGCCCCTTTCCCGATGCCGGGAGAGGGGCGTTGCGTTTTGCGGCATCCGACTGGCGGCGTAGACTCGCGGCATACCGGAAGGAAACGAGCATGGCCAGCGTTGGCGAATTGTTGCAAATGGCGACGCGCGCATTGCCGGGCGACGAGGCCCGCAGCGAAGCCGAACTTCTGCTTGGGCATGCGCTCGGCGTGTCGCGGGCATGGCTGTTCGCCCACGCCAATGATTGCGTGGCCGAGGCGCAGCATCAGGCCTACACGGCGCTGATCGAACGTCGCGCCCAAGGCGAGCCGGTGGCCTATCTGACCGGCCGCCGCGGCTTCTGGACGCTCGACCTTGAAGTCACCCCGGCCACCCTGATCCCGCGCCCCGAAACCGAAACGCTGGTCGAGCAGGCGCTTGCCCGTCTGTCGACGGACAGAGCCTGCACGGTTGTCGATCTCGGCACCGGCAGTGGCGCCATCGCGCTGGCCGTCGCCAGCGAGCGTCCGCGCGCGCAAGTCGTCGCCACCGACGCCAGCAGCGAGGCGCTGGCCGTCGCACGCGGCAATGCCGTACGTCTGGGCCTGCGCAACGTGGAGTTCCTGCAGGGCGACTGGTTGGCTCCGCTGGCCGGTCGACGTTTCGACATGATCGTCTCCAATCCGCCTTACATTGAAGCCGGCGACGCGCACCTGGCACGGGGGGACCTGCGTTTCGAGCCGCCCGCGGCACTCGCCTCCGGCGCGGACGGCCTCGACGCCATCCGCCGCATCGTGCGTGACGCCCGCGATCATCTTGAGCCGGGCGGCTGGTTGCTGCTGGAGCATGGCTGGAACCAGGGCGAGGCTGTGCGTGCGCTGTTACGCGAGTCAGGCTACGCCGGAATCTTCACGGCCACCGACCTGGAAGATCGCGACCGCGTCACCGCCGGCAATCAACCCTCACCCACCACGACGCCAATGTAGGAGCCTGCCTGCAGGCGATTGTCCGACTTGACAATCGCCTGCAGGCAG
>DASSBH010000157.1:0-2529 GCA_035698945.1 Oleiagrimonas sp.
GTACCAACGTGCGATGGCGAGACAAGCCAGAGCCACGCTGGCCCAACCCAATGCCATCAGAAAGCCTGCGTCGCCCGGTCGCGGCACCCAGGCGGGAAGCGGGGTCATCCAGCTTCCGAGCACGGCGGGGGCCATGCATACGGCAAAGCAAACATAGTGTGGCAACAGCGCCAGCAGGAATGCGCAGGCGGCCGCGAAAAAGCAGGCGACGCCAACGGTCAGGCCGGGGCCGCCGACCAGCGCGAAAAGGATCGCCGGCAAGACACTGGTCAGCACGGCATAAAGCGCGAAACTGGCGTACACCTGTGCAGTGATGCCGGGCAGGCGCAAGACGCGCGCGGCCAGTGTCAGGCGCAGGCAGCAGGGCATCAGGTAAAGCCAGATCAAGATCACGGCAATACCCGTGAGCAGACCAGACAAGATCGGCCAATCGGGGCCGACCAGAGGTTTAAGCAATACCGCGCCGCTCAGCGTAAGCGCGAGAATGGTGAGCATGAAACACTGCCCGCCCTGATCCTGCGCCCGCCACGGCAGCACCAGCCATTGCCACAGATGGCCATGGCGTATGCGTGCAGCGGATGACATGGCCGGATGCGCCATGGAGTTCACTCCGCGACCTCGACGAACAGGTCTTCCAGACCCATGGCATCCAGGCGCGCACCCGGCAGTTTCCCGATGTCGGGGCCGCGGTCGTCGGCATCGCGCTTCACGACCAGGCTGATACTGCCGTCTTCGTGCCGGCGACGGCTCAAGGCCAGTTCGGGCGCCGCGCTGGCGAGTGCGGCGGGCAGCCACAAGCGCGCATAGCGTTCCTTAGTTTCGTCCACGCTGCAATGGAGCAGCAGGCGACCTTCGTGCAGAAAAGCGACGTCGGAGGCCACGCGCTCCAGATCCGACACGATGTGCGTGGAAAACAGCACCGTCGTGCCCGATTCGCCCGCACGCATCGCGATTTCGCGCAGCAACTCGCGCCTTGCCACCGGATCCAGCGCCGCCGCCGGTTCGTCCAGCACCAGCAACTCCGGCTGCGAAGCCAGGGCGCGGATCAGATCCACCCGCTGCCGTTCGCCGGGCGACAACTTCCCCAGTACGCGGTTGGTCGGAATCTGCCAGCGGCTCAGCATGGATTTGGCGAAGCCGTGATCCCAGCGCGGATAGAAGCGGCCCAGATAATCGAACATCTGCTCGGCGGTCAGCCAGGCCAGCGCCTCGGGTTGCTGCGGCACGTAGGCGATGCGTTCCTTGACCGCGTCGGTGAGCTTCAGCGCCGGTTCGCCGAATACGAAAGCCTCGCCGGACAGCGGCATCAGCAGGCCCAGCAAGGCGCGGATCAGCGTGGACTTGCCGGCGCCGTTGCGGCCGATCAGGCCGAGCACGCTGCCCGGCTCCAATGCAAGATCGACGTGCTTGAGTGCATTGCTGCCTTCGTAGCAGTGGGTCAGGCCACGCGCGTCGAGCGGTGCGGTGGTCACGGGTGTATCGAGTACGGCGTTCATGCGAGTGAGTTCTCCCCCATCAAGGCGGCCAGCCGTTCCAGTACGGCTTCGGCCGGCAATTCCAGTTCCTGCGCCTGGCGTACTAGGGCATCCATTTGCGGTTCCAGCAACGCCAGGCGTTGCCGGCGGTCGTGCGATGCAGTCGCGGTCGCGGCCACCACCATGCCCTTGCCGCGCTGGCGTTCCAGCAGGCCCTCGGCCTCGGCCAGGTTCCAGGCGCGCGACACCGTCATCGGATTGATGGCGTGAAATCCCGCCATCTCGCGCACCGACGGCAGACGTTCGCCGGCCGCCAGCTGCCCCCCGGCGATCAGACGTCGCAGCTGGCCGAGGATCTGCCGATAGATCGGCTCGGCGGCAGCGGGCTGAATGGTGAAAAGCGATGCATCCATGTGTATCAATACAACAATACACTAAAGATAAAGTCAAGCCTCTCGTTGGGATCGGGTAGGAGCCTGCCTGCAGGCGATGGCCGGATTTATTCGGTAAATCATGCCATCGCCTGCAGGCAGGCTCCTACGACGAGGGGCGGATCAACCGGCGGCGTGATAACGCTCGGCTGCTTCCACCTCGGTCTTGGAACCCAGGAACACCGGCACGCGCTGGTGCAGCTTGGCGGGCGACACTTCCATGATGCGCTGATGCCCGGTCGAGGCCGCGCCACCGGCCTGTTCGACGATGAAGGCCATCGGATTGGCCTCGTACATCAGGCGCAGTTTGCCGCCCTGCCCCTTGGCCTTGATCTTGCTGTCCATGGGGTAGCTGAAGAAGCCACCACGGGTGAGGATGCGGTGCACGTCGGCGACCATTGAGGCGACCCAGCGCATGTTGAAATCGCGCCCGCGCGGGCCTTCCTTGCCGATCAAAAGATCGCCGACGTAGCGTTGCATCGGCGCTTCCCAGAAACGCTGGTTGGACATGTTGACGGCGAACTCGGAGGTTTCCTCGGGAATCATCGCGTCGCGACGCGTCAGCACGAAACTGCCGACCTCGCGATCCAGCGTGAACACGTGCGTGCCGTGGCCGATGGTCA
>DASSBH010000158.1:0-6452 GCA_035698945.1 Oleiagrimonas sp.
GCTGGGGCTGGCGCAGGCCGGGGCCGACGTGATCGTCAATTACATCGCGCATCCGGAGGCGGCCGAGGAGATCGCGCACAAGATCGAGGGCATGGGACGGCGGGCCATGGCCATCAAGGCCGATGTCGGCAAGGAAGACGATGTGGCGCAGATGTTCGACAAGGCGGTGGATCACCTGGGCACGTTGCATGTGGTGGTGGCCAATGCGGGGCTGCAGCGTGATGCGCCTTTCGATGAAATGACATTGGAGCAATGGAACACGGTCATCGGCGTCAATCTGACTGGCCAGTTTCTGACCGCGCGCGCGGCGGTGCGCGAGTTCAAGCGGCGTGGACCCGATCCGGAGGTGTCGGTCGCCACCGGCAAGATCGTCTGCATGAGTTCGGTGCACCAGCGGATTCCATGGGCCGGCCATGCCAACTACGCGGCATCCAAGGGCGGCATCATGCAGTTGATGGAATCGATCGCGCAGGAACTGGCGCCGCACCGCATCCGCGTCAATGCCATCGCCCCCGGCGCGATCCGCACGCCGATCAACACGGCGGCCTGGAATACCCCCGAAGCCTATGCCGACCTGATGACGCTGGTGCCCTACAAGCGCATCGGCGAGCCCGACGATATCGCCCGCGCAGCCGTGTGGTTGGCCTCGGATGCCGCCGATTACGTGACCGGCACCACTCTGTTCGTCGATGGCGGCATGACATTGTTTCCGGGGTTCGCCACCGGCGGCTGACGGCAAAACCGTGTAGGGCGGGCGCGATGCCGCGCGTTGAATCGTCGAATCAAAAGTGTTGGACACGGATCACCGCTGATGAACACGGTCTATCGGGGTTGATCCGTGTCAAAAACCAATGCGCAGGGCGGGCACTACCCGCCTTGGATCGCACAATGGCGGGCAGTGCCCGCCCTGCTCAGGCCACGCGGTCGCCGGTGACGGTGTTTTTCTTGTGGCGCAGGTGGACCACGAGGTTGTACACCGACACGAAGGCCGGAAACAGGTTCGACAGGATGCCCACCGAATCATTCTTGCCGACCGTGAAATAGGCCAGCAGCAGCACGCTGCCACATACCGACAGCCACCAGAACGCCTGCGGCATCACCACGCGCTTGTGCTTGCGCGTGGCGTAAAGCTGCACGAACCAGCGGCTGGTGAACAGCACCATGCCGAGAAAGCCGACGATTTTCCATGGCGTCAGCTCGAAAGTCATCAGTGCATGGACAATGTGCTGCCACTGGGAGACGAGGTAATCCATGGGAGTCGCCTTGCGAGTCAAAAAACGAATTTTAGCAAGCGCTGGTCCCTATTCGCGCCAATAGCGGTTTTCGTGCAGACGCCATCGAGCCGCGATGTATGGCGACGCGCGTGCAGGAAAGACCACTTCGACGGCTCCGGAAGTGGCCGTGTTGAAAAACGACACGCCGGCCTCGGCATAGCGTTCGACGACCACCTTGGCCGGATGATGAAACCGATTGAGCCAGCCCGCCGAGTCGATTGCCAACCGCGGTTGCAGGGCGGCAATGAACGCCTCGCTGGACGAACTTTTGCTGCCATGATGCGGTACCAGCAGCACCAGCGGCGGCCCCTTGCCCACAACCTGCGCCACGCGCGGCTCGATGCGACTGGAAATATCGCTGGTCAACAGGGCACGTCCGGCGGCGCCGCTCACCAGCAAGACGCAGGAGCGGTCGTTGTCGCGGTACAGCGACAGCTTGCCCTGCTCCGGACTGATCACGCGCAGGCTCACCCCGTCCCACTGCCAATGCTGCCCCACGTGACACTGGCGCATGTGCAGGCCGACGCGTTCGGGTTCGCCGCTCAACTGTCGCGCCTGCGGATAGGCCGCCGCCACCGCCGGCGCGCCGCCGGCATGGTCGTTGTCGCCATGACTGATCATCAGCATGTCCACGTGATGCACACCCAACGCGTGCAGCGCGGGAATCACCGCCACGCGACCCAGATCAAAACCGGACGGATAGCGCGCGCCGGTGTCGTATACCAAAGTGTGATGGCGGGTACGTATCAGCACCGACAATCCCTGCCCCACGTCGATGACCCACAGGCGGAACGCGCCCTCGGACGGCAGCGACAAACGCGGCAGCAACAGAGGCAGAAACAGCAGCACGCCCAGCCAACGCGCCGGCATGCCGCGCGGCAGAAACAGCCACAATGCGCCCAGCGTGGCCAGCAACATGGCTGTGGGCGCCACCGCTGGCGGATACCAGTGCGCACCGGGCCATTGCGCCATGCGCTCCAGCAGATTCCACAGCACATGCATGATCCACGCGGCCATGTGCCATGGCATGCTTGCCGCGGCATGCGACAGCGGCAACAACACGGTGCCAGCCAAAGTCAGCGGCACCACCACCAGGCTCACCACCGGCACCGCGATCAGGTTGGAAAGCGCTCCCACCAGCGAAGCCTGACCGAAAAACCACACGGTCAACGGCAGCAAGGTCACTGTCATCAACAGTTGCGTGAGGCCCAGCGCCCGCACGTGACCCCACAGGCTGCGTGGCCGCGACAGGCCCATCATCAGGAAGGCCACACCCACGAACGACAGCCAGAACCCGGCCGACAGCACCGACAGCGGATCCCACCACAGGATCGCCGTCAGTGCCATGGCCAGCGTCTGCACGCCACTGGTGCTGCGGCGAAAGCAACGCGCGCCGGCCACCACGGCAATCATCAGCAAGGTGCGGTCGGTGGGCAGGCCAAAGCCCGCGAGTGCGCCGTAACCTGCCGCCGTGGTCAGCGCCGCCACGCCTTGCGCCACTTGCCTTGGCACCCGTCGCCCCAAACCCGGAAACAGCCACCATAAGCCGTACACCATCCAGGCTCCCACCAGCGCCGCCACGCCGACGTGAAAACCGGAAATGGCCAGCAGGTGCGAGATACCGTTGGCGCGGGCCACGTCCCAGTCGTGATCGCTCAAGGCGCGGGTGTCGCCGACGGCCAGCGATTGCAGCAGATGCGCATCATGCGCATCCGGCACGGCGCGCGCGATCGCCGCCGACACCTGGGCACGCAGTCGATCCACGCACCATGCCTGGCGTCCGATCCGGTGATTGTCGCCCTTGCCGCGGACATAGCCGGTGGCTATCTCGCGCCGCTCCAGCGCACTGCGTTCGCTGTCGTAACCGCCGGGGTTGAGCAGGCTGCGCGGCCGTTTCAGGCGCAGGCGCAAATGCCAGCGCGTGCATGGCGCCGGGTGGCCTTCAGGCGCGCCATACCATGATACGCGGGCATTCCCGTGCAAGGACACCGGCTTGCCGTCCAGCGAGGCATGGTCGATGCGGAACATGAAGCTGTTGGCCACGCGACCGGAGCGCGGCAGGTCGACCACCACGCCGCTCACATCGAAATCGCGCTTTTCCAGATGCCTCGGCAGACGCGCCTGCAAGACCAGATCGGCACGCCACGCCGCCCACGCCACACCCAGCAACAGCCAGGCCAGCCAGCGCAGGCGCGGCCAACGCCAAAGCGCCAGCACCGCCGCCACGGCCAGCAAGCCATCCAGCCAGTGCGGCGGCAGGCGCGGCAGGCATTGCACGAACACCACGCCGACGAGGAAGGTTACGGCAATGGTGACGATGCCCAGTGTGCGGGAACGCACCCTGCGCGCGATGGCCTCGGCGTCCGATGGTGGCGCAAGGCCTTCGCGCGCAGGGGGCGTTCCTGCAGTGGTGTCGGTGTTGCCTTGCGTCCCTGGCATGTCGGCCTCCCTGGCCCTGGTGGGTCAGCTTCCTGTCGGTGCGACCAGGCGTCCATCGGTCAGTTCAAGCACCCGATCCATACGCGACGCCAATGCCGGGCTGTGCGTGACCAGCACGAAGCTGGTATTGATTTCGCGGTTGAGCTCCAGCATCAACTCGTACACCTGGGCGGCGTTTTTCTCGTCCAGATTGCCGGTGGGTTCGTCGCCCAGGATGCAGGCCGGCCGCGTCACAAGCGCGCGCGCCACGGCGCAACGCTGGCGCTCGCCGCCGGACATCTCGCTCGGCTTGTGATGGATGCGATGCGACAGGCCCACACGGTCGAGCAGCCCGGTGGCGCGCTCACGGGTTTCGTCCAGCGGTGTGCCGCGAATCATCAGCGGCATGCAGACATTTTCCAGCGCCGTGAATTCCGGCAGCAGATGATGGAACTGGTAGATGAAGCCGAGCGACCGGTTGCGCACCCTGCCGCGCTCGGTATCCGCAAGCGCAGACAAGATGCGTCCTTCGACCTCCACCTCGCCGGCCGTGGCCGTGTCCAGTCCGCCGACGATGTGCAGCAACGTGCTCTTGCCGGAGCCCGAGGCACCGATGATGGCCAACGTGCGGCCACGCTCAAGCTCGAAGCTGACGTCGCGCAGCACTTCGGTGCGCAAGCCGCCTTCGGCGTAGGTCTTGGCAATATGGCTGACGCGCAGAACCGCGTCGCCGCCGGATGGCTGATCACGCATTGAGGCTCCCTGCTCATTCATAACGCAGCGCCTGTGCCGGCTGGGTGCGCGAAGCGCGCCAGGCAGGATAAAGAGTGGCCAGCAGCGAGAAGATGAAGGCCATGCCGGCGATCCAGCCCACATCGCTCCAGTGCAGCTGGCTAGGCACTTCGCTGATGTAATACACGTCCGGCGACAGGAACTGCACGTGGAACAGGTTCTGGATCCAGTCCACGATGGTCGGCACGTTGATGGCCAGAAGCACGCCGAACAGCACACCCAAGGCAATGCCGACCACGCCGATCATCAGACCCTGCACCACGAACACGCCCATGACCGTGCGCGGCGTCGCACCCAGGGTGCGCAGGATGGCGATGTCGGCCTGCTTGTCGGTCACCACCATCACCAGCGACGAAACAAGATTGAAAGCGGCCACAGCGATGATCAGCGACAGGATGATGAACATCACCACTTTTTCCATCGACAGCGCCTTGAACAGGTTGACGTTGGATTGAACCCAAGTCTGTACGCGATAACGCTGCCCCAACTGACCCATTAATGACTGTGCCACCGGCCATGCCTGATAGACGTCGTCCAGGCGCAGACGTATGCCGGTGGGCCCGTCAGCGCCGAACAAGGTTTCAGCGTCCTGCATGTTGATGAGCGCCAATCCGGAATCGAACTGCTGCATGCCAACGGAAAAGATGCCGACGACAGCAAAGCGACGCAGCCGCGGCATGGCGCCCATGGGAGTGGCGCGATAGCTGGGCGCATACACCGTCACCTTGTCGCCCACGCCTACGCCCAGTTGCAGAGCCAGATCGCTGCCCAGCACAATGCCCCAGCTCCCCGGGGTCAGCGCCTTGATGCTGCCCGCCTTCATGTGCGTATCGAAATCGGCCACGCGCGTTTCATCTTCGGGGATGATGCCGCGCACCAGCGCCCCGGTGGAGGCACGCCCCTGCAAAAAGACCGGGCTGCGGACATAGGGCGCCGCGCCCTTCACATGCGGGTTGGCTTCGGCCACCTTCAACGCGTGCTGCCAGTCCTGCACGGATTCCCCGACACCGGAAATGGTCGCGTGCGCCACGGCGCCCAGGATGCGCGTACGCATCTGGTAGTCGAACCCGTTCATCACCGAGATCACGGTGATCAAGGCCATGATGCCGATGATGATGCCGAGCATCGACACCAGCGAAATGAACGAGATGAAATGGTTGCGGCGCTTGGCGCGCGTGTAGCGCAGGCCGATGAAGATGGACAACGGTCGGAACATGACGTTACTTCACCGCCTTGCATGCAGATCGTGATGTGGGCACGGAGAATCCTTTGGTCGGCAACGACTCATCGACCACAAACAGTCCGCAGAGTGCCCGAAAACCGACCACGACGGCAAGCGGCGTGCGCCGTCAGGCATTGTCGGACATGGCCGACAAACGCATGCGCAATCGTCTGCGGGTATCGGCATCCACGCTGTCGGGCAGCAATGCCAACGCGGTTTCGCCGCCCTGCGGCCAGATGAGGCGCAACATGATGAGCGGGCCCAGCACGCGGCCGCTGCACAGGCGTCCCTGCACCTGGCGGTTGCCGGTCAGGTGCAGGGTCCAAGTGTCGTCGGCGTGCCAACCAAGCATCGTCAGCGGCTGACGTTTCAGGCGGCGCAGACTGTGCCATGCGTACAGGACAATCAGCGCGCAGAGGGCCAGATCGAATGTCCACGGCAAACGCGAGCATGCCACGGCGGCGCATGCCAGCAAGGCCATGATCGTGACGGTGGCGGCCAGCAGACGCGACGGCCTGACCTCAAAGGTGATGGTGGGCGCGGATGGCATCGATGATGGTTTGCCAGTCGGCACGCGGTGCGGTGCCGCGACCGACCGTCCAATCCCAGAGATCCGGATCCTGCACGTCAAGCAGATCGTCGAAGGCCTGACGGATGTCGGCGTCGGCCTTCGGCCAGCATTCGGCCAACCACCAGCCGTACAAGGTGTCCAGTTCCTTGGTGCCGCGCCGGCAGCGCCAGCGCAG
>DASSBH010000159.1:0-4746 GCA_035698945.1 Oleiagrimonas sp.
CGCGGAAACGGCGGGCCAGATCCTGCTCCTCTTCCACCGACAGCACCGGAATACGATGCACGGCGGAAATGTAGGCGTCCAGACTGCCGAGACGGCCCAGAACCGGCAAATTGTTGGCAACCATGGCCTGTGACATGCAAGCAACCTCGCTACGAGAACATACAGATTAGCACTCCTGCCATGAGAGTGCTAAAGGGCGGGAAAGTTCCCCGACCCGTTTCAGGATGATTTACTATACCACATGGTACATGAAATAGACTTGAATGGCGCCCCCGGCTCGTACATGCCGGCGAACGGAGCGTTCAGTTCAGGAGCCTGGGGCGCAGAAACATCGGGCTGCAAAAGCGTCTGCGCGGTCCATATTTCCACCGATTCTTGACCCATGGAACCACCATGGGCCGGCGAATCGTCGAAAATCTGTCCTCACGCAGCCACCTTTTCGCCTCGAATATTTCTACGCCCCAGGCTCCAGCGGCGGCAAGGCGTCGCGCGGCGGCAGCGACCAGTCCACAGGAGCCTGCCCGTGCTCGCGCAGATAGGCGTTGGCCATGGAAAAATGGCCACAGCCGATGAAACCGCGATGCGCCGACAGCGGCGAAGGATGCGGCGCGCGCAGTACCCGGTGGCGGTTCTCGTCGATCAGGCGTCCCTTGGCCTGGGCATAACTGCCCCAGAGCAGGAACACCAGACCCTCGCGCTCGCGATTGAGATGGTCGATGGCGGCATCGGTAAAACCTTCCCAGCCCCGCCCCTGATGCGCGCCCGCCTGTCCGCGCTCGACAGTAAGCACGCTGTTCAGAAGCAGCACGCCACGGTCGGCCCAGGGCACCAGAAAACCGTGGTCGGGACGCGCCACACCGAGGTCGCGCTCGATTTCCTTGAAGATATTGTCCAGCGACGGCGGCACGCGTACGCCCGGCTGCACCGAAAAACACAGACCGTGGGCCTGACCGGGGCCGTGATAGGGATCCTGCCCCAGAATCACCACCTTGACCGCTTCGAATGGCGTGTGCTCGAAAGCGGCGAAAATTTTCCCGCCGGGCGGATAGATCTGCTTGCCGGCCTGCTTCTCGGCCAGCAGGAACGCGCGCAGCGCCTGCATGTCGGGGCGCTCGAAGTAGCTGCCCAGGCGGGCCTTCCAGGAGGCTTCGAGTTGGAGGCGGTCTTCACTCATGTGCAGGTTTCTCCGGTCATCTCCGGACAGGATAACCGGACACGGATAAAGCTTTGTTTTTGATATTTTATCCGCTCTTATCGGCGTTGAATCCGTGTCCAAAAGGCTTTTCTCGAATGCTGAAACATTATTCCTGCTGTGCCCCGGCCACTTCGCGCAAATGCCGCGCCACGCGCAGCTGGAACAGCAGCTTGGTCACCAGCAGGCGCTCCTCGACCGGCTTTTCGACCAGGTCGTTGGCGCCGGCGCGGATCAGGGCGGCCTGCTTGTCGGGATTGTCGTCGCCGGTCATCACCAGCACCGGCAGGCGGCCCTTGGAGTAGCCGTAATCGTCGCGCACGTGACGCAGCAGATCGCCGCCGGTCAGCTCGCCTTTCAGGGTCACGTCGGTCAACACCACGTCGGCGCCGATGCGGCCCTGCGCGCGTGCGGTTTCCAGCAGCGCCAGCGCGTCTTCCACGCTGATCACGTGCAGCACCGTCAGCCCGTATTTTTCCAGCATGCGACGCGTGGCCAGGGCGACCACGCGGCTGTCTTCCACGTACAGCACCTCGCCCTCGGCGACGCTCTCGGGGCGGATGTAGCCGCGGATGAAATGGGCCAGCGCCTGAAAACCCAGCGACTTGTCGAAGTAGTCGGTGACATCGTCGCCCAAGGTACGTTCGCGCAGGCGCGCATCCACGTCGCCGGACACCACCACGACCGGCACGTAGGTCTGCGCCACGTACTCGCGGATGTAGCTGGCCAGCTCGAGGCCGTCCATGTCGGGCAACCGGAGGGCGATGGTGACGAAGTCGACCACGCCGTCCTGCAGCGCGGCCTGGGCCTCGGCGCCGTCGGCGCACGCCACCACTTCCACGCCCTCCAGCTCGGCTTCGAGGACACGGGTAATAAGACGCCGTACCACTTTGGAGCCGTCCACCACCAGCACGCGCGGCGCGGTGCTGGCCATGTGACGGCCAATGTTCGTGTTCATTGTGTTGTTGCCTTTCCCCTGCCAAATCCCATGGATATTCACTCCATGCGTCGCAACCAACGTGCGCTGACCAGACGCGCGCCCAGCCAGCCCAGGGCCGCCGCCAGCAACGGCGCCAGCGCCAGCTGCCACCATGCCAGGCCGCCGGCGTGCAGCCGCCCGCCGTAACTGGCGGTGAGCTGCCCCACCGGCCCCGCCAGCACGGCTTCCATCAGCAGCACCAGCAGACTGGCCACCAAGCCACTGGCCAGACCGTACCAGAGCCCCGCATACAGGTAAGGCCGGCGCACGAAAGCGGCGCTGGCGCCCACCAGTTTGAGGATGCCCAATTCCTCCGATCGCGCCTGGATATCCAGACGCACGCTGTTACCAACCACCAATACCGCGGCCAGCGCCAGCAGCAGGGCCAACGCAACAACCACGCGCCGGCCCACATCCACCAGCGCTTCCAGCCGCTGCCGCCAAGTGCCGTCATTCTGCACCTGATCGACTCCCGGCATGCCCCGGATGGCATCCACCAGGGCATCCACCGTGGCTGCCGAAGCATGCTCCCGCGGCTCGACGACCAGCACGTACGGCAGGGGATTGTAGTCCAGCGAGCCCAACGCTTTTGCGAACCCCTGCATGGAAGCCAGCTCGTGCAGGCCTTCATCCGGCGTCTTGAGGGTAACCCGATCCACATCGCCCCGATCCTGCAACGTGCCGGCCAGCGCCTTCACGGCATCGGGTTTCGCATCCACCTGCATGAACACGTTGAGCGCCTGCGTGCGGCCCAGTGTGCCGGCCAGCTGCTGCACGTTGCCGAGCACCAGCCAGAACGCCAGCGGCAAAGCCAGGGCAAAACCCATCACCAGCACGGTCAGGAACGTGCCCAACGGACGCGCGGCCAGCCGCTGCATGCTGGCGCGAAAGCACCAGGCATGGTGTTCGCGCCAGACCGCCACCCGGTGGCGCGAATGCCGCGCCGTGGCGGGCATCTTCTGCGCCGTCATCACGCCACCTCCTGAGCCGGCACGTCGTCCACCATGCGCCCGTGGTCGAGTACCAGCACGCGCTTTTTCATGCGCTTGATGAGCATCAGATCGTGGCTGGCGACCAGCACCGTGGTGCCGACCTGCTGGAACTGCGCAAACAGGCTCATGATTTCCTGGGCCAGGTGCGGATCGAGGTTGCCGGTGGGTTCATCGGCGATCAGCAGCGTCGGTTTGGCGACGATGGCGCGCGCAATGCCCACGCGCTGCTGCTCGCCGGTGGACAGGGTGACCGGCGGCTGCTTTTCGTAGCTGAGCAGCCCCACCTTTTCCAGTGCCGCGCGCACCCGCCGCGCGCGCTCGCCAGCCGCCATGCCGGCAATCACCAGCGGCAGCTCGACATTGTCGAAAACGCTGCGATCCATCAGCAGGCGGTGATCCTGAAACACCATGCCCAGCTTGCGCCGCAATTGCGGCACCTGACGGGTGCGCAGCTTGGCCAGGTTCTGCCCGTCCAGGGTGATGATGCCGTGCGACGGGCGCTCGATCCGCGCCAGCAACTTCAGCAGCGTGCTCTTGCCCGCACCGGAATGGCCGGTGACGAACACCATTTCGCCCGGCTTCACATGGAAGGAAAGCCCGGCCAGTGCCTCCTGGCCGGTGGGGTAGCGCTTGCTGACCTGGTCGAATCGGATCACGGCACGAAAGCGGGAAAATGACAGCGTGAGCATACCGTGAAGCGGGCATGCCCGGCGTCACGTCCGGCCACGGCCATGCGCGGCTTCAGCAGATAGTCACTTGCCGCCAAACAATCCGCGGGCCAGGCGTTTGAGGAACCCGCCCTTGGACGGCTGCCCCACGGACTTGGCATGCACCTGGGTGGTCTTGCCGCGCGCCGGCGCGGGTGCCGGTGCGGATGTCTTCGAAGCTGGCCGATGCGCCGCGTCATGATGATCGCGCCCGCCATGCTTGCGGTTGCCGCGATTGTCACGGTTGCCTTGACGCTGGTTGTCGCGCGCACGCGAGCGACCATGTCCGGCATCGCCCGTGGCGGTGCCTTCGCTCCGGGTCGTCGACGCATGCTGCGTCGAAGTCCCGCCCTGCCCCTGTTCCGACGGGCGATGACGGTTGCGTCCGCCGCGTCGGCGACGACGCTTGCGCGGTGCATCCGAAGCCTGTCCGGCGTTGCTGCCGGCATCGGCATGTTTGTCGCCGGTCTCGATTCGCTGTTCGGTGGAGGCGGCCGGTGCCGGCCTGGCCTGGGCGGACGCGTCACCACCCTGATGCGACCGCGAGCCGCTGCGACGCCGACGCCGCGGCCTGGACGCGGCCGGATCCTGCTTGTCCTTGTTGCCGGCGTGATGATCGGCCTCTCGAACCGTCTCGGCCACATGCGCGGGCGGCGCGGGCATGACCAGCATCTCCGGATCGACGCCGGACACCGGAATCTTCTGCTCGATGTAGGTCTCGATGTCCGGCAGGCTCATCGCGTACAGGTCGCAGGCGAAGCTGATGGCGTCGCCCTCCTCGCCCAGACGCGCGGTGCGGCCGATGCGGTGCACGTAGTCTTCGGCGTCCTGCGGCAGGTCGTAGTTGAACACGTGGCTGACGTGCGGAATGTGCAG
>DASSBH010000160.1:0-14033 GCA_035698945.1 Oleiagrimonas sp.
CTGCGGCCGGGCGCCACGAACTCGATGCTGGCGGCCTTGTCCCAGACGTAGTAATCGCGTCCCAACTGGTGCAGAACCAGCAGCATCCAGAACGGATCGGTCATGGCGAACAGGTTGCCGCCGAACTGGGTGCGCACGTAGTTGCGATTCCATGGCCGCAGGCGCAGGCGCACATGGGCCTGGCTCCAGTCGTCGCTGATCGACATCACGCGGATGGCGTTGATCAGAAACGGCGGCCACAGGTTGAGCAGGCGGCGAAAGGTGGATGCGCGCATGCCGGAGGCGGGCTCAGAACAGCAATGAAGCCATGCGCCGCCGATAGCGGCTGACCATGCCCGGGTCGCTCAGGGTGGCAAAGGCCGCCAGCAGGCGTTTTTTGGCTTGCCCATCCTGCCATTGGGGCGCATGTTCCAGAACGTACAGAAACTGCGCCAGCCCGGCTTCGGGATCCTGCCCCAGCAGCAGATGCACGCCCAGCAGATCGCGTGCGACCCAGTCCTCGGCGTCGGCCTGGATGCGTCGCTGCAGGTCTTCGATGGGTGGTGCATCATGCAACACGCGTGCCAGGTCGAGCTGGTTGCGCAGGGTTTGCGTGCGGGCATCCGCGGCAAGGTTGGCGGACAGGGTGGACAACGCCTTTTCGGCCTCGTCGGTCTGGTCGTTCTGCAGCAATGCCTGGATCAGATCCTGGCGCAGCGATGCCTGCTCCGGCTGTTCGGCGATGTCGCGACGCAGGCGTTCGACGGCCTGGGCGGGCGACTCGTGTGGCTCCTGTGCCGTTGCGTCGGCAGGGTCGGCATCTTCCGCACCGGCGATGACCGGCGTCAGGTGCTTGCCCAGAAATTCGCGCAGCTGGCCTTCCGACAGCGCGCCGGCAAAGCCGTCGATCGGCTTGCCGTCCTTGACCAGCATCACCGTCGGAATGCTGCGAATGCCGAAGGCACCGGCCAACTCCTGTTGGGCGTCCACGTCGATCTTGCCGAGGCGAAAGGCGCCCTGGTAGGCATCGGCCATCTTTTCCAGCAGCGGGCCCAGCGCCTTGCACGGGCCGCACCATTCGGCCCAGAAGTCGATCAGGATGGGCGTGTCGAGCGACGCCTGAAGGACATCCTTTTCAAAATTGTCCTGGGTGACATCGAACACGTATGGGGCGGGCGTCGGCGTATTCATCGCGGTTCCGGCAAAAGGCAGACGCAAAGCATAGCAATTCCAACATCATGCTTTTACCTGTTCAGCCTCAGGATTCAGCTGCGATCCCCTTCTTCCGAGATGAAAGGGCGGGGGTTGAAGGAGTGGCTGGATTTGGGTGTTGCGGCAAGAGCAAAACCATCCCCATCCCGGCCTTCCCCTTGAAGGGGAAGGAGAAAAGCAGTAGCCACCTTCAAGCAGTAGTTCTCCCATTCAAGCGGAGGAGGCAAACCGTAGGCCCTTCAAGGGGATGGTTTTCAACCTTGAGAAAACCTGGCTGACGAACGAGGCTGATCGGAGACGGTTCATCAAACTGCACACAACGTCTGCATTGGCGATAATGTAGCGGGGGCAGGCAACCGGAGTGGCGACTGCACATGAACCCGAACGCATCACCGCTGGTGATTTGCGAACACTGCGACGCGGTTTACCGCCGGCGCCCGTTGGCGCGCGGAGAGAAGGCGTGCTGCCTGCGTTGCGGCGCCACGCTGTATCGGCATCAGCGCCTGAACGTGCACAGCGTGCTGGCGCTGTCGGTGGCCGGCCTGATCGTGTGGATGATCGCCAACCTGTGGCCGATTTTTTCCATCAATGCCAGCGGCATCACCAGTTCGTCCACCTTGTGGGGCGCCGTCATGGCGGCCTGGGACGAGCATGTGCGCGTGGTCGCGGTGCTGGTTGCCGCCACGTTGTTTTTCGCGCCGCTGCTGCAATTGCTGTTGTTGATCTGGGCCTGCGGGTTCGTGGCGGCAGGGCGCAGGCCGCCCGGATTGATCCAGGTTGTGCGGGTGCTCAAGTGGCTGCATCCATGGAGCATGATCGAGGTGCTGATGCTGGGTATTCTGGTCTCCGTGGTCAAACTGAACACCGTGTTCGATGTGACGACGGATATCGGCCTGTGGGGGTTTGCCGCGCTGATGGTGCTGATCACGCTGGTGGCCTCGTGGGATACCCATGACCTGTGGCGCGAGCCCCCGCCGGTGGAGGCGTGTGGGTGAGCGCCGCGCATGCACCGCTTCCGACCGCGACCCGGCTGGGCCTGATCGGTTGCCATGTGTGCGGTCAGGTGTGCCGTTGCGTCGCGCATGGAAAAGTGGGTGCGTGTCCGCGTTGCGGCGCCAGCCTGCATCGGCGCAAGCCGAACTCGATCGCGCGTACCTGGGCGCTGCTGATCGCCGCCATCATCCTGTATCTGCCGGCCAACATCGTGCCGATCATGCGCACGGCAAGCCTGTTTTCCAGTACCGACAACACCATCCTGAGCGGAGTCGTGGAGTTGTGGGTGGTGGGTTCGCCGGATCTGGCGGTGATCGTGTTCATTGCCAGCATCATGGTGCCGGTGCTGAAATTCATCGCCCTGGCCTGGCTGCTGGTCAGCGTGCAACGCAAGCGCGCGCGATGGCCGGCGCGGCAACGCACGCGGCTGTATGGTCTGGTCGAGGCCATGGGTTACTGGTCGATGCTGGACGTGTTCGTGGTGACCCTGCTGACTGGCGTGGTGCAACTGGGGCCGCTGGCGCGCGTGGAGCCATTGCCCGGCGTGATCTGGTTTGCGCTGGTGGTGGTGCTTACCATGCTGGCGTCGATGAGTTTCGATCCGCGCCTGATCTGGGACAATGCAGCGGAAAACGCAGTGAAATCCAGCGGAAATCTTCATGACTGATTCGCACGATCCAACCACACGGGACGACGACCTCCCCGAACCGGCCAAGGTGCGCAAGCGTCGCTGGACGGTGTCGCTGATCTGGCTGGTGCCGCTGGTGGCGGCGTTGATCGGGTTGTCGCTGGTGGTCACGGCGTGGCTGCAGGCAGGCCCGGAAATCGTCATCAGTTTTCAGGACGCGCAGGGCATCACCGCCGGCAAGACCGAGGTCAAGTACAAGAATGTCGTCATCGGCAAGGTGCGCGGGCTGCGGTTGAGCGATGATCGTTCGCGGGTCATGGTCACGGTGGATCTGGACAAGAACGCCGGGAGCTTTGCCACCGAGGGCAGCCGCTTCTGGGTGGTGCGACCGCGCATCGGCCTGGGCGGCGTGTCCGGGCTGGGCACGTTGTTTTCCGGTTCCTACATCGGCGCCGACACGGGCGGCTCGCAAAACGAGGATCGGTACTTCAAGGGGCTGGAAACGCCGCCGCCGTTGACCCACAACGAGGCCGGCAGCAGCTATCTTCTGTCGAGCAAGGATCTGGGCTCGCTGGATATCGGCTCGCCGGTGTACTACCGCCGCATCCAGGTGGGGCGTGTGGTGGCCTATCACCTGGACGCCGATGGCAAAGGCGTCACCGTGCAGTTGTTCATCAAGGCGCCCAACGACAAGTTCGTCACCGACAACACGCGTTTCTGGAATGCCAGCGGCGTGGATGTGTCGCTCGGCGCGGGTGGTTTGAAGGTCAATACCGAATCGCTGGCCACGGTGATTTCCGGTGGCGTGGCCTTCGGCACACCGCCGGGCAACACGGCCACCACACAGGCCAGTGAAGACAGCCGGTTCACGCTGTTTTCCAACCAGGCCCTGGCGATGCATCCGCCGGACGGGGCGCCGGTGCGTCTGAAGATGCTTTTCCACCAGTCGGTACGCGGTCTGGCCGTGGGCGCGCAGGTGGACTTCCTCGGCATCGACCTTGGCCGGGTCACCAACATTTCCCTGGATTTCGATCCGAAGACCAAGCGCTTCCCGGCGGAAGTGACCGCGGTCATCTATCCACATCGCATCGGTCGGGCCAACCAGCGCTTCATCGAACGCACCGGCAACGACAACCCCGGCGCGTTGCTCGGCATTCTGGTCAAGCATGGCTTGCGCGCGCAGTTGCGCAACGGCAATCTGCTGACCGGACAGTTGTACGTCGCTTTGGACTTTTTCCCCAAGGCGCCCAAGGTGGCCTACAACGGCAAGCTGGATCCTCTGGTGGTGCCGACCATGCCCGGCAGTTTCGACAAACTGCAACAGCAGGTGGCCGACATCGTGGACAAGGTGCACAAGATCCCGTTCGACGACCTGGGCGCGCATCTTGACGCCAGTCTGCGGCAACTCAACGCGTTGCTGGCGCAGTTCAACAACGAGCTGGCGCCGGAAGCCAAATCCACGCTGGAGCAGGCGCAGAAGACGCTCAGCACGGCCACCAGCGCCTTGTCGGGCGATTCGCCGTTGCGCCAGAGTCTGGGCCAGACGCTGCAGGAACTGGAGCGCGCCGCGCGTTCGTTGCGGGTGCTGACAAGTTATCTGTCGCGCCACCCCGAATCGCTGCTGCGCGGCAGGCGCAACAACGACCCCGCGCCGCACGCGCCACCGCCGCCGTCCCATCAGCCTGCACGGAGTCAGCCATGATGCGTCTTGTTCGTTGCCTGTCGATGATCGGCATGGTCGTGTGGCTTGCCGGATGCAGTTCGGCACCGATCCATTTCTACACTCTGGTGCCGCCGGATCATGCCGCGCCTGTTTCGGCGGCCACGGCGGCTTATCGCATTGCCGTGTTGCCGGTGACGATTCCGGCACAGGTCGACCAGCCGCAGATGGTGGTGCGTGAGGGCGCCAGCAGCGTGGCATTGCTGGAAGGCGAACGCTGGATCGCACCGCTGGGCGACGAAATCCACATGGCGCTCTCCGATGCATTGGTGCGCGATCTGGGCGCGCAGGACATCTACGGTCTGGCGGGCGGCGGCAATAAGCCGGTATACCGCATCAAGGTCAACGTTGATCGTTTCGAATCCGTGCCGGGAAGCCACACGTTGCTGGCGGCGAGCTGGAGCGTGCGCAGACACGATGGCAAAGGACAGGCCATGCAATGCACCAGCCGCATTCGCGAAACGGTCGGTCCGGGTTACGCGGCTTTGGCTGGCGGACATCAGCGTGCGTTGCAGACATTGGCCGGGTACATCGCGACAGCCGTGCGCGGCATGGCCGAAGGTGGTGCGGGGGCTTGCCGGTAATCGTGCCGGTGGTCGTTTCAAGTGGAGCTTTCATGGCGGGCAGTGCCCGCCCTACGTGATTTGCATATTGACGAATAGGGCGGGCAGTGCCCGCCGAAAAACTTGTTATCTGCACAACGGTTTTTCGGTTTCAATCCGCGTCGTAGTCGAGGTTGGCGGACAGCCAGCGTTCGGCTTCGGGTAGGCTCCAGCCCTTGCGTGCGGCGTAATCCTCGACCTGCTCGCGGGTCAGCCGACCGACCACGAAATACTGGCTGTCCGGATGACTGAAATACCAGCCCGACACGGCGGCGGCCGGATACATGGAGAAGCCTTCGGTCAGCTCGATGCCGGTGTTGTTGGTCACGTCGAGCAACTCGAAGAGTGTGGTTTTCTCGGTGTGGTCGGGGCAGGCCGGATAACCGGGGGCAGGGCGGATGCCGCGATATTCCTCGCGAATCAGCGCCTCGTTGCTCAGGTTCTCGTCGGATGCATAACCCCAGAGCTCGCGGCGCACGCGCTGGTGCATGTGCTCGGCGAAGGCTTCGGCCAGACGGTCGGCCAGTGCCTTGAGGATGATGGCCGAGTAGTCGTCGTTGTCGGCCTTGAAGCGTTCCAGGTGTTCCTCGATGCCATGTCCCGCGGTAACGGCGAAGCCGCCCACCCAGTCCTGGATGCCGGCGTCCTTGGGTGCGACGAAATCCGAAAGGCAAAGATTGGGGCGCTCGGTCGGCTTGTCGGCTTGCTGGCGCAAATGGTGAAGCGTGGTCAGCACGTTGCCGTTGTCGTCATACAACTCGATGTCGTCACCGATGCGATTGACCGGCCAGAACCCGATCACCGCGCGCGCGGTCAGCCACTTTTCTTCCAGCACCTGTTTCAGGATCGCCTGCGCGTCGTTGAAAAGTTCGGTGGCCTGCGCGCCGACCACGTCGTCGGTGAGTATGTCCGGGTAGTGGCCGTGCAGTTCCCAGGCCTGGAAAAATGGCGTCCAGTCGATGGTTTCGCACAAGGTTTCCAGTGGGTAATCATCGAACACGTGAATGCCGGGCTGCTTCGGCATCGGCGGCGTGTACTTGCTCCAGTCGCGTTTGAAGCCGTTGGCGCGCGCCGCCTCCAATGTCACCAGTTTCTTGCGCGGGCCACGTTGTGAACGGCGCGTGCGGATGTCGGCATATTCGTCGTGAATCTTGTCGAGGAATGCGCGCACTTTCTCCTTGCTGACCAGCGACTGCGCCACGCCGACGGCGCGTGAGGCATCCTTCACCCACACCGTGTTGGCGGCGTAGTTGGGTTCGATCTTGAGCGCGGTGTGCGCGCGTGACGTGGTGGCGCCGCCGATCAGCAACGGTATGGCGAAATCGCGCCGCTTCATCTCGCTGGCGACGTGGCACATCTCTTCCAGCGACGGCGTGATCAGACCCGAGACGCCGATCATGTCGGCTTTTTCCTCGATGGCGGTGTCCAGCAGTTTCTGCGCCGGCACCATGACGCCGAGGTCGATGACCTCGAAGTTGTTGCAGGCCAGCACCACGCCGACGATGTTCTTGCCGATGTCATGCACGTCGCCCTTGACCGTGGCCATGACGATCTTGCCGTTGGATTTGCCGACGTCGCCGCTCAGGCGCTTTTCCTCTTCCATGAACGGCAGCAGATAGGCCACGGCCTTCTTCATCACGCGCGCGGACTTCACCACCTGCGGCAGAAACATCTTGCCCGCACCGAACAGGTCGCCGACCACGTTCATGCCCGCCATCAGCGGGCCTTCGATGACCTCCAGGGTCTTGTCGACGGTCTTGCGCACTTCCTCGGTGTCCTCGACCACATACTGGTCGATGCCATGTACCAGTGCATGTTCCAGGCGCTTGGCCACGGGCAGTTCGCGCCAGGCCAGTTTCTTGCTGTCGTCTTCCGGGTCGTTGCCGTCGCCCTTGTACTTGTGTGCAATCTCCATCAGCCGTTCGGTGGCATCGGCGCGGCGATTCAGCACCACGTCCTCGACGCGCTCGCGCAGTTCCTCGTCGAGCTGATCGTAGATGGCCAATTGCCCGGCGTTGACGATGCCCATGTCCATGCCCGCCTTGATGGCGTGGTACAGGAACACGCTGTGGATGGCCTCGCGCACCGGATTGTTGCCGCGGAAGGAGAACGACACGTTGGATACGCCGCCGGAGATGTGCGACAGCGGGTAACGCTTCTTCAGTTCCTTCGCCGCCTCGATGAAATCGACGGCGTTGTCGGCGTGTTCCTCGATGCCGGTGGCGATGGGGAAGATGTTGGAATCGAAGATGATGTCTTCGGGTGGAAAGCCGATCTTTTCGGTCAGCAGTTGATACGAGCGGCCGCAGATTTCCAGGCGCCGTTCCACGCTGTCGGCCTGGCCGTCCTCGTCGAAAGCCATCACCACCGCCGCCGCGCCGTAGCGCATGACCTGGCGCGCGTGGTCGAGGAATTCCTCTTCGCCTTCCTTGAGTGAAATCGAATTGACGATGCCTTTGCCCTGGAGACAGCGCAGACCGGCTTCGATGACGCTCCAGCGCGACGAATCGACCATCACCGGCACGCGCGCGATATCGGGCTCGGCGGCGATCAGGCGCAGGAACTTCACCATGCACGCTTCGGAATCGAGCAGACCCTCGTCCATGTTGACGTCGATGATTTGGGCGCCGTTCTCGACCTGCTGGCGCGCCACTTCCACGGCCTCGTCGAAGCGTTCTTCCTTGATCAGGCGCTTGAACTTCGCCGAACCGGTGACATTGGTGCGTTCGCCGACGTTGATGAACAGCGTGTCCTCGGTGATGACCAGGGGTTCGAGGCCGGAAAGGGTGGTGTGGCGGGTCATGGGGATGAACATCTCGTGGAGTGATTGCGCAGGGCGGGCATGGCTCGCCATCGGGGCGACAAACGGCGGGCAGTGCCCGCCCTACGCGGCTTCGGCCGGGGCTTTGGGCTGTTTGCGTGGTTTGTATTTCGGCATGGTCTCGGCGAT
Organism: Oleiagrimonas sp.; assembly: GCA_035698945.1. Classification (GTDB taxonomy): domain Bacteria; phylum Pseudomonadota; class Gammaproteobacteria; order Xanthomonadales; family Rhodanobacteraceae; genus Oleiagrimonas. Next base: position 8,085 of record DASSBH010000160.1, read on the forward strand.
GGCTTCGATGTGCTCGGGCGTGGTGCCGCAACAGCCGCCGACCATGTTCACCAGGCCGCCCTGCGCGAACTCGCCGAGCACACCGGACATGTGCTCGGGCGTCTCGTCGTATTCGGCCAGCGCGTTCGGCAGGCCGGCATTGGGATGCGTGCTGATGTGGCATTCGGCGATGCCGGCCAGCGCCTGTATATGCGGGCGCAGGTCGTCCGCGCCGAGCGCGCAGTTGAGGCCGATCGACAAGGGTCGCGCATGCTTGAGCGAGTAGTAGAAGGCCTCGGCGGTCTGCCCGGACAACGTACGCCCGGACTTGTCGGTGATGGTGCCGGAAATCATCAGCGGCAGACGCGCGCCCAGATGCGCAAACACGCCGTCGATGGCGAACAGTGCCGCCTTGGCGTTGAGCGTGTCGAAGATCGTCTCGACCATGATGACGTCCGCGCCGCCGGCGATCAGTCCCTCGGCGGCTTCGCTGTAGTTGTCCACCAGCTCCTGGAAATCCACATTGCGGAAGCCTGGGTCGTTGACGTCCGGAGACAGCGAGGCGGTGCGGCTGGTGGGGCCGATCACGCCGATGGCGAAACGCGGGCGCGACGGATCACGCCTTTCGGCGGCATCGCAGGCCGCGCGGGCCAGGCGTGCGCCTTCACGGTTCAACTCGCCGGCCAGGTGGTCCAGTTTGTAGTCCGATTGGGACAGGCGCGTGGCGTTGAAGGTGTTGGTTTCCACCATGTCGGCACCGGCATCCAGGTACGAGGCATGGATGTCGCCGATGATGTCGGGCCGGGTCAGCGACAGCAGGTCGTTGTCGCCCTTGAGGTCGTGCCCGCAACCGTCGCCATGGGCATGTTCATGCGCGTGCTGGTGATCGCAACCATGCGCGAAGCGCTGGCCGCGAAAACCGGCTTCATCCAGGCGATGCGCCTGCAGCATGGTGCCCATGGCGCCGTCCAGGATCAGGATGCGCCGGTCCAGGGCATCCAGCAGTTTTTGCGCGCGTTGGGGGTGGTGCCAGGGGAGGGAGTGGGTGGTCATAGTGGGGTGATCGGTGGATGCGCCGCAGATGTCATGGATTCCCCACCGTCATTCCGGCGAAAGCCGGAATCCATTTTCGGACTTGCTGCAAGCACACAATGGATTCCGGCTTTCGCCGGAATGACGCTGAGGGGAGGGATGTTCTTCGCATGTCATGATGGCTTGCGTGCCAGCAGGCACAGCACCTCGAAATTGGGCGGCTTGCGCTCGCGCGAAATCACCGCGCACTGCGCCACGTCCAATCCGGCCTTGCGCGCCAGAGCGGCCAGTTCGTCGCGGCGAAAGCCCATGTTGCGATGGTCGAAAGGTTCCACGGCAGTCTTGTGGCCGTGTTTTGCCAGGGTGACGGCAAGCAACTGGCCACCTGGCTTGAGCACGTTGGCGGCCTCACCGACAGCCTTGGCGGGGCGGTCGGCATAGGTCAGCGCGTGCAGCATCAGCACCAGATCGAAGCGGCGCTGGCCGAGGTCGAGCGCGTGCATGTCGCCTTGTTGCACTTCGACGTTCTTGAATGGCTTGAGGCGCTTGCGCGCGGCCTGGGTGACGCGTTCGCCGGCGTCGATGCAGAGGATGGAATGGGCATGCGGAGCCAGCAGTTCGGCAGTCACACCGTCGCCGGAAGCGATGTCCAGCACGTCGCCGGTGGCGAGCAACTGCAGCAGGGCGCGGGCCAGGGTTTCCCAGGTGCGCCCGGGCGAATAATGGCGCTCCATGTCGCCGGCCACGGCGTCGGCCCAGCCCTGCTCGCCGGCGCGATGGGCCAGCACGGCGGGCAGACGTTCGGTGTCGGCACTCAACAGGGCGTCGTCGATGTTGCCGCGCAGGGCTTCCAGCAGTGCAGTCTGGCCGGCGTCGGCATCGTTGTTGGCGCGGTAGTAGGCGGACACACCGGCGCGCCGATCGCGCACCAGGCCGGCCTCCTTGAGCTTGGCCAGGTGCGTGGATACGCGTGGTTGCGCCAGTTGCAGCACCGCCGCCAGCTCGGCCACGGTTAATTCCTCGCGCTCAAGCAGCGCCAGCAGGCGCACGCGCGTGGCGTCCGCGAGCAGACGCAGCAGGGTGGAGGCCGAGGCCAGATCCATGAATACATCCTTTTATCGCGATGCAAGGATGCAAAGAATATACGGGATGTTGCAACCGATCAAGGCGGCCCCCGAAAACCATTACCACCCAAATCCCTCGACTGTAGGAGCCAGCCTGCTGGCGATTGTCCGGTTATGCGCGAAACCGACCATCGCCAGCAGGCTGGCTCCTACGCCCCCGCGGTATCGAAGTATGAATGCCAGCGAGCGGTTGGCGGGCAAAAACAGTAAAATAACGGTTTCAGCTGCAACAATTGCCGCTTTCCCACCCTAGTCGAACAACCCACGCCGCCAGCGCGGTGCAGGAGGATCCATGGACTTCAGTTTTACCGACGACCAACTTTCCATCCAGTCCATTGCCCGCGATTTCGCGCAAAAGCGTGTGGCGCCGGTGGCGGCCGCGCATGACGCTTCCGGCGAATTTCCGCTGGAAAACATCCAGGAGATGGGCAAGCTGGGTCTGATGGGTATCGAGGTGCCGGCCGAATACGGCGGCGCGGGCATGGATCCCATCAGCTATGCGCTGGCCATGATCGAGATCGCTGCGGCCGACGCCGCCACCTCGACCATCATGTCGGTCAACAATTCGCTGTTCTGCAACGGCATCCTCAAGAACGGCACCGAGGAGCAGAAAAAGACCTACGTCGGCGCGATCGCCTCGGGCGAGGCCATCGGCGCCTACGCGCTGACCGAGCCGCAGTCCGGTTCGGACGCTTCCAACATGCGCACGCGCGCGGTCAAGAACGATAACGGCGACTGGGTCATCAATGGCAAGAAGAGCTGGATCACCTCCGGCCCGGTGGCCAAGTACATCGTGCTGTTCGCCATGACCGACCCGGACAAGGGCGCCAAAGGCATCAGCGCCTTCGTCATCGACACCGAAAAGGAAGGCTTCTCGCGCGGCAAGACCGAGCCCAAGCTGGGCATCCGCGCCTCGGCCACCTGCGAGATCGAGTTCAACGACTATGTCTGCCCCGCCGCCGACTTGTTGGGCGAGGAGGGCGCCGGCTTCAAGATCGCCATGGGTGTGCTGGATGCCGGCCGCATCGGCATCGCCTCACAGGCCATCGGCATTGCCCGCGCCGCCTACGAGGCCACGCTGGAGTGGGCGCGCGACCGCAAGGCCTTCGGCCAGCCGATCGGCAGTTTCCAAATGACCCAGGCCAAGATCGCCGACATGAAGTGCAAGCTGGATGCCGCGCTGTTGCTGGTGCTGCGCGCCGCATGGGCCAAGCAGCAGACGGAAAAGAACGGTGGGCGCTTTACCACCGAGGCTTCGGTGGCCAAGCTGGTGGCCTCCGAAGCGGCCATGTGGATCACTCATCAGGCAGTGCAGATCCATGGCGGCATGGGCTATTCGCGCGAGATGCCGCTGGAGCGTTACTTCCGCGACGCCAAGATCACCGAGATCTACGAGGGCACCAGCGAAATCCAGCGCATGGTGATTGCCCGCAACGAGACCGGCTTGCGTTGATGGCCTGAATGGCAGGCATGCAGCCTGCCATTACCGTAGAAATTCCATCCATGTGTGATGCGCAGGGCGGGCAATGCCCGCCATGGATGGTTAGTGCACGTACTGTTCGGTGTTCGGGACGTGTCTTGGTTGGTTGTCAAAAGAAGGCGGACACGGATCGACGCCGATGAACACGGATGAAAAGTCTTGATCCGTGTCAAAAATCGACAATCGAGCAGGGTGGGCCAAGGCTCACCCTGCGTGCGGATTTTTCAGCGTAGTGTTCCTAGAGTCGACTCAGGAAACTTCCTGCTGACCATTTCGCCCGAACGGGCGACGCAAACGGGAAAACATGCGGTTGTTGCCGTCGGCTGGAGCTTCCTCGACAGCGTCGGGCATGCTGTCGTTCACGACATAACCGGCCACACTGTAGGCGTTGATGAAATCGGCCACGTCGCCGACCGGGGCATTGGCGAGCGATGCGATGTCGCCCAGCGTGCCGGGGCCTTTCATCATGGCGGTGGCGATGCGGAAGTGGCGCGGAAACTCGCGCTCGATTTGCGGCCAGCGGGCCAGGTGATAGCGGCCCTGCGGATCGAGGTTGGGCGCCAATGTGCCGGGCGTGGCGGACAGGGCGGCAAACCACAGCAGGCGCGTCAGCGGCAAGGCGGGCGCCTCGCGCATGTGCTCGACGGCATCCGATTGCATGCGGGTCGCCTTGTCCATGGACATCCCCAGCAACGGCTTGAGCGGCTTGAGCGTGGACGGCCCGGTATAGCCGCCGCGTTCGGGATCCAGCTGCACGAGCGTGCCGTCCGGCCCCTGCATGTTGCAGGCGAAGGTGAGCTTGTCGCTGAGCAGGGCGGCGCCCAGAGTCATGGGCGGCAAGGGCTCCGGCGCGGGTTCGGGAACCGGAGCGGGCGTGACCTGGGGAGTCGCGGCTACGGTTTCTGCTTGAACGACTGGTGCAGGCGCTTTCGCGACGGCAGGCGCGGGAGCCGGCTTGGCTCTTGCCTGCGTCGGCGCCGGTTTTGCGGCAGTCGGCGCCTTCGGGTGCGATTTGCCATCGGCGAGATCTTCGAGCAGTTTCCCCAGATCGCGCGTCCGCAGCGGCTTGGTCAGCACCACGTCACAATGACGAACATTGCCGTCCTTGGTATAGGCCGCCACTTGCTGGCCGTTGGCCGTGGCGCGCAGCCAGTCCATGTGGCCCCAGACGGTGTCGATGTCCACGACCAGCAGGTGTGCCTCGGAACCATCGACCAGCTCCCACTGGCGTTCGGGCAGGGCATCCAGCGCCGCCTCGAACATGGCGGCATCGGTGTCGGACAGCCCCGACAAGGCAATCGTGAAACGGCTCATGTGCTTTCCCCCTCGTTGGCTGCCGTGCCGGATCTCGCCCTCCGCACACAACCGCAATCATAAAGCGTACCTATTGTCGCTTTATTTCGGCGTGGGTCAATGTTGGCGGGTGATCTTGTGATGCGCGTTGGACAGCAAACGCCGGTTCGGGTTCCTCTTCATGAGGCATGGGAGTGCACATTCGCACCGGTATGGTCGCCCGCATCGGTTAAAATGCGCGGTTTGATCCCTTCGGAAAGACGCGATGAGCTTTCGCACCCGTTTCGCCCCCAGCCCCACCGGATTTCTGCACATCGGCGGCGCGCGCACGGCGCTGTACTGCTGGCTGGAAGCGCGGCGGCGCGGCGGCGAGTTCGTCCTGCGCATCGAGGATACCGACCGCGAGCGATCCACGGATGCCGCCGTGCAGGCCATCCTGGACGGCATGGCGTGGCTGGGGCTCGATCCCGACCTCGGACCTTATTATCAGACCGAACGCATGGATCGCTATCGCGAAGTGGCCGAAAAGCTGCTGGCCGAGGGCAAGGCCTATTATGCCTACGAGAGCAAGGACGAGATCGAGGCCATGCGCGAGGAAGCCAAGGCCAGGGGCGAAAAACCGCGCTACAACGGCCACTATCGCGACCGCAACGAGCCGTATCGCGACGATCCCAATCGCGTGATCCGTTTCAAGACGCCGCGCGATGGCAGCGTGGTGTTCGAGGACAAGGTCAAGGGCCGCATCGAGATCGCCAACAGTGAGCTGGATGATCTTGTGATTTTCCGTTCCGACGGTTACCCCACCTACAACTTCGCGGTGGTGGTGGACGACGTGGACATGGGCATCACCGAAGTCATTCGCGGTGATGACCACGTCAACAACACGCCGCGCCAGATCAACATCTACAAAGCTCTTGGCGCGCCGGTGCCGGCGTTTGCGCACCTGCCGATGATCCTGGACAAGGACGGCAAGAAGCTCTCCAAGCGCACCAACGCGGTCAGCGTCATGGACTACCGCGAGCAGGGTTTCCTGCCGCACGC
>DASSBH010000161.1:0-12368 GCA_035698945.1 Oleiagrimonas sp.
CGGCGTCAGGCCCCACAGTTCTAGCAGGTTGCGGTTGACGTAGAGCACCCGACCATCGCGACCGAAACTGAAAATGTGGTCGTTGATCGTCGACAGCATCGCATCGAATTTCTGTGCCAGGCGTTCGACTTCGACGTGCGAGTCGTGCGCGGCCTTTTCCGAGTGCGCGCGTTCAACCGCCGCCCAGGTGCGCTCGGCGACCTCTTCGGCCATCACGACATCCATGTCCGTCCACGCGCGCGGCTGGAGGTTGCTCAAGGCAAGCAGTGCGCGAAGCCGCCCGTGCTTGATCAACGGCACGCCCAGCCCGCCGCTCACTCCATTGCTGCGCCACAATTCGCGCTCCGTCTTCGCAAAACGCGGATCGGTAAGCGCATCGTCGACCACCATGGTTTGGCCGGCGGCAAAACCATCGAGCAATGTCTGCCCGAAGTCGGTGATTCGCAGCCGACCGGGCAGATCCACGTTGTCGCCGGCGACGCCGTGCGATGCCGTGACCCGGCCCGCGGCGTCCACCTCGAAATAGGCGCAGCAATCGGCCTGCAGATACTCCCACAGCATCCGCGCCGCCGTCTCCTGCACGGCGCCGGGCTCGGCCAGCGGGCGCAACGCGTCGCTGAGCTTGAGCAGAAAAGCCTGCCGCGATTCACTTTCCCGCAGCGCCTGTTGCAGCATGACCTTTTCGGTGGTCTCGGTCGCGGTGCAGTAGAAGCCGGCAACCTTTCCGGCATCGTCGCGCAGCGGCGTCCACGCAAAAGTGAAATAACTGACGGCGTCGCTGGTACGTTCTTCAAGCGGTACGCGATGGTCGAAAACATATTGCGGACAGCCCGCCATGGTGGCTTCGATCATGGGGAGAAAAGCCTCCCAGACTTCCGCGTACACTTCGCGAAAGGGTTTGCCGAGCGCCCGGGGGTGCTTGCTGCCAAGGATCGGAATGTAACCGTCGTTGTAGAGCGACAACAGATCCGGCCCCCACGCGATATACACCGGCTGCAGCGACGCCAGCATCAGATCGACCGCGCATGCCAGGCTCTGCGGCCACTGCTGACGCGCACCCAGCGATGTCGCGGCCCAGTCATGGTCGCGCAGGCGCTCGGCCATGTCGCTGACGTGGCTGCCATGAGCCCGCACCGTCTCACCGGCACGAGCCGCAAATGATCCACTTGCTGACTTTTCCTTGTTCATTCCGCGACCATTCATGCGCTCACATGAACACAGTTCGATTAAACCGTGGCTGACCGGCCAAGGAAGTTCATCAAGAAATGCCAATCAGCCCGTATTTTGCAGCCCCTGCGATACACCATTGACGCAAGCCACCAGCGCGCGCAGCAGGGCATCGTCCTGACTGCCGGCGGCGCGCCAGCGTTTCAGCAAGTCTACCTGCAACAAACTCATGGGGTCGATGTACGGGTTGCGCAGGCGGATCGACTGGGCCAGACGCGGATCGTCGGCCAGCAGCTCGTCGCGCTCCTTCAGGCGCCCGATCCAGGTGCGGGTGCGCAGGTATTCCTGCTCGATGCGCGGAAAGAATTTTTCGTGCAGCTCGCCGGACAGGCGCGAGAAGGCTTCGGCGATGCCCATGTCGGCCTTGGCCAGCACCATTTCCACGTCGTCCAGCAGGGTCGACAGGAATGGCCAGTCGCGCGCCATTTCGGCCAGCGCGGTTTCGCCGAATTCGGCGGCGCCCTGGCTGAGTGCGGTGCCGATGCCGTACCAGCCGGACAGGATCGAGCGCATCTGCGTCCACGAGAACACCCACGGAATGGCGCGCAAGTCCTCGACGCCACGCATGGAGCGACGGCTGGCCGGACGCGAGCCCATGGTCATGCGTTCGATCACGTCGATGGGCGTGGCGCTGCGGAAATAGGCGACGAAATCCTCGTCGCGCACGAAGGCGCGATAGGTTTCGCGGCTGGCCGCAGCCAATGTGTCCATGCGCGCGATCCAGTCGGCCTCGCGCGTGTCGGGGTCGCGTGGACGCAGACTGGCGCGCAAGGCCGCGCCCACAGTCTGCTCCAGGTTGCGCAGGGCCAGCGCGCGGATACCGTACTTGCGATGGATCACCTCGCCCTGCTCGGTCATGCGCAAACGACCGGCCACGGCGCCGCGCGGCGAAGCCATCAGCGCCGGAGTGACCTTGCCCCCTCCGCGGCTGGCCGAACCGCCGCGGCCATGGAAAAACGTGAGTTCGATGCCGGCATCGCGGGCCGCGTCCAGCAACTCGCCCTGGGCATGCTGCAAGGCCCAGCGCGCGGCGAGGATGCCACCGTCTTTCATGCTGTCGGAATAACCGAGCATGATGAGTTGCTTGTTGCCACGCCGTTCCAGATGCTCGCGATAGACCGGATCGGCCAACAGCGCGCGCAGGGTGTCCGCACCGTGCGTGAGGTCGTCCACGGTTTCGAACAGCGGGCCGACGTCGAGCGGCACCGCGTCATCCTCCACCAGGCCCCCGTGACGGGCCAGCGCCAGCACCGCCAGCACGTCGGCGGCCGAGCGCGCCATGGAAATGATGTAGGGACCGGTGGCGTCGGCGCCGTAGCGTTGGCGAGCGTCGGCCAGCGTAGCGAACACGGCCTTGAGACGTTCGCTGGCTTCGTCGTCGCGGAATTCGAAAGCGGCCTTGCCGGCGGCAAGATCGCGCAGGCGCTCGGCACGGTGTTCGGCATCGCGCGATGTCCACTCGGCATCACCCAGCAGCACTGCCAGCACGTCGTCGTGCACGCGCGCGTCCTGGCGCACATCCAGTCGCGCCAGGTGGAAACCGAAGGTGCGCACGCGCCACTGCAGGCGCTTGACCGCGAACAGGCCGGCGTTTTCGCCCTTGTTTTCGAGCAGGCTTTCGACGATGAGAGCGACGTCGTCGGCAAATCCGCCGACGTTGGCATAGCCGCCTTCGTCATCGTTCTCGGTCGCCGCCAAACGCGCGCCCATCAGCGTCAGCAGGCAGCGGTAGGGCATGTTGTGGTGGCGCGGGCGGATGTCGGCGGCGGCTTCGGGCAGACGCTGACGGTAGTCGTCCAGGCGCGCGCGCAGGCCGGCGGAAACGTGCACGCGGTCGTCGGTCTGACTGAGCAGACGACCCAATTGCGCACATTCGTGCCGGTAGCGTTCCAGTACCAGCGCGCGTTGCGCGCGCAGCGTTTCGTCGATGGTGTCGGCGCCAACGTTGGGATTGCCATCCATGTCGCCGCCGACCCAGGAGCCGAAGCGCAGCAGGCGCGGCAGTTCGTCTTCGATGTCGTAGACCTCGGTCAGCTCGTGCTGGAACGATTCATAAAAAGCCGGCAACACGCGGTACAGCGGCTCGGCCAGATAAAAACTGACGTGCTCGAACTCGTCCTGCACGCTGGGGCGTACCTGCGAGGCTTCGGCGGTCTGCCAACCGGCGGTCAACGCGGTGCGCAAACGCTCGTGATCGACCGCCTGTTCGCGCGGCGTGCGCGAGCGGTCGAAACCATCCACCAGCGCGCGCACGACAGCCTGTTCCTTTTCCAGCAGCGAGCGACGCACGGCCTCGGTCGGATGGGCGGTGAACACCGGTTCGACGTCCAGACGCGCGATCCACGTCAGCAACTCGTCGGCCTTCACCCCGCGCGCCTTCAGTGCCTCCAGCACCGCAGCCAGCGACTCCCGCTGCGGCGCGGCGCCGGCCAACTGATAATCGCGTCGACGCCGGATGCGATGCACGCGCTCGGCCGTATTGACGACCTGAAACCACGTGGCGAAAGCGCGCGTCAACGCTTCGGCGGTGTCGGCGTCGGTATCGGCCAGCATCGCCGCCAGCGAGGTAATGCCGGCACCGGCCTCGCGCCGATGAATGGCCGCCGTGCGCAATTGCTCGACGCGCTCGAAAAATTCCGCTCCGCCTTGCTCGGCCAGCATCTCGCCCACCAGCGCCCCCAACTCGCGCACGTTCTCGCGCAACGGCGCGTCGTGGGCCTGGAAAGAAACGTCGCGCAGGTCGTCGGGATGCTGGGTCGTCGTGTTCATGGCTCCTCCTCGTTGTCGCTTCGATCATACGCGGTGCGTGCTGGATGGCGGATGAGGCGGCTTATGGGGATGTTGAATGAAGGGGCGACTGGCGGGGCGCACGAAAACGCGTAGGGCGGGCACTGCCCGCCGAACACGGCTTGCCCGGTCTTCCACGGCGGGCAGTGCCCGCCCTACGTCCCTCGCCCCACATTCATCCCCCTATCCCCAACAAGCGATATAATGACTGTCTGGTTTTACCCCGCCGAGGGGCGTTGCAACCGGTTTCGTGAACGCGGATCCATCCGCAAAAGCCTGCACATCCCTGTGCAGACTCTTCACAAGAGCTGGTCAGGCTCGGCAAATTCATTGCAACGGCGCCCGCTCTGCCCGTGTTGTACGGGTTTTCATCTTTCAGGAGCCAACGCCATGAACGCAGTCGTTCAAGATTCCGCAACGCAGGACTTCAAGGTCCGCGATCTTTCCCTGGCCGATCTGGGCCGCAAACGCATCCGCATGGCCGAGGAGGAAATGCCCGGCCTGATGTCGATCCGCGCCAAGTACGCCGCCGACAAGCCGCTCAAGGACGTGCGCCTGACCGGTTCGCTGCACATGACCAAGGAAACGGCGGTGCTGATCGAGACCCTCGTCGAGCTCGGCGCCAAGGTGCGCTGGGCCTCGTGCAACATCTTCTCCACGCAGGACGATTGCGCCGCCGCCATTGCCGCTGCCGGCGTGCCGGTGTTCGCCTGGAAGGGCGAGACGCTGGAGGAATACTGGCAATGCACGCTGGATGCGCTGACCCATCCGGACATGCAGGGCCCCGAGCTGATCGTCGACGACGGCGGCGACGCCACGCTGCTGATCCACAAGGGCGTGGACATGGAAAACGGTTCGGACTGGGTCGACCAGCCGGGCGAAAGCCATGAGGAGCAGGTCATCAAGAACCTGCTCAAGGCCACCCGCGACGAGCGTCCCGGTTTCTGGAAGAAGGCCGCCGCCGGTTGGAAGGGCGTGTCCGAGGAAACCACCACCGGTGTGCATCGCCTGTACCAGCTGGCCGAGGCCGGCAAGTTGCTGGTGCCCGCGATCAACGTCAACGATTCGGTCACCAAGAGCAAGTTCGACAACCTGTACGGCTGCCGCGAATCGCTGGCCGACGGCATCAAGCGCGCCACCGACCTGATGATCGCCGGCAAGGTCGCCGTGGTCTGCGGTTACGGTGACGTCGGCAAGGGCTGCGCGCATTCGCTGCGCGGCTTCGGCGCGCGCGTCAAGGTGACGGAAATCGATCCGATCTGCGCGCTGCAGGCGGCGATGGAAGGGTTCGAGGTCACCACCGTCGAGGACACCCTGGGCGAAGGCGACATCTACGTCACCACCACCGGCAACCGCGACATCATCACCTTCGAGCACATGGCGAAGATGAAGACGCACGCCGTGGTCTGCAACATCGGCCATTTCGACAACGAGATCCAGGTCGAGAAGCTGCAGGCCGCCAAGGACGTCAAGCACGAAAACATCCAGCCGCAGGTGGATCGCTACACCTTCGCCGACGGCCACGACATCGTGCTGCTGGCCGAAGGCCGCCTGGTCAACCTGGGTTGTGCGCACGGCCATCCGTCGTTCGTGATGTCCAACAGCTTCAGCAACCAGACCCTGGCGCAAATCGAGCTGTGGAACCATCGCGACGACTACGAAAACACGGTGTACCGCCTGCCCAAGCATCTGGACGAAGAAGTGGCGCGGCTGCACCTGGGACAAATCGGCGTCAAGCTGACCAAGCTCACGCAGGCGCAGGCCGATTACCTCGGCGTGCCGGTGGATGGGCCGTTCAAGGCCGATCATTATCGGTATTGATGTTCTGGACTCGGGCGGTTTTGGTTTTGCAAGAATTCGAATTGCCCGCGTTTCCCGCCAAATCAAGTCTCGCAGAGCGGGCACTTCCCGCATGAGTTCTGCGACCACCGTATGAAAAACGCCGCCCTCAAGGCGGCGTTTTTCTTGCAAGCCGCCCATCTGTCTGCACCTGCCCGGTAGGAGCCTGCCTGCAGGCGATTGCATTTACATACATGACCCTGTGCATGGTTGGGCATTGTTCCCGACCATGGGAGGGAATGTCTTGTGCGAAGGGAGATCGCCTGCAGGCAGGCTCCTGTGCGACGTGTGCCAGTGGATGAACATTCAAGACCGATCATTGTCGGTAGCGATCTTTGTTCGAAGCTCAAACAGCAAAAAGGCGCGGTTGAGCTGCGCTTTTCGCTGTCGCCAATCAATGGCCAGACGGACTGAAGGTCGTGCCGATGCAGTGATACATCATGGACCAAGAATCATCACCCGCCTTTGGGCAACCTTGGCCACCGTCTTCGGCGTTTTGCGCAATTTCGCGCCACATCACTACACGCTGATCGGGCAACAATACCCATTGCTGCCTGCTGTCAATCAGGATCGCCTTGTCCAGCGTGGCAGCATCCAGATCCATGCCTTTTTTCACCTTCATGTAGCGCCGGAATGCACTCCGCTCGTCGCCATCCATCGCGTGGTCATGCAGTGACAATCCATACCAGTTCTTTATGGTAAATCGGGACTTGGGATGTGTCATGATCACCGCCATCATGGCCGGTGCTTCCGCCACACGTCGGAACAAGCGTTGTGCCCGCGCAATCTCGTCATCCAGATGTTGTGCTTTGCCATCGACCAAGGGCACACGCAAGCGCATGTCGACGTTCGACGGCATGCCTGCAAGTGTCAATCGGGTTACAAGATCCTTTGGCCCTTTCGGCCCGAAATCCGTGGCCTGAAGATGAACCAGAATCTGCGGGCCGTGCACGTTGAAAACCTTGCCCAACAGGCGCACGGCGTCTCCCGCGCCTGCATCCGCACCAAGTCGCCTCAACTCCTCATCCAGGCCGGACAGCAGCATGTCGGCAAGATCATTCGTATCCCAGGCACCGACTGCAAGACGATCGCGATTGACAGCCTTGGCAGGGAGCAGATCATGCACGGCCTGGGCGATAGCCGGATTCCATGTGACGCCGCGGCCGGCGATCTTCCACGGCAACATGAACATATGTTGCGAAGCGGCTTTCAACTTGACGGTCTTGAAGTTGCTCAAAGTCAGCGTCACCGACATGGATGGGAAATCATCCGTGTGGGTCACCGCTGAAGCATGTGAAATCACCGCTTCCATGCGCCGCTTGTCAGCGAGCGTCTTGTTCAACAATGCACTCTGATCTCGTGTGTAATGGCCTCGCGACATGATGTCACGAACATTTTGACGAACTTGCCGCAAAATCTTCGGCGCTTTCCCACCCAGACTCACGAATCGAAATGTCGACTGCAAAGGCTCCTTCAATGCCGCCAGCAACCGTTCCACTTTGCCGGCATCAACATTCTCTTGAACCGTATGCGCATGTTGTCTGTCATGACTCAAGCCGACCAACTGGTAAGCATTGCCTTTGCGCATGATGATCACAACGCTCTTGAACGGTGCGTCGGGATTGAGGCCACCCCAATCGGATTGGATCATGATGTGTTCTATCGTCACCGGTTTTGCCGGCTGGGCAGCCCATGCCGACGGAACCGACATGCCCCATGCCATGAAGAAAGCAATCGGAAGAAAAATCCAGCGGATACTCATGCCCCCGTTTCCTGCTGCGGCTTCAAACATGATGATCAACTCCCCCTTCTCGATGAAAGCTCCATCATGCATGAAAACATTTTTTCTCTGGTGAAACCAAAAACGCCACTTGTGAGGTGGCGTTTTGCAGATCGTATCCGAGCTCGAAAGGCTCAAAAATCCTGGTGATATTGCACGTAGGGGATACGCGACTGATCCGGCTTCGGGCCATCTTTGGGTGTCGGCGCTTCGCCGGACGACCAGAGGTTTTGCGCGCCGAAGCTCAGCGAGCCTTGCCATGGCAGTTGCCAGGTCACGCCGAGGTCGATGCTGGTCCAGCGGTGATCGGGGCCGAGGATGCCGGCGGCGGCGCCGGTTTCGGGCTGGATCACGCGACCGACGATGTGGCCGCTGACCGAACCGCTGTCGATGCCAAAGCTCAGCGATTTCTGGCCGAGGGTGTCGATGCCCAGCATGTTGCCCGGCAGCAGGCGAATACGACCGACACCGGCGCCGACGTCGATGCCGCTGTTGTCGCTGATGGCCAGACGGCCGCGCGCATGCAGGCTGGTGCTGTTTTCAAGCATCGAGAACGGCAGACCGTTGACCGAGGTGGTCATCGAGGCATTGGGCAACACGCGCGGAAGCAGCGGCGAAGCGGCCATCGGACGTGTCTTGCTTACCTCCATGTCGACACGGTAGGTGTCGCCCCTGAACGTGGCGCCGATTTCGCTGTCGATGAGCTGCGGGGTCAGGCGTCCGTCCGTGCAGCTGGTGCGACGCATGGCCGGATTGGCGGACAGGCAACTGCCGATACTGGCCGCGCCCAGCCAGGATTGCTGGCTGACCTTGGCATGCGCCGTCCAGCGCGAATCGAACATGTAGGCCAGGCCGCCGTCGGATTGCGAGGCAAAACCGAGGCCATGGAAGCCCAGCGAGTGGTAGGGACGAGCCGTCGGCGAATCGGACACGCTGCTGGTCAGCAGCATCCACGACTGGCTGCCGCCAGCATGCCAGACCGGCAAGAGCACGCTGTCGATCGCCGCATCCGCGGTGACGGTCGGCGCGGAGGTGCGCTGGTCGCTGTTGGCATCCTGCTGCTGTGCCTGCCCACTGGCGGCCACAGCCTGCCCTGCCGCCAAAAGCGGCAAGGACAGAAACAGGCTGGCAAGCAGGCGACGCATGAAGACACTCCCAAGGCCCCGTTGAGACCTTCCCAGGCCGACAGGAGTTCCTGTCAAGGCTTCTTTCAGGCTCCATCTTACGCATTTTACCTTTTGCTAACAAGTAATCCATGGCCTTCCCGGTGTGCGCCGGTTCACGTATTTCCGTGATACCGCAGTCTTTTTTGGCCAAACGCGGAGCCACATCACAGGTATACTGGTTCAGGTGCCATCATCCCGCAGGATCGCGGTCGCGATGACTATCGAGTCTTCAAACCTGACTTCAGCCGCAAACCAGTCTCCGTTGGCCGGGGATGCGTTGCAGCAACTGGTCGAACGTCTTATCTGCGCCGCCAGCGCGGATTCGCTGCTTGCCGCCTGTCAGTCGTATGCCGACGTGAGTTCGCCCGGATCACGCATCCGCTGGCGCGACGCCGACACCAGCGAAAACTCTCAACGTCGCGATGACAACATACTTGCGCATGACCGCCAAGCCATGCGCGAACTGGAAATCCAGCCGCTGCCGGCGGACAAGGCATCGTGCTGGCGCTGGATCGGACACATGGTGCAGCAGCGGCTGGAGCAGCTGACCGACCTGGACAGCCTGTTCGACACCGTCTCGCGCCTGGCCCAGGCCGAGCGCCTGCAGCGCGCCTTGTTCAGCATTGCCGACCTGGTCAACACCAGCCACAACACCACGTCGATGATGCAGGCGCTGCACCGCATCATCAGCACGCTCATGTATGCGGAAAGCTTCTACGTCGTGCTGTACGACCGCGAGCACGACAGCATCCATTTCCCGTATTTCGTCGATACCGCCGACGACCAGGTGCCGTTCGAAGACAAGCCCTGCCCGCTCGACTCCATCCGCCACACCATCACCTGGCATCTCATCCGCTCCAACCGCTCGCTGATGGGTCCCGTGGAGGAACTGGCCGAGCAGGTCGACGGCCCCCTCAAGGGCGCCGGCCCGATCTGCGTGGATTGGCTGGGTGTCCCCATGCGTCACGGCGACGCCGTCACCGGCGGATTGGTGGTGCAGAGCTACAACGAGCACGCCCGCTACACCGAGCAGGATCGCGAATTGCTCACTTATGTGGCCCAGCACCTGCAGACCGCGCTGGATCGTCGTCGTGCCAAGGACGAACTGGAAAGCCGCGTGGCCCAGCGTACCCATGCACTGCGCGAGGCCAACCGCGTGCTGCAGCAGCAGGTGCTGGAGCGCCAGCGTGGCGAGCGCCTGCAGGCCACCTTGTTCCGCATTGCCGAGCTGACCAACATCGTGGACAGCCCGGACAGCTTCTATGCCTCCATCCATCAGGTGGTCGGCACCCTGTTGTATGCGCGCAATTTCTACATCGCCCTGCTGGACGAGGAACATGATCGACTGAACTTTCCCTATTCGGTCGACGAGATCGACGTCCGCATCACCTCGCGGGTACGCGGCCACGGCACCACCGAATATGTGCTGCGCCACGGCAGGCCGTTGCTGGCGCGCCGGGAGGACATCGAACGATTGGCCGAAGCCGGCGAAGTCGTTCGGTCCGGCACGCCCGCCATGTGCTGGCTCGGCGTGCCACTGATCTGGAACGAAAAGGTCATGGGCGTGCTGGCCGTGCAAAGCTATTCTCCGGAACACATCTACGGCCCGAATGACCAGGAACTGCTGACGTTTGTCAGCTACCACATCGCCAATGCCCTGCAGCGAATCCAGGACAACGAAGCCCTGAAACAGGCCTACGCCGACATGGAGCGGCGCGTGGTCGAACGCACCCGCGCGCTGGCGCTGGCCAACCGTGATCTGCGCATGCAGGTGGCCGAACGTGAACGCGTCGAACGCCGCCTCAAGTACGAAACCCTGCACGACCCGCTGACCGGCTTGCCCAACCGCGCCCTGCTGCTGCGCCGGCTGGAAGTGGCCATGAAACGCTACCGCTCCGACGAAGGGCTGCTGTTCGCCGTGCTGTTCATCGACCTGGATCGCTTCAAGGTCATCAACGATTCGGTCGGCCATCTGATCGGCGACGATCTGCTGTTCCAGGTGGGTGGGCGTATCCGCGCCTGCCTGAAATCGCGCGACACCGTGGCGCGCCTGGGCGGCGACGAGTTTGCCGTGTTGCTGGAATCCATCCGCGAGGAGCGTGCGGCGCAGAAGGTGGCCGAGCGCATCATCGAGGCGCTGCACAAGCCCTTCCGCATCGGCGTGAAGGAACTGTTCACCTCGGCCTCGATCGGCATTTCCATGGCCTCGTCAGCCTACCGGCGACCCGAGGAACTGCTGCGCGATGCCGATTCGGCGATGTACAGCGCCAAGGCCGGTGGCCGCCATCGCGCTGAAACCTTCGACGACCGCCTGCGCCACCAGGCCATGCAGGTGCTGGAAATCGAGGGCGACCTGCGCCGCGCCATCACGCGTCGCGAGTTCGTGCCCTACTACCAGCCTGTGGTGCGCATGGCCGACGGCGCCATCGTGGGCTACGAGGCACTGCTGCGCTGGCGTCATCCCGAGCGCGGCGTCCTGCTGCCGGGCGATTTCCTGAGCGTGGCCGAGGATGCCGGCTGCGCCGAGGACATCGACTGGCAGATTTTCGAACAGGTCTGCCGCGACGCGTCCGCGTTGTGCGTCGAAAACCGCTTCATCAGCATCAACCTGTCGGCGCGCCATTTCCTGTCGCCCGAACTGCAGTCGCGGCTGACCGGCCTGATGACCAAGTGCAACGTGGCTCCGGAGCGGCTGCGCCTGGAAGTGACCGAAGGCACGTTGCTGGAAAACCCCGTGCACATCAAGCGTACGCTGGAATCGTTCCGCGATCACGGCCTGAGCATCGCCCTGGATGATTTCGGCACCGGCTACTCCTCGCTGAGCTATATGCACCAGTACCCCATCGCGGTGCTCAAGATCGACCAGTCGTTCGTGGCCAACCTGGACGAATCGGACACCAACCAGAGCAAGATGGTGGTGCGCGCCATCCTCGCCCTGGCCAGCTCGCTCGACGTACAGGTGATTGCCGAAGGCATCGAGACGCCGCTGCAACAGCAGGTGCTCGAACGCATGGGCTGCCGCCTCGGGCAAGGCTACCTTTACGCGCGCGCCCAGCCCGCCGCGGTCTGGCGAGACGAAGCACGCATCGAAACCGCCAAAGTCACATGAAGTGGCGTCCACGCCCTGCGCGGAAACGTTCGCGTGTCCGCCGGCTGTTGCGTCTTTTCGGTTACCTCCTGCTGGCCTGGGTCGCGGTGACCTGGCTGCTGGTATTGATCATGCGTTTCGTGCCGCCGGTGAGCAGCGCCTTCATGATGGAACGGCAACTGTCTGCCTGGTTTCACGGCAAGAAAAATTTCCGGTTGCACTACCACTGGGTGCCATGGTCGCGCATGAGCAAACTGGCGCCGCTGGCGATGGTGGCCAGCGAAGACCAGAACTTCCCTTTTCATCACGGCTTCGACTTCGGCGCCATCCACACCGCCATCGAAAACGCTCAGCAGGGCGACCACCTGCGCGGCGCCAGCACCATCAGCCAGCAGACCGCCAAGAACCTGTTCCTGTGGAACGGACGCAGCTGGGTACGCAAGGGGCTGGAAGCCTATTTCACCGTCCTGCTGGAAGTGAC
>DASSBH010000162.1:0-6738 GCA_035698945.1 Oleiagrimonas sp.
ATTGTACATGATCACCCAGGTTGTTGCGGTGATCGGCCACGCCTTTGCGCCATTGGAATCGTTCATGATCAGGTTGAATTCCTTGGCATGGGCCCAGTCGGCGGTTGCCGCGGCGGCCTGGAAGCTGCTGCTGTCGGGCGCCACCACTTTGCCCGCCGCGTTCTTCAGCTTGCTCCAGGCAATGTGGTTGGTCAGGGCGTAGGCATACTCGACGTAACCGATGGAGCCGTCGATCTGCTTGACGTAGGCGGCGACGCCTTCATTGCCCTTGCCGCCGATGCCCGTCGGCCAGTTGACCGCCGTGCCTTCGCCGACCTGGCTCTTCCACGACGGGCTGACCTTGGACAGATAGTTGGTGAAGTTGAACGAGGTGCCGGAACCGTCCGAGCGGTGCACCACGGTGATGCGCTCGTCCGGCAGCTTCATGCCGGGATTGAGCCTGGCGATGGCCGGATCGTTCCAGCGCGTGATCTTGCCCAGAAAAATGTTTGCCAGCGTCGTTCCGTCGAGAACCAGCTTGCCCGGGTCGATGCCTTCGACGTGAAAGATCGGCACGATGCCACCGATGACGATCGGGAACTGGCCCAGCCCGAATTTCTTCAGGTCCGCAGCGGAGAGAGGCTTGTCCGAGGCGCCGAAATCGACGGTGCCGGCCTTGATCTGGGCGATGCCGCCACTCGAACCGATGGACTGGTAGTTGATGTGGTTGCCGGTCTTTTCGGCATATGTGGCCGACCATTTCGACAACACCGGGTACACGAAACTCGAACCGGCTCCGGTGACATCGGTGGCAAGCGCACCCACGGACAGCGAACAGGCGAGGGCAGCGACGATGATGCGAGACTTCAGGTGCTTGATCACGATGATTCCTCGATGGGGGTGGCGAACGATGTCCGTTCGGGTACCTTTGTAGGCTTCGCGTGTTGCAGATTCATGAGTGTGACGTGTCAGTTTCATGACAGTCGTGCGAAACGGTGGCCAACTGTTGATGTCATGTTTCTGTCATCCAATCGGCACATGCTTGTCATGTGTGCAGGCGAAGGTGTGTGCGTCGTCGGGCACGCGCACGACGAACAACCATTCATCGACAGGAGTGCTTTTCATGTATCGCAGACGCATTGCCGCCAGCCTTGCCATCGTGTTGGGATTGGGTTGTGCCGCAGCCCACGCCCAAGCCGCGCCCGGCGACACCGATATATCGGGCAAGATGTATTTCGATTTCACACACATCGACCAGAAAAACAGCGACACCGGCAAGACCGATGCCTCGGGTCTTGGAATGGACGTCAAACGGTTCTACCTGGGCGTCGACCATCAGCTCGACGACACCTGGTCGCTGCACCTGACCACCGATTTCAACTACGTCAGCAATGACGGCGAGACCAACCTGTTCGTCAAGAAGGCTTATGTGCAGGGGCATTTTTCCGATGCCGCCGTATTGCGCATCGGTTCGGCGGGCACGCCCTGGATCGGGCTGGTCGAGGACTACTACGGATTTCGCTACGTCGAAAACACGCTGGTCGATCGCCTCAAATACGGCAACTCGGCGGACTGGGGTCTGCACCTGGGCGGCAAGCTGGGCGCGGGCGAGCGCTTCAACTACGCCGTATCGGTGGTCAACGGTGCGGGCTACAAGCACGCCACCCGCGGCAAGGGCGTGGACGTTGCCGCCCGTGTCGGATTCACGCCCATGGACGGCATGATCGTCGCGCTGGGCGGTTACAGCGGCAAGCGTGGCAAGGAGACGCAGACCGTGCCGGCCAGTCACACCGCCACCCGCGCCGACCTGATGGTGGCCTGGGCGCGCGACGGTTGGCGTCTGGGCGGCGAGTACTTCCGCGCCAGCAACTGGAACACCGTGCTCAAGTCTGACGCGGACAAGTCCTCGGGCTGGTCGGTGTGGGCCAGCGCGCCGCTTTCCGACTCGGTGGAAGTCTTTGCCCGTTACGACCGCGCCGACCTCAGCAAGGACGTGGATCCGCAGGCGAGCGACGCCTACTACAACGCCGGTGTGCAGTTTCAGGTGACCAAGGGCTTCAAGCTGGCCGCCGTGTACAAGCACGGCAAGCGCGAGGGCAGCGTCGACATGCCGTTGCCGCCGCATGTCGCCAGCTTGCGCACCAATGAAATTGGGTTGTGGGGCGAGGTGAAGTTTTAGGAGTCTGGATCCAACGGCACATGCTTGAAAGTATCCGTTCATCCTGAGCCCTTCGACAGGCTCAGGACAGGCTGCGTCCGTAGGTCGGAGTCGAAGGACGTGTCGGTGACTTGCCAGATGCACTTCGACTTTGCCCGCTTTGCGGGCGACGTTCAGCGCGAACGGGTGCTTTTAAGCAACTGACCTTCGCAGCCACGGATGGCTGTCAGACAATCGGCATCGCCTGACGCAGAATGGCTTCCACTTCCTCGCGCGAGGCGGCGCGCAGGATGCGTGGGCCGAGGCGGCGCAAACGGGTGCGATCCAGGCTGGCGATGCGGTCGCGGACGGTCAGCAACTGGCCCGGATGCATGCTGAAGTCGGTCAGGCCCAGGGCCAGCAGCAGTGGCGTGAACAAGGGATCGCCCGCCATCTCGCCGCACAGGCTGACCGGCTTGCCGGCGCGCTGACCGGCGCTGATGACGTGGTAGATCAGGCGCAGCAGGGCAGGCTGCAGCGGGTTGTACAACTTGCCGAGGGCATCGTTGTTGCGATCGGTGGCGAGCACGTATTGCGCCAGGTCGTTGGTGCCCAGGGCAAGGAAGTCGGCATGTTTGAGCAGAGTGCGCACGGTGAGCGCGGCGGCCGGTACTTCGATCATGGCGCCGACGGGGATGCTGTCCGGCGGCTCTTCGCCTTCGTTGCGCAGGTCGCGCGCGCAATGGTCGATCAGTGTGTGCACCGCTTCCAGTTCATCGGCCTGGGTGACCATGGGAACGAGAATACGTACTGGGCCGTAGCTGGCCGCGCGCAGGATCGCACGCAATTGGGTAGCGAAAATGACCGGGTGGCGCAGCGACAGGCGTATACCGCGCACGCCCAGTGCAGGGTTGTCCTCGTCGCGCACGGTGAGGCCGGCCGAGCCCGCCTTGTCCGCGCCCAGATCCAATGTGCGGATGGTGACCGGCAGGCCGCCCATGGCCAGCACCAGATTGCGATAGGTGCTGAATTGTTCGTCTTCCGTCGGCAGCCCGCTACTGCTGAGGAAAAGGAATTCGCTGCGGTAAAGACCGATGCCGCTGGCGCCATGAGTGCGTGCCGTGGCGAGGTCGACAGGGCGTTCGGCATTGGCAAACAGACGGATGTCGACGCCGTCGATAGTGCGGGTGGCAGCATTGGCAAGCGCGGCCAGCCGCTTGCCTTCGCGTGCTGTATCTTTTTGCCACTGACGATAGCGGGCCAGATCCTGCGAAGCCGGATGCACGATGACCTCGCCGGCTTCGCCGTCGAGCAGAACCAGATCGTTGTCGCGGATGTTGGCAAGGGCGTTGGTGACGCCGATGAGCATCGGCAGGTTGAGATTGCGCGCCAGGATGGCGCTGTGCGAGTAGGCGCTGCCGGAAACCGTGATGGCGCCGAGAAGGCCGCGTCCCGCCAGGCTGGCCATGTCGCCCGGCGCGATGGTTTCGGCCACCAGGATTTCACCAACGCGTGAGGCCAGCTTGCGTTCCTCATGGCTGCTGCTGCGCGACAGGATGCCCAGCACGCGACCAATGACCTGGTCGATGTCTTCGCTGCGGCTGCGCAGGTATGGATCGTCCATGGCGTCGAACACGCCGACCAGACGGTCGCGCTGGGCCTTGAGCGCGGCGCCGGCGCGCATGCGCTGGTCGCGCACCATCGAATCCAGACCGCGCAGCAGGTCGGGATCGCTGAGCAGCATGTTGTGTGCGTCCACGAATTCGGTGGCCTCGCGCGCCATCGAACCCTGCAACTTCTCGCGCAGGCTGAGCAATTCCTCGCGCGCGGTTTCCAGTGCCCTGTGCAGGCGTTCGACTTCGGCGTCGATTTCGTTATCGGCCAGTGGCGTGGCGTCGATGCGAATCTTCGTCGACTGGATGCGGCGGGCCCGGCCCAATGCCATGCCGCGCGCGCCCACGGTGCCGGCCAGTACCTGCCTCATGACGGTATCCCTTGCCTGCATGATGGCGCTTGTCTGGGACGCATGCTCAGCCGCCCTCGTCGAACTTGCGCTCGAACAATTTGATGGCGGCGTCCAGCGCGGTTTCCTCGTCCGGGCCGTCGGCGCGTATGGTCAGGGAGGTTCCCTGGCCCGCGGCCAGCATCATCACGCCCATGATGCTCTTGGCATTCACCTCGCGGCCCTGGCTGACCAGCATGACGGTGGACTTGAATGCCTGCACGGTCTGCACCAGCTTGGCGGCGGCGCGCGCATGCAGGCCGAGGCGGTTGGAAACGGTGATGTCTTGTTCACGCATGATCGATGAAGATTCCCCCGCGTCCGCCAGCGGCCGCGATTTCGGCAAGTTCGTCCAGTGATTTGTCGGCGTAGTTCATGACACGCAAAAGCATGGGCAGGTTCAGTCCGGACACGCAGCGCACCGGCGCCCCCAGTTCACCGACTGCCAGCCCGATGTTGCAGGGCGTGGCTCCATACAGATCCGACAGCACCAGCACGCCGTCACCATGATCGAGATTGCGGATGTGGCGCGCCGTGACCTGGCGCATGCTGCCGACATCGGCGTCGGCGGGTACTTCCATCGCCACCACCTTGAGCGGCAGCTGCGGCATGACATGGCGCGCGGCGGCGATCAGCGCCTGGCCGACGGCTTCGTGGGTAATCAGGAGAACCGATGCGCTCATGCTCAATCCAGCTCGCGATGGAACGTGAGCACTTCGTGGTTGCCGGGGCGGAAGTGTTCGGCCAGCTTTTCCGCCAGATAGACCGAGCGGTGACGGCCGCCGGTGCAACCGATGCAGACGGTGACGTAGCTGCGGTCGTCATTGCCGAAACGCGGTAGCCAGGTTTCGAGAAAGCCGACGATGTCGCCGAGGAATTCGCCGACCAGCCCCTGCGAGTCGAGAAAATCGCGCACCGGTGCATCCTTGCCGGTCAGTGGCCGCAACGCACGATCCCAGTGCGGGTTGGGCAGACAGCGCGCATCGAAGGTGAAGTCTGCGTCCAGCGGCAGGCCCTTCTTGTAGGCGAACGATTCGAACAGCAGCGACAGACCTTCGGTGGCGGCGGCGTAACGTGTGGCGATCATGCGCCGCAGCTCGTGCACGTTGAGGTTGCTGGTGTCGATGACGTCCTCGGCAATGCCGGACACGCCGCGCAGCAGACGACGTTCCTGGGCGATGGCGTCGGCCAGCGACAGGCCGTCGGCGGACAGCGGATGGCGGCGACGGGTTTCGGAATAGCGTTTGATGAGCACGTCGTCATGACTGTCGACGAACACCAGATGCGCGACGACGCCGTCCGCCGCCAGCTGCGAAAGCATGTGCGGTATCTGCGAAAGGTCCTCGCTGCGGTTGCGCACATCCACGCCCACGGCGATGCGCCGGTGGTCGCCGTGACGCCCGCCCAGCGCCTTGACCAGTTGCGGGATCAGCGCCGCGGGCAGGTTGTCCACGCAATAGAAATCCAGATCCTCCAGGGCGCGCAGGGCTACGGTCTTGCCGCCGCCGGACATGCCCGAGAGCACGATCACATGGACATCGGAGGGCTTGTTGTTCTTGTCTTCCTTCATGAATACACCGGTTGACGCGGGTTACCACGGGGGCAGGTTTTGCAGCTGTCGCGCCTGGCGGTCGATGAACGTCTGCGCCGGGTCGATGCCGCTGGATTTGAGCATGTAGCTGCGCACGGCGGCCTCGACCATCACGGCGAGGTTGCGGCCGGGCGCCACGGGAATGGTCATTTTGGGCACGTTGACGTCGAACACCTCCCGATGACCTGTGTCGCCGGTGAGGCGGCTCAGGGCGTCGATGTCGACGGTGTCGCGCATCGGTTTCAGGTGAATGATGAGACGCAGGTACTTGGATTGCTTGACCGCGGTATGGCCGAACATTTCGCGTACGTTGAGCACGCCCACGCCGCGCACTTCCAGCAGGTCGCGCAGCAGTTCGGGGCAGGTGCCGTCGATGACGTCCGGCGAAATCAGGGTGAAGTCGGTGGCGTCGTCGGCGACCAGGCGGTGGCCGCGGGTGATCAGCTCCAGCGCCAGCTCGCTCTTGCCCGAACCGGGCTCGCCGGTGAACAGCACGCCGATGGAGTAGATCTCCATGAAAACGCCGTGCAAGGAAACCTTCTGGGCCAGGCTGCGGGTCAGGTGGAATTGCAGGTAGGCCAGCAACTGGTGGCCACGCTTGGAGCTGAGCCATATCGGCGTGTTGCTTTCCTCGGCTGCGTCTTGCAGATCCGAAGGCGGCTTCTGATCCTTGGTGATGACCAGCGCCAGCGGATTCTGCGCCATGATCTTCTGGATGGTTTCCCAGCGTTGACGCGAATCCAGGCCGTCCAGGTAGTTGAGCTCCTCCGAACCGATGATCTGCACCTTGTTGGGGTAGATCACGTTGAGGTAGCCCACCAGCGAAGGACGTCTGGACTTGTTTTCGCCGGTGTCGAGCACGCGCGTTTCGCCACGCATGCCGGCGACCCAGCGCAATTCGAGGCGCTCGCTGACGTTGTCGAACAATTGTCGGGCAGTGATGTTTTCCACGTCGCCGTGACTCTTGGCCGTGCGGGAAACGACCATCATGCCCATTGTGCCAGTTTGGCGCGGATGCGTCGCCATGTG
>DASSBH010000163.1:0-6378 GCA_035698945.1 Oleiagrimonas sp.
ACAGCCGCATCTACCTGTACCGGGATCATCGCCTGCAGGCAGGCTCCTACGATGGGTTTGCGTTTTGCGGGGGTTGCTCGGCCCATCCTTGGCCTCACAAATTCGTTCCCGACGAATTTGTCGAACCGGAGGGTTCGTCCACGACTCCTTCCGCCAGATATACAGAACGCCCCTTTCGGGGCGCTTTGCGTATCTGGCGGAGAAGGAGGGATTCGAACCCTCGATACGGGAGACCCGTATACCGGATTTCGAGTCCGGCGCATTCGACCACTCTGCCACCTCTCCGTAGCTGGTCTTCGCCCATGAGGGCGAGGGCCGGCAATGATAAGGCGCGAACGGCATGCATGGCAAGGTGGAAACCACTACGAAGAACACGCCACTGCCGGCTTCATGAATGGCGACACGTGGCATATCGTGACAAGCATCACGCTCTGCGGCATGCTTGCGCAAACTTCCAGCACTGTCGTCATGATCGAGTTCGGACACGGAACGCACCCAGGCCTGCGGCGCAAGGTCAACGAAGACACCTACCATGCCGACCCGGCGCTGGGCCTGTTCCTGGTGGCCGACGGCATGGGTGGGCATGCGCACGGCAAGCGGGCGGCGGCTCTGGCGCGCGATCACGTGATGGCGGCGGTGCATGCCGGGCAGACGCTCGAAGCGGCCATCCGCGCGGCCGATCAAGCCATTCTTGCCCAGCCCGGCGATACCCGCGGCGCGCTGCCCATGGGCACCACGCTTGCGGCATTGCGCATTCGCGGCA
Source organism: Oleiagrimonas sp. (assembly GCA_035698945.1). Lineage (GTDB taxonomy): Bacteria > Pseudomonadota > Gammaproteobacteria > Xanthomonadales > Rhodanobacteraceae > Oleiagrimonas. The sequence goes on from DASSBH010000163.1 coordinate 764, forward strand.
TGGATTTCGAAGCCGCCTGGGTGGGCGACAGCCGCATCTACCTGTACCGGGATCATCGCCTGCATCAGCTGTCGCACGACCAGTCGCTGGTGCAGGATCTGATTGATCATGGTGTGCTGGACGCCTGCGAGGCGTCCAGCTCGCCGCACCGCAACGTGTTGACCCAGGCGCTGGGTGTCACCGCGCCCCAGGATCTTGAGATCGGGACGGTGAGCGGGAACATCACGCCGGACATGCGTTTTCTGCTGTGCAGCGACGGCCTGACCGAACACGTTCACGACGATGCGTTGGCCGCGACGGTGGCCCGTGGCGACCTGGCCGCGCAGGAAATGGTCGACCTGCTGCTGCTGCAGGCGCTGGATGCAGGCGGTCACGACAACGTGACCGCCATGGTGCTGCGCTGCCACGCGGATTAGGCGCGCTCCACGAGCAAGCTTTCGTAGGGCGGACATTGCCCGCCGATAAAGTTCCGTGTCGAAGCGGAGGTTCATGGCGGGCAGTGCCCACCCTACGCGGCTCCGGATTTGGGGTGAACGCTTTCGCCCTACTCCACAGCTTCCTGCAGTTGCCGCCAGACGCTCTTGTCGCCGCAGGCCTTGTCGAGCGCGTCGAGGCGCTTTTCATGGGCCGCGGTTTCCTGCGCGTCGGCGCGCACGATGCGCGGTCTGCGGGTCAATTGGGCGGCGATCGCGCGGTTGCCGGTCGCGCCATCGACGGTGGCGTGGTCGAACGCCAGATCCAGTGCCGACTGGCCGGCGGTCATGGCCAGGTAGACGTCGGCCAGCAACTGCGCATCGAGCAGACCACCATGCAACTCGCGATGGGTGTTGTCCACGCCCAGACGTTTGCACAGCGCATCCAGGCTGTTGCGCTGCCCCGGATAACGCTCACGCGCCATGGCCAGGGTGTCGAGCACGCTGGCATGGTCGGTGGTCGTGCCGTGTCCACCGCCCAGACGCGCCAGTTCGGCATCCAGAAAGCCGACGTCGAAGGCGGCGTTGTGAATGATCAGCTCGGCGCCTTCGATGAAACTCAGAAAATCGTCGACGACATCGGCAAAACGCGGCTTGTCGAGCAGGAAATCGTCACGGATACCGGTGACTTCGCGCGCGCCCTCGTCGATGGCGCGATCCGGATTGAGGTAGGTGTGGAAGGTGCGCCCGCTCGGTCGACGCCCGATCAGTTCCACCGCACCGATTTCGATGATCCGGTGACCCTTGCGGGCTTCCAGACCCGTGGTTTCAGTATCCAAGACGATCTGACGCATCACGCTTTTTCCTTGAACTTTTCGGCTTCGGCGCGCGCGGCCTTGTCCACGCGTTCGTTCTCGACATGGCCGGCGTGGCCCTTCACCCAATGCCAGCTTACCTGGTGGACGTTCACGGCCTCGGAAAGGCGCTGCCACAAGTCCTGGTTCTTGACCGGCTTGCCGTCGGCAGTGCGCCAGCCGCGCGCGCGCCAGCGTGGCAGCCAGCTTTCGATACCCTGCATGACGTAGCGCGAATCGGTGGTCAGGTTGATCTGGCAGGCGCGTTTGAGCGCTTCCAGCGCCATGATGGCGGCCGAAAGTTCCATGCGGTTGTTGGTGGTGTGCTGCTCGCCGCCGGCCAGCAGTTTTTCCCGACCTTTGCTGCGCAACAGCGCCGCCCAGCCGCCCGGCCCGGGATTACCCAGGCAGGCGCCGTCGGTAAAGATGTCCACGCGGGCCAGATCGACCTTGTCCGTGGTCTTGCTCATGCGCACTCCCGTTGCGTTCCCGGCACCCATGCGCCTTGCCGCTTGCCGCTCTCCTGCCGCACACGGCGGATCGGCTTGAGCGACATGATCGCCGTTTGCTGTTTGCGTGCGGTCAACACGAAGGCGCCGCCCAGCCATGCATTTTCCGAACGCGCCGCGGCCACCGGCAAAGCGGCGCCGCAACGCCGTACCTGAAGAATGTCGAACCCACGCGCGGCCAGGCACTGGCGAACCCATCCCGGCGCCGTCAACATGGGGCGTAGCCGGGCACGGCACAGCAGCCAGGGCGCCCAGAGACTGAACGGATGGAATCCCGTCACGGCGAGATATCCTTCCGGCTCCAGCACACGGGCGGCCTCGCCCAGCAGGCTTGCGGCGTGAGGCGTCCATTCCAGCACATGCTCGAGCACCACCAGACGGAAGGATTCGTCGGAAAACGGCAATGCCTCGTCCGCCCGCGCCAGCACATCGCCGTGCCACCGGTCGCCGGCAAGCCTGAGCCGGGTCATGCAGGCCATGCGCGGCCAGTCCAGGGAAAGATGCTCGTTGATGGACATGTACAACCCGTGCGCACCAGCCTGCCCCGCCAGCGTGCGCGCCAGCACGCCCGATTCGGCGCGTTGCAGGCTGGCTACAACGGGTTTTGACATCAGGACATTGCCGGGCTCGGACATCATGGACAAGCGTTCATCAAGTATCGACATAGGTTAACAGGCGCATCACTGAAGCCGTGATTTGACCCTGTTATATTTTGCACCGTTTCAAGCGCACGGAACCGCGCCGGCCATTTTGCACCAGCGGAGACCCGTTTTGCGTCTTGAACCCCTGCCTGCTCTCAGCGACAACTACATCTGGCTGCTGGCCGACGCGGACGGCCATGCCGTGGTGGTCGATCCCGGCGAAGCCGATCCGGTGGAAGCCGTCATCGCCCGCGACGGCTTGCGGCTCGAGGCCATCTTGCTGACGCACCATCACGCCGACCACGTGGCAGGCGCCAAAAGCCTGCGCACCCGCCACGGCGCGATCGTCTACGCCCCCGATGACGATCGCATCGAAACGGTGGATGTCCGCGTCGGCGATGGCGATGTCGTGGAACTGGATGCGCCGCAGGTCAACTTTCGCGTCTGGGCCGTGCCCGGCCACACACGCACGCACATCGCCTTCGTGGGCGAAGACCTGCTCTTTTGCGGCGACACGCTGTTCAGCCTCGGCTGCGGGCGGCTGTTCGAAGGCACGCCGCAACAGATGCTGCAATCGCTGGATCGCCTGTCCACCCTGCCCGACAGCACGCAGGTGTGCTGCGGGCATGAATACACCGTGTCCAACGCGGCCTTTGCCCACAACATCGAGCCGGACAACGAGGCACTGGCGCAACGCACCGAGCAGGCCCGACAAGTCACACAGGCCGGTCGCGCCAGCCTGCCCTCACGCATGGACGAGGAACGCGCGGCCAATCCATTCCTGCGCATCGACGCCGCTGCCGTAAAACAGTGGGCGGACACGCATGCGCCGCATGCCGCGCAGGATCGCGTCGAACGCTTTGCCGCCCTGCGTGCCGCCAAAGACGGGTTTCGCACATGATCCGGCGTCATCTTCTGCCCGCCTCCATCCTGGCCCTGTTGCTGGCCGGCTGCTCGACACCAGCGCCACGACCCGCACCGCCCCCCACTCCCGCACCTGCACCGGCAGCCAAATCGCCGACGCCCGAGCCGCCTCCCGCCGCCCCCGCCGTCACCACGACACCCGTGGCCAGGCCGGATACCTGGCAGCGCCTGCGCGCCGGTTTTGCCATGGACGATTGCGTGGCGCCAGCCCTGAAGCGTGCTCATCGCGAAACCCGCAACCGGCGACGCTTCGAACAACGCATGCAGCAACTGCTGCCGCTCATCGACTATGTGCAGAAGGCCGCCGAAAAGCAGCATGTCGCCGGCGAATTCGCCTTGCTGCCCTGGGTGGAAAGTCATTTCCGCCAGACGCCGCCACGCCGACACCGGCCGGCCGGCATGTGGCAGATCATGCCCATCACCGGGCGCGCCATGCATCTGGAAATGAATCGCGGCTACGACGGCCGGCTGGACACCATCGCGTCCACGCACGCGGTGATGAAACTGCTTTCCGGCTATTACAGCCATTGGCACGACTGGCGTCTGGCCGACATGGCCTACAACACCGGCGAATACCGCCTGCGCCGCATCCTGAAGTCACACGGCATGCCGCCGGCCACACCGGTCATTCCCACGCTTCCCGTGGGGCGCACCACCCGCAATCACCTGACACGGCTGCTGGCCATCGCCTGCATCATCCGCGATCCCAAGCGCTTCCAGGTGGACTTGCCGAAGCTGGATCCTGATCGACGTCTTGAAGCGGTGTCGTTGTCCGTGCCGACCACGCTGCGGCATGTGGCGAAAGCGTCGGGATTGGCCGTGAAACGCGTGCGTCAACTCAATGCCGGTTATCGGCTTGCCAGTGTCACGTCGGGAACGCCCATGCAGTTGCTGCTGCCGGCGACCGCCGCACGCACCCTGCGTACCGCCATGACCTCGGAACAATTTCAGGACAACGCCAGTCAGCTGGCTGCGAACACGGCAAACGGTTCCAGCTACACGGTCGTTTCCGGCGATTCGCTGTGGAGCATCGCCCAGCGTTTCGATGTCGATATCGAGCAGCTGCGTCAGTGGAACCATCTGGACGACTCGGTCCTGCATCCCGGCCAAACCCTGCTGCTTTCGCCTCCATCGTCCGGTTGACATGCACGTTGGTGCGCTGGCGCGGTAGACTTCCGCTTTCGCCCGCGATTGTCGCGGGCGCCGCCTGCTGCCATCCGGAGGACACATGGGATTTTTGCACGGCAAGCGTGCCCTGATCGTGGGCATCGCCAGTCAACGCTCCATCGCCTGGGGCATCGCCAACGCGATGCATCGCGAAGGCGCGCAACTGGCCTTCACCTATCAAAACGAGCGTCTGAAGGACCGGGTCGACGAGGCCGCCAATGCCTTCGGCTCCAACATCGTGCTGCCATGCGATGTGGCCGAGGATGCGCAGATCGAGAACCTTTTCGTCGAGCTGGGCAAGCACTGGGACGGTTTCGACATCCTCGTGCATTCGGTGGGCTTTGCGCCGCGCGAGGCTATCCAGGGCCAGTATCTGGACAACCTGACGCGCGAAAACTTCAGCATCGCCCACGACATTTCCAGCTACAGCCTGGCGGCGCTGTCCAAGGCCGCGCGCCCGATGATGGCGAACCGCAACGGTTCCATCCTGACGCTGACCTACCTCGGCTCCGTGCGCGCACTCAACAACTACAACGTCATGGGCCTGGCCAAGGCCAGCCTGGAAGCCAACGTGCGCTACCTGGCCCACAACCTTGGTCCGGAAGGCACGCGCGTCAACGCCATCTCCGCCGGTCCCATCAAGACGCTGGCGGCCGCCGGCATCTCCAATTTCCGCAAGATGCTCGACCACGTGGAAGAAAACGCGCCTCTGCGGCGCAGCATCACCACGGAAGAAGTCGGCAACGTGGGCGCTTTCCTGTGTTCCGACTTGGCCTCAGGCATCACCGGTGAAATCACCTATGTCGACGCCGGCTACAACATTCTTGGCATGACCGGCATCTGAGAAAGCCCTGCATGGCCTGAGGAGGCCTCCGGGTTTGAGTCGGAATCGGGTGGGCTCTGATCCATCACCGCCGTATCGGCTGTGAACGTGACAGCGTCTGGACACGGATCGACGCGGGTGAGCGCGGATGGAGCGCTTTTTGATCAGCCTCTATCCGCGTTGATCCGCGTCCAGAAAAGCCACGGCGGGCAATGCCGTGCCGCGACATTCAATCAGGATTTTTCCAGGCCGCAAAACGGCATCGGGGCCGCCGAAGCATACGC
>DASSBH010000164.1:0-6685 GCA_035698945.1 Oleiagrimonas sp.
CCGAATCGAATACCGAATCCCGGATTTACAAGGATTTCGCATGAACCACTGGCCCATTCTCAGCCTGCTGATCTGGCTGCCCATCGTCGGTGCGGTGCCCGTGCTGATCGCGCGGCAAACCCGCGCGATGCGCTGGATCGCACTGGCATTTTCCGTGGCGACGTTCATCGCCAGTCTGTTCATGCTGCCGATGTTCAATGCCGACTCGGCGGCGATGCAGCTGGTGGAAATGCACCACTGGATTCCCGCGCTGGACGTCAATTACGCACTGGGCGTGGATGGCATCGCGGTGGCATTGATCCTGCTGACCACCATCGTCGGACCACTGGTCATCATCGGCGCCTGGGAAGTCATCCAGGACAAGGCGCACCAGTACATGGCCTGCATGCTGGTGCTGGAAGGCCTGCTGATCGGCCTGTTCAGCACCACCGACGCGCTGCTGTTCTACGTGTTCTTCGAGGCCATCCTGATTCCGATGTTCATCCTCATCGGCGTCTGGGGCGGCCCGCGGCGTCTGTACGCCACGATGAAGTTCTTCATCTACACCTTCCTCGGTTCGATCTGCTTCCTGATCGGTCTGTTGTACCTGCATCACAAGGCCGGCAGCTTCGACATGGCCACGCTGGCCGCGTTGCCGCTGACGATGACCGAGCAGTCGTGGCTGTTCTTCGCCTTCCTGATCGCCTTCGCCATCAAGGTGCCGATGGTGCCGGTGCACACCTGGCTGCCGGATGCCCACGTGGAGGCGCCGACCGGCGGCTCGGTGTGGCTGGCGGCGGTGATGCTGAAAGTGGGTACGTACGGTTTCCTGCGTTTCTCGCTGCCGATCGTGCCGGACGCGTCGCACCATTTCGTGTGGCTGATGATCGTGCTCAGCCTGATTCCCGTCGTCTACATCGGCTACGTGGCGCTGGTGCAGGAAGACATGAAGAAGCTGGTGGCCTATTCGTCCGTGGCGCACATGGGCTTCGTGACCCTGGGCCTGTTCATCGCCTTCCTGCTGATGCGCGACCTCGACAACATCGATGCCGCCAAACTCGGCATCCAGGGCGCGATGGTGCAGATGATTTCGCACGGCTTCGTTTCGGGCGCCATGTTCTCGTGCATCGGCGTCATGTACGACCGCCTGCACACGCGCGAGATCAAGGCCTACGGCGGCCTGGTCAAGGTGATGCCGTGGTTCGCGTTTTTCATGGTGCTGTTCGCCATGGCCAACTGCGGCCTGCCGGGCACCAGCGGTTTCGTCGGCGAGTTCATGGTGATCCTGGCCAGCTTCAGCACCAATCCGTGGATTGCGCTGATCGCCGCCTTCACCATGGTCATCGGCGCGGCCTACACGCTGTGGCTGGTCAAGCGCGTCGTCTGGGGCGACGTGACCAGCGAGAAGGTCGCCGCGATGAAGGACATCAACGCTCGCGAAACCATCGTCCTGACCGTGTTCGGCCTGTTCGTGCTGGCCATCGGCATCTGGCCCGAGCCGCTTATTCACCTGATGGGTGCGTCCGTATCGCACCTGGTCGATCAACTGGCCGTCACCAAGGTCTGAGGAACGTCGCATGTTGAGTTGGAACGACATTCTCGTAGTGCTGCCGGAGGCCTATTTGGTGGTGGCGGTATGCGTGTTGCTGCTGCTGGATGCCTGGCTGAAGCCCGGGCAGCGTGACATTACGCACTGGCTGGCCATCGCCATCACCGTGGTCACCGGTATTCTCGTGGTGCTTGGACAGCCGGACGGCACGGTGACCGCCTTCGGCGGCATGTTCATCCGCGACGGGGCGGCCGAGATCGTCAAGGTGTTCGGGCTGCTGGCGATCCTTCTGATCTTCATCTTCGCGCGTCCGTATCTGCGCGACCGCAAACTGCACATCGGCGAGTTCTATTCACTGATGCTGTTTGCCGGCCTGGGCCTGATGCTGCTGGTGTCGGCCGGCAACCTGATCGTGGTTTATCTGGGCCTGGAGATGCTGGCGCTGGCTTCCTATTCGCTGGTGGCCATGAATCGCGATTCGCCGCTGTCGTCGGAAGCGGCCATCAAGTATTTCGTGTTGAGCGCGCTGGCCTCGGGCATGCTGCTGTACGGCATGTCGATGATCTACGGCGCCGCCGGCACCCTGGATCTGTCACAGCTGGCTGCGGCCTCGCAGCACGTGGCCATGCCCAACCTGCTGAAGTTCGGCCTGATCTTCCTGATCGTCGGCATCGCTTTCGAACTGGGCGCCGCGCCGTTCCACATGTGGCTGCCGGACGTGTACGACGGTGCGCCCACGGCCATCACCACGCTGATTGCTTCGGTATCCAAACTGGCTGCCTTCGGTCTGGCTTATCGCCTGTTGTCGGCCTTTGCCCCGGATGGCCTGATGACGCACCAGTGGCAGTTGATGCTGGCCGTGGTGGCGGCGCTGTCGATGGTCATCGGCAATCTGGTTGCCATCGTGCAGACCAACATCAAGCGCATGCTGGGCTATTCCACCATTGCGCACATGGGTTTCCTGCTGATGGGCTTCGTCGGCGCCGATACCGAAGGCTATTCGGCGGCGCTGTTCTATGCCGTGTGCTATGCGCTCATGTCCACCGCCGCCTTCGGTGTGCTGATGGCGTTGTCGCGCAAGGGCTTCGAGTGCGACCGGATCAGCGACCTCAAGGGCCTGAACAGACGCTCGCCGTGGATGGCCTTTTTGATGCTGCTGGCCATGTTCTCGCTGGCCGGCGTGCCGCCGTTCTGGGGTTTTTACGCCAAGGTACTGGTGCTGCAATCGGCGATCGATGCGGGCATGCTGTGGCTGGCCATCGTCGGCATCGTCACGGCCATCATCGGCCTGTGGTACTACCTGCACGTCATCTGGGTGATGTACTTCGAGCAGCCGGAAGAGGGCGTGGCGCTTGCGCCGCACAACGATCACACCTTGCGCTGGGTGCTTTCCATCAATGGCCTGGCGCTGCTCGGCGTGGGCCTGTATTGGGGGCCGCTGCTGGACTGGTGCCGTCAGGCATTCATCGGCTGAATGTGTCGCGGGCGCGCTGCCCGCGCCATGCGCCCCACCGTGTAGGAGCCAGCCTGCTGGCGATTGTGTAGGTTACGTGGAACCCGACAATCGCCAGCAGGCTGGCTCCTGCGGATGAAATGAACCACATGGCTGTTGCGCTTCGTAACAACCCACCGTACAATTGCCGTTCTCCCGGTGCGGGGTGGAGCAGTCTGGCAGCTCATCGGGCTCATAACCCGAAGGTCGTAGGTTCAAATCCTACCCCCGCTACCAACACTTTCTTTGACAAGAAAGCCTCCTCGGGAGGCTTTTTTGTTGGATGCAGGAAGCCCGCGCCCGGTTTCGGGCAGCGTGCAGCTGGTTTGCTTTATGCTGCCAAGGATGGGGCGTCATCGCAGCCGGTGACGCCACGGACAGGGCGTTGAGCCCTTTTTTTGTTTGTGCGACGGGATGTGGAGGTTTCTTGGATACACAGGCGCTTGCCCAACGTTTCAGTCATGTTCTGGTCGATCTCGGTCTGGAATGTGCCGGCGTGGAATGGCTGCCCTCGCAGGGGCAGGGCACCCTGCGCGTGTATATCGAGAAGCCGGATCAGGAAGTCGACATCGACGATTGCGAGGCAGCCAGCCGCGAATTGTCGGCGATGCTGGATGTGGAGGATCCGATTCCGGGCCACTACGTTCTGGAAGTGTCCTCGCCGGGCATTGATCGGCCGCTTTTCACGGTCGAACAGTTCGAGCGTTTCGTTGGCGAGGAAGTCAAGCTGACGCTGACGGCGCCGATGGATGGCCGACGCCGTTTTCGCGGTCGCCTGACGGCAGTGCAAGATCAGGTCATTCACATGCAACTGGACGACGGCAAGGAAGTCGATTTCGAACACGCTGCCGTGGAAAGCGCGCGCCTGGCGCCCGACTGGGTCGCGCTGGGTCTGGCGCCGGCACCCAAGCCGGGTGGTGGTGGCAAGCGCGGAAAAAAATCGGGTTGATATTGAACTAGAGCGCTCGCGGCGCTCGCGGAGTCATGACGATGAGCAAAGAATTGTTGCTGGTGGCGGATGCGGTAGCCAACGAAAAGGACGTGCCGCTGGACACCATCTTCGAGGCGCTGGAGGCGGCGCTGGCATCGGCTGCCAAGAAGCGTTGGCCCGAAGAGGATGCCGACGTGCGCGTGTCCATCGACCGTCACACCGGCGAATACGAAACCTTCCGTCGCTGGGAGATCGTGGCCGACGACGTCGAGATGGAATCGCCGTATCGCCAGATCCGCCTGATGGACGCCGTCGACGAGCGCGAAGGCGCCGAGATCGGCGAGTACATCGAGGAGCAGGTCGAGAACGCCAAGTTCGGTCGCATTGCCGCGCAGGCCGCCAAACAGGTGATCGTGCAGCGCGTGCGCGAAGCCGAGCGCGCACAGGTGGTCGAGGCTTTCCAGGATCGCATCGGCGAACTGGTCACGGGTATCGTCAAGCGCGTCGAGCGCGGCAACATCTACATGGATCTCGGCGGCAATGCCGAGGCTTTCGTGGCGCGCGACCAGTCGATTCCGCGCGAACCGGTTCGCGTGGGCGATCGTCTGCGCGGCTATCTGTACGAGGTGCGTTCGGAAGTACGCGGCCCGCAGATTTTCGTGTCGCGTACCGCTCCGGAGTTCATGATCGAGCTGTTCAACATCGAAGTGCCGGAGGTCAGCCAGGGCCTGGTGGAAATCAAGGATTGCGCCCGCGACCCCGGCGACCGCGCCAAGATCGCCGTGCTCGCGCACGACAGCCGTACCGATCCCATCGGCGCCTGCATCGGCATGCGCGGTTCGCGCGTGCAGGCCGTGTCCAACGAGCTCAACGGCGAGCGCGTGGACATCATCCTGTGGAACGAGAACCCGGCGCAGTTCGTCATCAACGCGATGGCGCCGGCCGAGGTGCAGTCCATCATCATGGACGAGGAAAAGCATTCCATGGACATCGCCGTGGCCGAAGACAAGCTGTCCCAGGCCATCGGTCGCGGTGGCCAGAACGTGCGACTGGCCAGCAAGCTGACCGGCTGGCAGCTCAACGTGATGACGCAGGACGACGTCGCCGCCAAGAGCGAGGCCGAGCAGCAGGCGGCCCTGGAGTTGTTCATGGAAAAGCTGGAAGTCGATCAGGAAATCGCCAGCATCCTGGTGCAGGAAGGTTTTTCCAGCATCGAGGAAATCGCCTACGTGCCGACCGGCGAGCTGCTGGCGGTGGAGGGCTTCGACGAGGACATCGTCGAGGAGCTGCGTTCGCGCGCCCGCGACGCCTTGCTGACCGCTGCGCTTGCCGTCGAGGAAAATGTCGACGAGCATCAGCCGGCCGAGGATCTGCTGGCGCTGGAAGGCATGGACGAAGCCACGGCCTACGTGCTTGCCGGCCGCGGCGTCGTCACCGCCGACGATCTGGCCGATCTGGCTGTCGATGACCTCATCGACATCGAGGACATGGACGAAGAGCGTGCCGCAGCCCTCATCATGGCCGCGCGCGCACCCATGATCGCGCGCCTGGAGCAGGGCGGCTAACGGTTGGCGCCCACGCCCGGGACGGGCGTGGCAGGAAGGCCATTTCGGTCTTCCACCAGGGATGGCGTACTCGCCCGGTGATCCGGAGCGAAGCAGTCAGCGCACAGATGCGGAGTAAAGAGAACTATGTCGGACGTCACCATCAAGCAACTGGCCAAGGTCCTGGACATGTCTGCCGACAAGCTGCTGGCGCAGCTTGGCGAAGCGGGCATGCAGTTCTCCGACCCCGACGAAGTCGTCAGCAATGACGAAAAGTCGAAACTGCTGGAGTTTTTGCGCCGCAACCATGGCAAGAGCGAAAAGTCCGCAGCCAAGAGCGCCGGGCCCAGCAAAATCACCCTGCGCCGTCGCCAGCGCAGCGAACTGAAGGTATCCACGGGCAGTGGCCGCAGCGCCACGTCCAAGACGGTCAATGTCGAAGTGCGCGCCAAGCGCACCTACGTCAAGCGTGGCGCCATGACCGACGACGCCGATACCGTGCAGGAGCGCGAGGAAGCCCAGCGCAAGCTGCAGGAAGCGCAGGAGCAGCGCCAGCGCGAAGATCTCGAACGCGAGGAACAGAAGCAGCGTCGCGAGGAAACGGCCCGTCAGGAGGTCGAAGCCAAGGCGGCCGAACAGGCGCGTCAGGCCGACGCGGCAGAGGCCAGCGAGCCGACATCGGCGACACCGGAAGAAACCGCTCCCGAATCCGCTGCCGAGCCGGTGGAAGAAGTTGCGCCGGTTGACGAAACGGCAGAAGAGCCGACAGCCGAACCCGAGGCCGCGAAGAGCGATGCCGAGGCTTCCGGTGATCAGGACAAGAGTGCCTGGAGCACGCCGGTCATGCCGCGCCTGCACGAGCGCCGCAAACGTCGCGAGAAGCCGGCGGTAGTAGCCAAGGAGGCGCAGCCCGAAGCACCGAAAGCACCGAAGGAGGCGGCTGCCGCCAAACCCAATCGTGGTGGTGCACGTCGTGACCATTCGCGTGAAAACGAGAAGGGCGAGAACGAACGCGAGAAGCGTTTCGGCTCCGGCAAGTTGCATCTGACCGAAAGCGAACGGGCTCGCCGTGGCAGTGGCCGCCGTCGCAAATCCGAAGCTGCGCGCCCGTCGGCGACCTCGGGACCGCACGGTTTCTCCAAGCCGACCGCACCGGTGGTGCGCGAGGTGTCGGTGGGCGACGCCAACCT
>DASSBH010000165.1:0-9696 GCA_035698945.1 Oleiagrimonas sp.
GTGCTGGGCATGGTGCCGCAGTTGTCCGAATTGCTGCTGCCGGTGGACGTGTTCGGCGGCGGTGCGTCCTCGCGCATGCGCGCCGTGTTCCGCGCGCTGGATCAAGGCCAGGCACTGGTGGTGTTTCCGGCGGGTGAAGTCTCGCGCATGCGTCCGAACGGCGTCCGCGACGGACGCTGGTTCGACGGTTTTGCACGCATCGCCATGCGTACCGGTGCGCCGGTGTTGCCGGTGCATATCGGTGCGCGCAACTCGGCCATGTTCTACGGCATGTCGATGCTGGCCAAACCGCTGGCCACGGCCATGCTGCCGCGCGAAGCCGTGGCGCGGCGCGCCCGATCCATCCGCATGCGGATCGGCGCGCTTGTCGATGCCGACGAGATTCGCCAGCGCAGTGATGGCGACAGCCGTCAGGCCGCGCGCCTCATGCGTCGTCACGTGTACCGGCTGGCGCGGAAGCGCGGGCTGGTTTTTGGTGGTCAGGCGGCGCTGGCGCACCCCGAGCCGGTCGAGGCCGTCGAGAGTGAATTGCAGCAGCGCGGGCAGCTCTTGGCCGAAGTCGGCAAAGGTCAGCAGGCATGGTTGTATCCGGGGGCCGCCGACAGCGCCGTCATGCGCGAACTGGGACGCTTGCGCGAACTGACGTTCCGCAAGGTGGGCGAGGGTACCGGCCTGCGCTGCGATCTGGACACCTATGACGCCTGGTACGAGCACCTGATTCTCTGGGATAGCGCCGCGCGGCGCATCGCGGGCGCGTATCGGCTTGGTCATGGCGGAAACATTCTCGACCGGCACGGCTTGCATGGCCTGTACAGCGCAAGCCTGTTCGACTACACCCCGGAGTTGTCCGCGCAACTTGCCGCCGGGCTGGAGCTGGGGCGCAGTTTCATCGCACCCGCCTACTGGCGCTCGCGCGCTCTCGATCATCTGTGGCGCGGCATCGGCCTGTACCTGCAACAGCATCGGCAGATTCGCTACCTGTTCGGGCCGGTCAGTCTGTCGGTCAGCCTGCCGCGCGAGGCGCGCGAGTGGATCGTGGCGGCGCATCAGCATTACTTCGGCGCGCCGGGCCTGGCCAGCGCACGGCGACCATTCCAGGTGTCGTCGATGGTGCTTGAGGGTGTTCGCGCGGAGTTGAGCGGCCTTGATCCGGTGACCGGCCTGGGGCATCTGCGCCATCGTCTGGACGCTCTGGGCGTGACCCTGCCGGTGCTGTACCGCCAGTATGTCGACCTGGTCGAGCCTGACGGCGTGCAGTTTCTTGATTTTGGTGAGGACCCGGAATTCTCCGGCTGCGTCGACGGCATGGTGCTGCTGGATCTTGCCCACCTAAAGCCGGCCAAGCGCGTGCGCTACCTGGGCAAGGACTGACCATGACCACCATGGCATTCGCGTAGGGCGGGCATTGCCCGCCACCGGATCGGCATGATGGCGGGCAGTGCCCGCCCTACGGTTTGCCGCCATGACGATGCGCCTTGAGTTGGTGTCTGGCAGCTGTCGAATGGGGCAAAAAAGCACTGGCGAAGTGTGCCATTGCTGTTAAACTGACATTAACGCTGACGTGGTCACCGAGGCGGTGCGCGGCGGCATATGACAATCGGGGATATCGGCCACAAGGGTCGGGCTTGCCGGACGGGGCGTTTGGGCAAGGCGTAGGGGTGTCTCCGCTGGTTTTTTCACACGTTGCGAGCCAAAGCCAATGATCATGACCAACAGAATCCGCAAGGGGATACTGCCGTTTGCCATCGCCTCACTGCTGGCGGCCTCGCCTGCGGTGATGGCGCAGAATGTGACTTCTTCGTCCGTTACCGGCGTCGTGGTCGACGCCAGCGGCACGCCGGTTTCCGGCGCCACCGTCACCATCGTGCATGAGCCGTCGGGCACGACCCGCGTCGTCACCACCGATGCCGAAGGTCGCTACAACGCGCGCGGCATGCGCGTCGGCGGTCCCTACGACGTCACCGTGTCCAAGGCCGGGCTGACCCAGGGTGAGCGCGACGACGTGTACCTGCAACTGGGCCAGATGAGCGCCATCAACCTGGTCATGCAGCCGTCCGAGGCCAACGCGCAGGAACTGTCCGGCGTGACCGTGACGGCCAATGCCTTGATGCAAGTCTTCACGCCGGACAACAAGGGATTGTCCACCAACGTGTCGCAGCGTGAACTGCAGTCCACGCCGAAGGGCAACCGCTCCATCGACGACATCGTGCGCCTGGATCCGCGCATCGTCGTCACCGATCAGGGCGACGGTTCGTTCACCCTCGCCGGCGTTCCCAATCGCTACAACAACATTGCCGTCGATGGCGTGTCCGTCGGCGACCCGTTTGGCCTCAACGCCAACGGCCTGCCGTATCAGAACTCGGCGATCTCGCAAGACACGATCGCCGAATACAACATTTCCACCGCCAACTACGACGTCAGTTCCGACACCGTCGGCGCTTCCGTCAATGCGGTGACCAAGTCCGGCACCAACGAATTCCATGGTTCGCTGTATTACGCCTATCGCAACGCCGACAAGATGGTCGGCAATGCCGGCTGGCTCGACAGCGACAATCCGGGCTATGAATACAACGGCTACGACAATGACTGGACCGGCGGCTTCACCCTGGGTGGCCCGATCGTCAAGGACAAGCTGTTCTTCTTCGTCGCCGTCGAGCGCCAGCGCACCAGCGGCATCGGCGCCGACTCGGTCAACGGCCTGGATTATAACCTCGGCGACGGCCCGTCGACATCGAACAAGCTGTCGCCGGGCGATGTGCAGAAGATCATCGACATCGCCAAGGGCTATGGCCTGCATCCGGGCACCTTCGGCGGCAGCTCCGCGGTAACCCTGAAGGACGACCGCTACCTGGCCAAGATCGACTGGAACATCACCAACAACCACCGTGCCAGTCTTAGCTACAACCGCACCGAGGAGACGCTGCCCGAGTTGCGCGGCAATGGCTACAACAGCATCGGCCTGAGCAGTTACAGCGACACCAAGGTGGTCACCACCGACAACGTCTCGCTGGCGCTCTACGACGACTGGTCGATGAACTTCTCCACCGAGGTCAAGCTTGCCTACCAGCACTACGTGCAGGACACCAAAATCCCGTTCCAGCAGCCGCAGATCAACGTGTCCGTGGCCGGTTACAGGACCCCGGTCGTCAACCTGGGAACCGAGCAGTACCGCCATTACAACAAGGTCGATACCAAGAAATCCACGCTTTTCTTCGCCGGCACCTATTACGCCGGTGACCACACCCTCAAAGCCGGTGTGTATGTCGAACGCAACAAGATCTACAACCTGTTCGGTCGCACCGAGTTCGGTCACTACTCCTTCGATTCCATCGCTGACTTTGCCAACGGCAATTATTTCCAGTACGACCTGTACCAACCGGCCGATGGCTTCACCATTGACGATGTGGCGGCGAAGTGGACGTACACGCAGATCAGCCCGTTTGTCCAGGATATCTGGCAGGTGTCGCCGAATCTGTCGGTGCAATACGGCTTCCGCATCAACTTCCCCGATGCGAACCACAAGCCGGTCTACAACGCCAAGTTCGAGCAGGCCTTCGGCTACCCGAACAACAACGCGCTCAGCGGCAAGAACCGCATCATCGAGCCGCGCCTGTCGTTCAACTACAACTTCGACAGCCAGTACATGACGCAGTTGCGCGGCGGCTTCGGCCTGTTCCAGACGGCGCCGCCGGCGGTGTGGATGACCAACCCGTACCAGAACAACGGCATCACCGTGGCCACCTATCGCACGCGTGATCCGTCCACCACGCCGTTCGATGTCAGCGACCCGGTCAACAACCCGCCGATCCCCGCGACCAGCAACACCATCATGGACGTGGATACGATCTCGCCGAATTTCCACCTGCCGTCCGCGTGGAAAATGAGCCTGGCACTCGACCGCGAGCTGCCGTGGCTGGGCATGATCGCCTCGGCCCAGTATCTGCGCATCGATGCCCGTGACGCCATCCTGTACCAGGCGCTGAACCTGGGCACGCCCAACGGCAAGCTGCCGGACGGACGCTACTCGTACTGGACCGTCTACGGTGCCAGCCCGCGTGCCAGCGGTCAGGCGCCGAACAATGGGGCCAACCCCGACTTCGCCAACGATTCGACCCTGCTCAGCAATACCGATGGCGGCAAGAGCGACAGCTTCACGTTGTCGCTGCGCAAGCCGTTCTCGCATGGCTGGGCCGCGTCCATCAGCGGCACGCTGACGCACGCCACCGAGGTCAACCCGGGTAACAGCTCACAAGCTTCCTCGGGTTACAAGTACGTGGTGCGGGTCAACCCGAATAGCAACAACGTCACCTTGGCCAGCCGCAACATCGCACGCAACATCAAGGCCTCGATCTCGTGGCGGCACGCGTTCTTCGGCAACTACTACACCAGCGTGTCGGCGTTCTACGTGGGCCATGACGGCCTGCCGTACAGCTGGATCTTCTCGGGCGACGCCAACGGCGACGGCATCACCTACGAGGATCCGGTCTACATCCCGACCATCAACGATGCGCTGGTGTCCTATGGTTCGGCCAGCCCCGAGGTGATCCAGCAGTTCCAGGATTTCATCAGCAGCGACGAGTACCTCAACAGCCACCGCGGCCAGATCGCCAAGCGCAACGAGGCGCACTCGCCGTGGAGCAACCGCATCGACCTGTCGTTGAGCCAGGAAGTCCCGGGCATCTTCAAGGGCAACAAGGGCGTCATCCGCCTGGACATCTACAACTTCCTCAACCTGCTCAACAAGGATTGGGGACACGTGCGCAACGTCGGTTCCTACGACACGCGCACGTTGGCCGGTTACAGCGGTGTCAACGCCCAGGGCCAGTACATCTACTACCTGCCCACAGACGACAACGGCAACTATGAGCCGCAGCAACTGGAAGTCTACGATTCGGGCTTCAACCCGACCCGCACCGTGTCGCGTTGGTCGGCCATGCTGACCTTGCGTTACACGTTCTAACCCGGTTTTACGGGGAACCCGGAGCCGGCGCTTCTGTCATGCAGAGCGCCGGTTTTTTTGTGTCGCAGTGCTAAGCTTGACTGCTTGCTCGAATTGATGGTCAGGAGAATCACCCATCCATGAATGCCGTAACCAACGTTCATGCCTCACCTCTGAAACTGGTCAGTACCCGTTTTTCGCCGGCAGGCGGCAGCCTGGATGTGCTCTCGCGCGACGAGGTCACGCGCCTGCGTGATGCCAGTGACTCGGGCCTGCATGCACTGTTGCGCCGCTGTGCGCTGGCGGTGCTGACTTCCGGCAACATCAGCGACGATCCGCGCGGCGTGCTGGGCGAGTATCCGGATTTCGACATCCAGGTGTTGCAGCAGGATCGCGGCATCAAGATCGAGCTGAGCAACGCGCCGGCGCGGGCCTTTGTCGACGGCAAGATCATCCGCGGCATCAATGAATTGCTGATGGCCGTCGTGCGCGACATCGTCTACGTGGCCACCACCCTGGAGCGCGGCGGTTTCCGGCTGGACGATTCCTCGGGCCTGACCCACGCCGTTTTCGAGATCCTGCGCAACGCGCGCATCCTGCTGCCGCACGTGGACCCGTGCCTGGTGGTGTGCTGGGGCGGCCATTCGATTTCGCGCAGCGAATACGACTACACCAAGGACGTCGGCTACCACCTCGGCTTGCGCATGATGGACGTGTGCACCGGCTGCGGTCCCGGCGCCATGAAGGGGCCGATGAAGGGCGCGACCATCGCCCACGCCAAACAGCGTCGGCGCCACAACCGCTACATCGGCATCACCGAGCCGGGCATCATCGCCGCCGAATCGCCCAATCCGATCGTCAACCACCTGGTCATCATGCCGGACATCGAGAAGCGCCTGGAGGCCTTCGTGCGCATCGGCCACGGCATCATCGTGTTTCCCGGCGGCGTGGGCACCTGCGAGGAAATCCTGTACCTGCTCGGTATCCTGCTCAATCCGGAAAACGCCGGCATCCCGTTCCCGCTGATCCTGACCGGGCCGAAGGAGTCGGCCGACTATTTCGAGCAGATCGACCGTTTCCTGCGTCTGGCCTTGGGCGACGGCGTGGCCGCGCACTACCAGATCATCATCGACGATCCCATGGGCGTGGCGCGCGCCATGGCCCGCGGCATCGACAAGGTGCGCAACAACCGCCTGGACACCAAGGACGCGTTCTACTTCAACTGGGGGCTCAACATCCCCTACACGTTCCAGCAGCCGTTCATGCCCACGCACGAAGCCATGAAAGGCCTCAGCATCCACCGCGACCGCCCGCGCGACGAGCTGGCCGCCGACCTGCGCCGCGTGTTCTCCGGCATCGTCGCCGGCAACGTCAAGGAAGAAGGCATGCGCGCCATCGAGCAATACGGCCCGTTCGAAATCGACGGCGACCTCGAAATCATGCGCGCCCTGGACACCATGCTGAAAGCCTTCGTCACGCAGAACCGCATGAAACTCCCCGGCGGCGCCGTCTATGAACCGTGCTACCGCATCGTGACCGACTGATCGGCAATCGGCCCGAACGTATTGTCCGGGCCGAACCTACCTGCTACGATACGCGGCTCTTCGGGCGGTTAGCTCAGCGGTAGAGCACTACCTTGACATGGTAGGGGTCACTGGTTCGATCCCAGTACCGCCCACCACTTTTGAAGTGGTACCAAATGTTTGCGAAATGGCCGGGTACGATGTATCCGGCCATTTTTTGTTGTGTCGGGCCGCAGTGCAGCGATTTGTGTGGCTGCGCGAAAAATGATGCCCGGCCACAGCAGCCATCGGAGGCTTTCAGACAGTCTTGTCCGGTGGAGTCAGTCCGACAGTTGCCAGGCGATGGTGTCGCCGGCGCGCAGCGGTACGCCCGGGGTGCCGCCGAAATCCATGTCGTCGGGAACGCGCCATGGTTGTTTGCGCAAGGTGATGGTGCCCTGGTTGCGCGGCAGGCCGTAGAAGTCGGGGCCATGGAAGCTGGCGAAGGCTTCGAGCTTGTCCAGTGCACCGGCCGCATCGAAGGCTTCGGCGTAAAGTTCGATGGCGGCGTGGGCGGAGTAGATGCCGGCGCAGCCGCAGTCGCTTTCCTTGGCATGGCGCGGGTGCGGTGCGCTGTCGGTGCCGAGGAAGAAGTGCGTATCGCCACTGGTGGCGGCTTCGACCAGCGCCTGTCGATGTTTTTCGCGCTTGAGCACGGGCAGGCAGTAATGATGCGGACGCAGGCCGCCGGCGAAGATGGCGTTGCGGTTCATCAGCAGGTGCTGCGGCGTGATGGTGGCGCCGACGTGTGCCGGTTGCTCGCGCACGAAGGCGGCGGCTTCGCCGGTGGTGATGTGTTCGAGCACCATGCGCAGTTCGGGGAAATCGGCGCGCAGCCGGGTCAGGTGGCGTTCGATGAAAACCGGCTCGCGGTCGAACACGTCCACCTCGGCGTCGGTGACTTCGCCGTGCATCAGCAGCGGCAGGCCGTGTTTCTGCATGGCTTCCAGCACCGGATACGCCTTGCGGATGTCGGTGACGCCATTGCTGGAGTTGGTGGTGGCGCCGGCGGGGTAATACTTGACTGCATGCACGACATCGCTGGCGACGGCTTCGGCGATGTCGTCCGGCGTGGTGGCTTCGGTCAGGTACAGCGTCATCAGCGGCTGGAAATCTGAGCCCTCCGGCAGCGCGGCCAGGATGCGCTCGCGATAGGCGCGCGCCTGCGTCACCGTGGCAACCGGCGGCTTCAAGTTGGGCATGACGATGGCGCGTGCGAAGCGACGTGCGGTGTCCGGCAGCACGGCAGCCATCAGCGCGCTGTCACGCAAATGCAGGTGCCAGTCGTCGGGGCGGATCAGGGAGAGTCGTGTATCGCTCATGCGGTCAGTTTACCTGCAACCTCGATGGCGCAATGGCCATAGTTGGGGTGTTGGTTAACCGTTTGATTAACCATGCTTTGTGGATGTCTGGCATGGGCTTGAAAGCAGGGAAGCCATCCCTATTTTGGGCACCAAGTGGCCGCGCAGGGCGGCCGAAGAACCAGACAGGAGGCATATCATGAACATGATCCGCTACAACCGTCCGTGGGGTTCGCAGTACCCGTTGCAAGAGTTCCGGCAGATGCTGGACCGGTTCTTCGACGACGAGGATGCGAGTGACCATTCCGACGTGGTCACCAGCCAGTGGGCGCCGCACGTGGACATTCGCGAAGAGGACAAGCGCTTCGTGATCGAGGCCGACATCCCCGGTGTCGACCCGAAGGATATCGACGTGCACATGGACAATGGCGTCCTTTCCATCCGCGGCGAACGCAGGTCCGAGAGCACGACCGGCAACGGCAAGTACACCCGCGTCGAGCGCTCGCACGGCGTTTTCTACCGGCGCTTCGCGCTGCCCGACAGTGCCGACCCGGACGGCATCAGCGCCGCCGGCAGGCATGGCGTGCTCGAGATCGAGATTCCCAAGCGACCGGAAACCACGCCGCGCAAGATCGATATCAAGACGACGGATGCATAAGCGCATGGAGTTTGCGCAAGCTTGATGGCGGCACCGGCACCGGGTTCATGCGCGTCCGCATGCAAGTCAAGGCGCGTCGGGCCCGGTGCCTTTCTAGGCGGATGGAAACGCCCGTTCGAGCCATGCGGGCACGGGAATGCCCTTGTCGCGCAGGAATGCCGGGTTGAACAGCTTGCGCTGATAGCGGGTGCCCGAATCGGCAAGCAGGGTGACGATGGTGTGGCCGGGGCCGAGTTCGCGCGCCAGGCGGATGGCGCCGGCGAGGTTGACGCCGCTCGAGCCGCCGACGTTGAAGCCTTCGTGGATCAGCAAATCGTGCAGCAGCGGCACCGATTCGGTGTCGGGAATCGACCAGGCGAAATCGACCGGCGCATCCTCGAAGTTGGCGGTGATGCGGCTGGAGCCGATGCCTTCGCTGATGGAATTGCCTTCGGCCTTCAGCTCGCCGTGGTTGATGAAGTGCGCCAGCGCCGAGCCGGCCGGGTCGGCCAGGGCGGTGGCAATTTTCGGGTTGCGTGCCTTCAGCGCGCGCGCGATGCCGGCGAGGCTGCCGCCGGTGCCGGCCGAGCACACGAAGCCGTCGATATGACCGTCCAGATCGTTCCAGATTTCCGGGCCGGTGACGTTTTCGTGCAGGTCGCGGTTGGCGGTGTTGTCGAACTGGTTGGCGAACCAGGCACTGCCCTCGGCCTTTTCGTTCATGGCGTCGCGCAGGTGTTCGGCCTGGTGCACGTAATGGTTGGGGTCGGCGAATTTGGCGGCCGGCACCAGGCGCACCTCGGCGCCGGTCAGGCGCAGGGCGTCGATCTTTTCCGCGCTCTGCGTTTCGGGCATGACGATGATGGTGCGGTAGCCGCGGCTGGCGCCAAGCATGGCCAGGCCGATGCCGGTGTTGCCGGCGGTACCTTCGATCAGCGTGGTGCCCTTGTGCACCAGGCCACGTTGCTCGGCGTCGTCGAGCAGGCCCAGCGCGGTGCGGTCCTTGATCGAGCCGCCGGGGTTCATGAATTCGGCTTTGCCCAGGATCTCGCAGCCGGTCGCCTCGCTGGCCTGGCGCAGGCGGATCAGGGGCGTGTGGCCGATGGTGTCGGCGAAATCGGTACGGATGGTCATGGCGGGAACCTTGCGGGTGTTCCGATCATGCTACAAAAAACGGCGTCTCGACCTGCATGTTTTATGTAGGAGCCTGCCTGCAGGCGATGGCCTCAAGGCTCAATCAGGGCTGAGGCCATCGCC
>DASSBH010000166.1:0-4846 GCA_035698945.1 Oleiagrimonas sp.
GGCGCAGGCGTAGCCGCAGTCGTACGCGCAGTCGAAGGCACCGCCGTGCCGTTGTTGTCATTATCCTGAGGGGAGCAACCTGCACCGAGCAGGGTGAAGCCGAGCACAAGCGTGATACCAATGGCCAGGGCTTTGGGTTGATGATTGAAGTTTTTCATGGGATCTCCTGTGCAGTGAAACCAGCTGCAAGTGATGTCGCCACAGCATGTGAGCCGAGTCTTGTTGGCGGCAGGTGCACAGAAAATGAATGCGGGCACATCCAGGGCATCTCGTTTCAGTTGTGTACACAAACATCGCCATGACCCCGTAAGAACCGCAACGGCATGGTCAAGCATCCGGGCTCCATGTCGTCAGGATTTGTGCGGCAGGTTAGATATTTCGGCCATCATTCGCCGCCGGCCAGCGCACCTGCAACGGATGCGACCAGCGCATGCGGTAATCGCGCAGACAGCGCAACCAGGTTCGGAAATCGGGCATATCGCCCTTTGACCAGCCTGCGCCGGAAGCAAAACTTATCGTGTCCGCGTCCGTCACCTGGAACAGCATCCAGGCGGCATCGCCGCCAACGGCGAAGCGCGCCGATTCACCTTGCGGCAATACCAGTCCGGTGGCTATCCGGCCGGCGCTTTTACGCTGTGGCGTATCCCACACCGCGATGCGTCCCGCACCGGCATGCGCCAGCTTTGCCCCGGCGTGCACTGCCACGCCAGCGGCTACGGTCAACTGATGTGCCCCTGTGATCCGGTATTTCACGGTCTGCCGGTTGAAACGCGAACCGGCATCAAGGGTGACCACCTTGTGCTCGCGCACCACGGCCTTGCCCGCCTGCCAGGGTGCGTAATCCACCTCGAAGCGCAACCGTACCGGTCCCAGGGCGGTGATCCTTACGTGTGTCGCATTGTGGGCGTACACGGGCGCACCATTCAGCCAGATGGCGGTACCGCCGTCGCCCGGGGAATGGCCCACGTTGTAGCTGTCCAGGCCGTCGCCATGGTCGATGTGGTATGAGAGTGTCGGGTCGCCCAGACGCTGACCCAATGCGTCGCGGCGATACCACTCGTCGATCACGTGGTGTGGTGGACGCTTCGACCAGACATCGATACCCGAAGACACCAGTCCGCCGTCGGCCTCCAGCGCCTTGCCGTAGATGCGGAAAGCCACCAGACCGTTTTCCCAGGCGAAATCGTCGGCGCGTTCGGGTACATGGCGTGCATACAATAGATTGGCTTTCGGCGTGTACGGGCTGGATGCCGGCTGGATTTTCAGGCGTATCGTGGCGTGTGGCGCGATGTCCAATCGCACCAGCAGACGATCCGGCGCGGCTCCGCCATCGCTCGCGTAACGCTGCGTCGGCAGTCGATCGGCATGACCGGCTTCACGCACGGCCAATGCGCGCGACTTCCAAGCAGGCCGACGCTGCCACACTTGCACCAACGGCAACGACAGCACTTCGTTGTTGCGCGTCATGTCCAATGGATTGGTGACGGCAATGATCAGCGGCGCCGGATCGGCATGTGGCACAGCGGCCATCGCCTCCGGCCCGGCGCCGCTAAGCCAGCACGTCAGCAGCGCAGTTACGAGACAGCGACCATGGTTGCCGATCCGGTACATGAACAGGTTTCCGCAGAAAAGAAAGTATTCGAAACTTTCGATTGCTGTTGAAATCTTGTCAAGCTCTATCTAAGCTGGATCACGTTCTCCGTGACAATGGTCGAGGCGACTTTCCATGCTGCCGAATCGCACGCTGCCCTGGCGTTTTCCCGTGTACCTGACATGTCTGCTGGCAGCCGCCATGCTTGTGCTGGCGTCCGGTTCCGCGCGCGCCGACGACCCGCTGGCCGGCGATGCACCTGTCAACCCCGGCCCGCGTGCCCATCTATCCGGCGCCATGCGCCCGGCCGACATCCGTCGAACGGCGGCGAAGGTGGCCGCCTGGCAATACGAACGGGTGAAGTCGCACCGAAGTCTCGACTGGACTTTCGCCCCGCTCTATCTCGGCTTCCTCGACGCCTCCACCCTGCTCGGCAAGCCCGAATATGCCGCCTACGTACACGCCAACGGCGAGCATTTTCACTGGGGCCTCGGGCCGCGCGTGCGGCATGCCGACGACCAGGCCGTGGGCCAGGCCTGGTTGACGCTGTATCGTCGCCATCCCGATCCGGCCATGCTGGAAGCGATACGCCGCCGTTTCGATGCGCGCATGAAGCATCCCAGGCACGGCAAGCGTCCACTCTGGTGGTGGTGCGATGCCTTGTTCATGGGCCCACCAGTCTGGGCGGGCCTTGCCCGCGTCACGCACCGGCGCGCCTATCTCGACCACATGGATCACCAATGGTGGATCACGACCCGGCTGCTGTACGACACTCGCGAGCATCTGTTCAGCCGTGACGTTTCCTATCTCCAGCGCCACGAAGCCAATGGCCGCAAGCTGTTCTGGAGCCGCGGCAACGGTTGGGTGATGGCCGGGCTGGCGCGCGTCCTGGCGCTGATGCCGGCCGACTACCCGAGCCGCCCACATTACCTGACGCAATTTCGCCAGATGGCCGCCAGCCTCGCCAAACTGCAAGGGGATGACGGACTTTGGCGCCCCGGCCTGCTGGACGCGACCGCCTATCCGCGTCCGGAAGTTTCCGGTTCGGCCCTGATCACTTTCGCCCTGGCCTGGGGCGTGCACCACGGCGTGCTGGATGAAGCCGCCTATCGACCCGTGGTGGCGCGGGCATGGCGCGGACTGGTCGGCCAGATTTATGCCAGCGGTCGGCTCGGCAACATCCAGCCGATCGGCGCCGCACCGGGCGACTACCTGCCAGGTTCCAGTTACGTGTACGGCGTCGGTGCGTTCCTCATGGCCGCGAGCGAAGTGGATGCCGTGGCCCGCCTGCCCGCGCAGAAGCTGGATTGAGCGACAAAAAGAACCGGGCGCAGGGCCCGGTCGAGGGGAAAAGGTGTGCTTCGTGTCAGCCGCGCCAACGCGCGAGCACGGCGCTGCCACGCGGCACGACCAGCCTGGCGCGACCGCCGGCATCGCTCGTCGCCGTACCGGCCGGAACAAGCGCCACGTCACGTCGGCTATTCAGACTCGGGGCATGCAGGCGTTCAAGCTCGCCCTTTGCCGACGGCGGAACCCGGCAGACATCGACGACCACGTCGCGTGCGGCATCCTTGTTGATGAGCGCCACCTGCATGTCCCTGCCCTGACAGGCCGCGTAGGCGGTCGCATTGACGCCTCCCGTGACCAGTTTGCCAGGCAGCATGCGCATGCCCGCGAAGCGTTGCGCCACTCGCATGCCGTGATAGAGCGGCCGCGGCTGAAAACCGAGTTCGACATCCCCGGCGATGGCCGAATAGCGCGAGGACACCGCGTTGCGTCTGGCGGTCAGGTCGCCGTCCTTGGCCGCCGTGGCTTCACGACCGAGCGAAGCTTCCACCGACTCCAGTGTGCCGCCGTGGAAATGGACGCCGGCCACCCCGCGCGCGGCCAGCGCCAGCATGTAATCCGCGCCCCACAGGGCCGAGGCAAACACGTTGCTGACCCCGTCCTGGCCGCCGAAGTAATACGAGTTGGCTTCGGTGAGACGGAACGGCAGATTCACGGCATCGCCGGCGCGAACGATCGCGGCCGCTTCGTCGTAGAACGCGGGGTCGCCCGAGAGCATGTCCCCGATCGAGCCCTTCCCCGCCGGGCCGCGGTAATAATGGCGCGACAGGAATACATTGGCGGCGCCATGCTCGCGGGCGTAGGCCTCGACCCAGTCGGTATTGGCGCCGGTGTCGGGGCCCGCAAGTGGGATGCCGGTCGGCCCGATCACTTCTGCATAGGTTTTCCAGTCGGCATCGAAGGCGCGGTAATCCGGTTCGTAGTTGTTGGCCTCATTGCCGATCTGGATGGCCAGCAGATGCTTGCCGACGATGCGCCGGACGGCCTTGGCCAGTGCCAGGCCCATGGCCGGCACTTCGATCCGCAGATTGACGCCGAAAACGAGCCGCCACCCCGTGGCCTCCAGAAAACCGGCCAGCTCGTGCAAGGCCTCGGGGTGAAGCACGAACATCTTCGTCGGCGTGCCGTAACGCGTATGTCGCTCGACCGGCAGTTTGCCGTGGTAGCCGCTCCAGGTCGTCCAGTCGCTGGTGTTGCCGCCGATACGCAGGATGCCGTGCGGGTTGAGCTCGCGGAACAGCTTGACCAGGCTCGTGTTGCGGGCGGAAAAGAAGGCCGGATTGACAAGCTCGGAGGTCTCGTAGCTCAAGCTGGCCAGACCGGCATCGACGACCCGACCCGGATGTTCCGGATCGGGCGTGAATGTCGCCTCGACGGCCGCAGCGGAACCTCCAGCCCGAACCCGCGCACCGCACAAGATGGCCAACGGCGCGAGAGCGGCAGCCTTGAGCAGGCGGCGACGGGTCGGGTCGGTCATGCTCAACGGCCCGTTGTTGGCGTCAGTTCCAGCGTCAACACCTCGAAGGGCGCCAGCTTGATGGTGCCGAGGTGATCGGCATCGAAACGGCCCGGCACATCCTTGCCGCCCGACTGCCATACGTCGCGCACGCGGAAATGGTTGGCCGCGTCAGGTGGAAGCTCCAGCTGCTTGCGCAGGTCGATCACGGCCAGCTGCGGTTTGTCACTGGGATTGCGGAAGGTGATGAAGGCCTTCTCCGGCGTCCACGCGGCCCAGCCATAGACGTCCAGACGGCCGGGATTGCCGCCGATCCAGTGCGTGTCCTCAAGCACGTCGGCATTGGCGCGCGACCACTTGGCCGCTTCGGCCAATACGTCCCAATCGTGCTCGCTCAGCAGCGACGGCGTGATGTACATCTCCTGCAGGTCGGTGCCGGTGGCGAAGTACGA
>DASSBH010000167.1:0-11290 GCA_035698945.1 Oleiagrimonas sp.
GCAGACACCGGCCAGGGTCAGCGGATCGAACGCGTCGTGACCGAGTTGCTCGATCAACGCACGCAGCAATCGGGTCACTACCTGCGCCATGCCGACGCCCAGCACCAGCCCGGCCGCAATTTGCAGCAAGCCGCCGCGCAGCACCGATCCCACCAGCCGCGACGGCGTCGCCCCCAGCGCCATGCGCACGCCGAACTCGCGTTCGCGCGCGGCCACCGCCACCGCCATCACCGCATACAGTCCGGCCGCCGCCAGCAGCAGCGCCAACGAAGCGAACAACCCGATCAACAACAGGCTCAGTCGCGCATCGGCGGTGGTCTGGCGCACGATGCTGTGCATCGAGCGCAGGTTGGCAATCGGTTGCCCGGGCGCCACCTCCGCCAGGGCCTGATGCAGACCCGCACGCCAATCGGCGGCATTGCCGTGGCCGCGCATGGCAAAGCGAATGGGGGAATAGTTGCGGAACAGCGCCAGCACCGGTGCCGGCATCTGCGCCAGTGGCACGTATACGACCGGTTGCTTCGGCTGCAACGTGCCCGTCTGCCAGGTGTCACCGACGACCCCGACGATCCGTGCCGGCCAGACGGCACTGCCGCTGCCTTCCAGATTGACCAGCTTGCCAAGGGCACGGCCGCCGTATTGGGTGTCGGCCAGATTCTGGCTGACGATGGCCACCGCCTCGCCACCACGAACGTCGTTGCGCGTGAACTGGCGCCCCGCGTGCAACGGGATCGAAAACAGCTTGAAGAAGCCGGGACCCACCGCGTGATATTGCGCCGCGAATCGCTGGCCGCTCGCGGTATGCATCATGTTGTTGAACTCGCCAAAGAAGTCGGCGCTGGTGGGCAGGTTGGTGGTGACTGTCGCGCCGCTCACACCGGGGATGGCGCGTAGACGCTGCACCAGTCGTTGCGACAGTGCCTGCACCGAAGCCGCATCCGGATAGCTGGCCTTCACCGGAGACAGGTCGAAGGTCTGCATGTTGGCGCTGGCAAAACCCAACGGTCGTTGCGAGGCGTTGAAGAGCGCGCGCGCGATCACGCCCGCAGCGCATAGCAGGGTGACAGCCAGCGCAACCTGTGCAACCACCAGCACCCGCCCCAGACGACCGCTGTGGGCACCCATGCCGCCACGCCCACCCTCGCGCAATTCATCCACGGTCGTCGCGCTGCGGCTACGCCACAAACCCAGCGCCGCCGCCAGCAGCGCGCCCAGCAGACCGATGGCGAACGCCAGCCCCCAAGCCGCGGCACCAACGCCGACATGCCCGCCGCGCAACCACTCGACGGGAATGAACTGCTGCAGCACTGCAAGACCGATGACCGCCAACAGCATACCCAGCAGTGCGCCACCGAACCCGACCAGCAGCCCTTCGCCCAGCGCCGGCCACACCAGTCTGAGCAGCGGCGCACCCAGCGCGCTGCGCACGGCGGCATCATGATTGCGTGACAAGCTGCGCAGCAGCATCAGGTTGGTCAGATTGACCAGTGCGATCAACAACACGAACAGCGCACTGGCCACGAACAGCAGCAACACCGGTCGGCGGCCAGCGTGCAGCCAGTCGCCATAACGCTGGGCGCCGAAGCGCATCTTGTTCCAATACGATGCACCGGTGTCGGCATACAACCTGTGCAAACGCGCGTTGGTTTCGGCCCCCACCGAGGCCATGCTTGCGTGGTCGGCAAGGCGAGCGACGATGAAGTAATTCGGAACGTCGCTGCGGCTCGCCTTCGGCAACGCGATCGGCAGCACGATATCGCTGTCGCTCCCGAACAAGGCGAAACCCGCCGGCAGCACGCCGACAACGGTATGCGCCGCTCCTTCGACCGCCAGACTCTTGCCGATGACATCCGGATTACCGCCAAAACGACGTTCCCAGAAACCATGGCTCAACATGACGACCTTGGCGCCGCCCGGACTGTCCTCGCGTTCGTCGAAGTTGTGTCCAAGCTGCGGCTTCACGCCAAGCGTGGGCAGCAGATGCCGGTCGATGTAAAGCGCCGGCACCTGCAACGGCGGACCACCTCCGGCAATGTTCGCCACCTGGAACGGCTCGGTCAGCCCCATCGACCGTACGCCGTCCATGCCGGCCAGCGCCTGATATTGCATGGGCGAAGCACTGTCGACCTTGCCGTTGCCCGGCATCCGCCCGAGCATTACCAATTGCGACGCCTGTTGCACGGGCAAGGGTTTCAGCAATACCTGATCGATCAGCGTGAACACCGCCACGCTGGCGCCGATACCGAGCGCCAGTACGCCCGAGGCCAGCAACAGAAAGCCGGGCCGTCGCAGGTTGGCGCGCCAGGCCTGCCAGATTTCATTCAGCCATACGTTCATCGCTCACTCTCCTCGCAAGGCATGCATCGGTTGTACGCGTGCCGCGCGCAAAGCTGGCAACAAACAGGCCAGCAGACCGGCGATCATCAACACCACGCACACACCGATCAGAGCCATCGGATCGAACGTGTCGTGTCTCGCCACCAAGGCGATCAGCATCTGCTGCAGCGGTCTGGATACGGCCAGCACGGTGGCGACACCGATGACGAGTCCGATCACGACCTGGATTAGTCCGCCGACCAGCACCAGCCGCACCAGTTGCGTGGGCTTTGCGCCGAGCGCCATGCGCACGCCGAACTCGCGCTCGCGTGCGGCGACGGCCACCGCCATCACGGCGTACATGCCGGCCATGGCCAACAGCAACGCCAGCACGGCGAACACGCCGACCAGCAGCAAGGTGGTGCGTGTCGGAGTCATGGTCGAATTCACGATGGTGCGCATGTCGCGAAAATCCGAGATCGGCTGATCGGGCGCCACCTGCGCCACGGCCGCGTGCACCGCCGCGCGCCATGCATCGGGGGCGCCGTGGCCGCGCACGGCGAAACGCATCGGCATGAAGTAACGGATGAAGTCCAGGTCGCTGTCGGGGATCTGCGCCAGCGGCACATAGACGATAGGCGGCGCCGTCTGCAGCGGGCCGAACTGGCGGGTGTCGCCGACCACGCCGACGAGGCGCGCCGACCACATGCCGGCGCCGCTGCCCTCCTGGATCAGTTGCCCCAGGGCATGGCCGCCATACATCCGTTTTGCCAGGGCACGATTGACGACGGCCACGGCTTCGCCACCACGCACGTCGTCATGCGTAAAGGCCCGCCCGCGCAGCACCGGAATATGGAACAAGTGGAAATATGCCGGGCCGATGCCCAGATAATCCATATCGACCGGCTTCCCGCCCGGACGGTGCACGTTGGTGTTGAACGTGTGCTTGCGACCGGACGGCAGGTTGGTGGTCGCTGTTGCCACGGTCACGCCCGGAATGGATTCCAGTCGGCGCACCAGTCGGCGCGAAAGCTCGTTCACCGAACGTGCATCGGGGTAGTCCGCACGCACCGGCGCAAGCGCAAACGTGAGGGTGTGCGCACCGGAAAATCCCAGCGGCGTACCCGCCACCTTGTACAAGCCGTGCAGCAGCAGTCCGGTGCCGCACAGCAACACCGTTGCCAGCAGCATCTGCGCTGCCACCAGGACACGCCCGAGCCGACCGCCGCGCCGACCGACACCGCTGCGTCCGCCTTCACGCAACTCCTCGCTGGCCGTCGTCGCCTGGCTGCGCCAGATGCCGAACACGGTGGCGAACATGGCGACGGCGACCGCGACAACCAGGGCCAGCGCCGCTATCCACGGCTTCATGTGGATATCACCCGGCAGCCAGCTGGCCGACACGGCGCCTTGCAGCCAGCGAAGGCCGATCCACACCAAGCCGATGCCGATCAGCGCACCGACGATGCCGACCAGCAATCCTTCCGCCAGCGCCGGCAGTACAAGCCGCAACCGCGACGCCCCCAGTGCACCGCGCACGGCGCTGTCATGCGTGCGCGACAGTGCGCGCAGCAGCATCAGGTTGACGAGATTCACCAGGGCCGTCAGCAACACGAACAACGCGCAGGCCATGAACAAAGTCAGCACGGCATGCGCTTCCGCATGCTGCCAGTCCGTGATCGGTTGCGCGCCGAAGCGCGTGTCCTTCCAGTCGGCGGCGTAGCTTGAACCCATCGCGGCATACATGGCGTGCATGCGCGCATCGATCCCGGCTGCCACGGTTTGCGGGCTTGCCTCCCCGGTCAGCCGCGCCACCGCGATGTAGTTGAGTCCGTTGTCCGTACTGTGCGGCGCAAGCGCCAGCGGCAACGCGATGTCACCGCTGAAGGTAAGGCTGCCGAAACTTTTCGGAAGCACGCCGACGATCGTGCAAGCGGTGCCCTTGACGTCGAGCACCTGCCCCAGCACGTTCGGATTGCCGGCATAGCGGCGCTGCCAGAAACCGTACCCGAGCATGACCACGTGCGAGCCGTGCGGCGCATCTTCCTTCGCCGTGAAGTTGCGGCCCAGCACCGGATGCAGCCCCAGCGTCGGCAACATCCCGTGATCGATGTACGTGGCCGACACCACCTCCGGCCGGCTACCGCCAGTGATGTTCACGTCGGGTCTGGAAAACAGCGTCAGTCCGACCGACCGGATGCCCTTGAACGGCATCAGGTGCTGATACTGCAATGCCGACACGATGCGCTGACCATCGAATCGCGGCCCCACCACCATCACGCGCGATGCATCAGGCAGCGGCAACGGCTTCATCAACACCTGGTCGATCAGCGTGAACACCGCCACGCTGGCGCCGATGCCGAGTGCCAGCACGCCGGACGCCAGCAGCAAAAATCCCGGCCTGCGGAAACTCCCGCGCCAGGATCGCCAGATTTCGGCGAGCCAGACGTTCACGCATCCGCCTCGCTGTGCGCACCGGTGTCCAGGCGTTGGCCGATCAAGGCGTCCAGGCGCGATTCGTCTTCGTGGCGCAGGCGCTCGAAGGTTTCCTCGTCGACCACGCGGCCGTCGAACAGGCGGATCTTGCGCTGGGCGAGTTCGGCGTAGCGCGCGTCATGGGTGACCATGCAGATGGTCGCGCCGGCCTTGTGCAGTTCATCCAGCAGGGCCATCACCGCTTCGCCGTTGCGCGAGTCGAGGTTGCCGGTGGGCTCGTCGGCGAGCAGGATGGCCGGCTTGCCGACCAGTGCGCGGGCCACGGCCACGCGCTGTTGCTGACCACCGGAAAGCTGCGCCGGGTAGTGACGCAGGCGATGCGCCATGCCGACGCGTTCCAGTGCCTCGTGCACGCGCTGGCGGCGTTCGGCCGAGTCGATGCCGCTGCGGTAGGTGAGCGGCAGCTCGACGTTTTCCTGCACGGACAAATCGCCGATCAGGTTGAATGCCTGGAAGATGAAGCCGATCTCGGCATTGCGGATGCGTGCGCGGGCGGCGGCATTGAGCGCGGCCACGTCGTGGCCGTTGAGTATGTAGCTGCCTTCGCTGGCGGTATCCAGCAAGCCCAGGATGGACAGCAGCGTGGACTTGCCGCAACCGGACGGACCGGAGATGGAGACGTATTCGCCCCTGGCGATGGCAAGGTGCACGTCGCTCAAGGCGTGGGTTTCCACTTCATCGGCCTGGAAGACCTTGCGTACCCCTTCGAGGGTGATGACGTTGCTGGTGTCGTTCATGGTGGTTCCCTGTCACAGGATGGATGGGTGGCGGTGGCCGGTTTGTCGGCGGTCATGGGGGGTTGGGGCGCTGTGGAGATTCAACACCATCCCCTCCCAAACCCTCCCCTTGAAGGGGGGGCTTCAAAGCGTCGCGAGGTTTCAGGCTGTGCTCCTTCCCCTTCAAGGGGAAGGCTGGGATGGGGATGGTGGGACTTTGCGAAGCAGGTCTGCTGGCGATCATGAGTGGTTGAGGCGTCGTGGGGATTCAACACCATCCCCTCCCAAACCCTCCCCTCGAAGGGGAGGGCTTCAAAGCGTCGCAAGATTTCAGGCTGTGCCCCTTCCCCTTCAAGGGGAAGGCTGGGATGGGGATGGTGTGGCTTCATGAGGTGCATCATTCCACCTTGATGCGGTCGTAGTTGTCCCACTGGCTGGTGTCGGACAGAATCACCTTGTCGCCGGCCTTGAGGCCTTTGCGTATTTCGACGCGATCGACGGAGGTGGCGCCGATGCGCACCGGCACGCGCGTGGCCACGCCTTCGGCGTTGAGGCGGAACAGGCTGATGTCGCTGTCGGCCTTGGCCAGGGCGGGACGGCCGACCGACAACACGTTCTTCAGCTGCGCGATGCGGATACGGCCGTCCACGGACAGGTCGGGACGCGCGCCGGGCGGCAGCTTGCCGGTGAGGTGAACGTCCACCAGCACACTGCCATCGGTGACGGCCGGGTCGATGCGTTCGACTGTGCCTTTGACGATGCCGTTGTGGGTATCCACGCTGACCGGCATGCCGAGGGCCACGTCCTTGGCCTGCACTTCCGGCACCTTGAGGCGTGCGATCAGCACGTCCGGGCGCGCGACCTGGGCCAGGTTGGCGCCTTCGGTCACCTGCGCGCCTTCCTGCACGGCCACCTGCTGCAGCACGCCGGCAATACCGGCCTTCACGTCCAAGGCATCCATCTGGCGTTGGCGAAGTTTGAGGTTGCTCTGCTGCTGGGCCAGCTGCGCCTTCACGGCGTCCATCTGCGCTTTCATGTTGCCGGCGAAGGAGGCCACGCGTTGACGTTCGATGTCGACGCGTTCCTTGAGCTGTATGAGCGCGATCTTTTCCTGCTGATACTGGACGCGCGGAATCAGTTTGAGCTTCATCGCCTTGGCGTCGGCGTCGGCCTTGACCTTGGTGGAAGCGTAATCGGATTTCGCCTTGGCCAATTCCGAACGTTCGTCCAGCCACTGCGACTGCAACTGCGCACGCTTGGAAGCGACCTCGGCCTTGGCCGCGACCACCTTGGCCTGGGCATTGCGCAGGGCGTCGGCCACTTCCGGATTGCTGAGTTTCATCAGCACGGTATCCGGCTTCACCTTGGCCCCGGGCCAGACCAGAATGTTTTCCACCTGCGCCGCCGTGGCGGCGGAAATCCAGCGCTTGTGACGCGGCACCAAAGTGCCGGTAGCACGCACCTCGCGCAGCATGTCGCCGCGCTT
The DNA here is from genome assembly GCA_035698945.1 of Oleiagrimonas sp. Lineage (GTDB taxonomy): Bacteria > Pseudomonadota > Gammaproteobacteria > Xanthomonadales > Rhodanobacteraceae > Oleiagrimonas. The sequence continues at coordinate 7,015 of DASSBH010000167.1, forward strand.
GACGGTACCGATCCAAAGGCTCGAACGATCCGCCGTGGGCAAGGCCGGACCCAGCCAGGCGACCACCAGCACGATGACCAGCACGACGAGCACACCGCTGCCGACCAGCAGCAGGCGTTTGCGTTTTTTGCGGAGTTTCAGTTGCGGGTTGGCAATGTCCATGTCCCGCATGGAGCAAGCCGCATGCCAACTGGACATGTTGCATTATTTCAATGGCTTGCGCTGTATCTCACGGATCAGCCGGCGCTGGCCATGTCCGCTTTCGTACATGGCGTCCGCCAGCGTACGCGCGCGGCGGAGTGTCACTCCAGCGATTCGGCATGCGGTTGCATTTGCATGCCCTCGTCGCGCTCGTGTGCCCAGGCGTGCACCACTTCGGCACCGAAAAAGAAGATGGCGCCGGAGTAATACACCCACACCAGCAGCACGGCCAGCGAACTGGCGGCGCCGTAGGCTCCACCGACGCTGCCGCTGGACAGGTACAGGCCGATGGCCCACTTTCCCAGCGTGAACAGCACCGAGGTGATCAGTCCGCCCCACCACACCCTGCGCCAGGGCAGCCGCGCGTCCGGCAAATAGCGGAACAGCACGGCGAACAGCATCGCCATGATCACGGCCGAAATGGCCTGATTGAGTACATCCCACACCGGCCCGCTTTGCGTCAGCAGCAGACCCAGCGTCGCACTCGCCAGCAGCGACACGATCAGCACGAAGCCGATGGCGGCGATTACCCCGATCGACAGTACTCGCTGGCGCAACCAGCCCCAGACGGCATTGCCGGGGCGCGAGCGGATGCCCCAGATGCGGTTCAAAGATGCCTGCAGTTGCGCAAAGACGGTGGTCGCGCCGATCAACGCCATCACGATGCTGGCGATGCCGGTGATGCTGCCCAGCGACGGGCGTTCGCGTGCGCTGTCGTAGATGCTTGCCGCCGTTGCGCGCGCGCCGGTGCCGGCCATGTCGGCGATCTGGTCGAGCAGGAACTGGCGCGCGTCGTAGCCTATCGTCGTGCTCAACCACACCACCAGCACCAGCAGCGGCGCGAACGACAACAATGTGTAGAAGGCCAGCGAGGCCGCCAACGCCAACGCGCGGTCGGTGAAGAAACCGCCGAACGCCCCCAGCATCACCCGCCACCACAGCGGTTTCCGTTTCCGCGGATGCGGATGGGTTTCTCCGTCGTTCGACCGAAGCTTGTACATGACCGCCAGTGTCGCCTGCAGCGGCTTAACCTGGATTATGCGCAGGGGCCACAATGCCATCCCTGCTCAAGTAGGGCGGGCACTGCCCGCCGAACGTGGCTTGCGGATTGCACGCGGCTTTCGTGGCGGGCAGCGCCGCCCTACTTGAACAACACGACCGGGTTCAGAGTTTCAATGCACCGCGCAGATCTGCCAGTGTCGGCGGTTTGCCGCAGCATGCGACGGCGGCGAAGCGCTCGGGGATGACGGCCTTGTCGTAACCCGTGGCGAACAGGAACGGCACGCCGCGCGCCACCAGCACGTCGGCGGCCGGAAAAACCCTTTCGCCGCGCAGGTTGATGTCGAGCACCGCCGCATCCAGTTGCGGATGGCCGTCGATCTCGCGCAAGGCACGCTCAAGGGTGGGAACCGGCCCGATCACCTCGGCGCCGGCCTCCATGAGATTGTCCACGATCTGTTGTGCGATGACGTATTCGTCCTCGACGACCAGAATTGTGCGACCAGCCAGAGGGCACGATGTGCTCAAGATGCTTTCCCCTGCGGTTTGGGTTGGATGGGCAGATCAATGACGCAATGCAATTCGCCGTCGGCAAGTTCGTAGCGGGTGCTGGCTTCCAGCGCGTAAGGCAGCGCCTCTTCGATCAGCTTGCGACCGTAGCCGCCGCCGTGCGTCTGCGGGGAGTCGCGCACCTCGATGCCGTACTCGCTCCATTCGATCAGCAGATGTCGTGCATCGTCGCGCTCGACGACGCGCCAGCACACCACGAGTCGACCGTGTGCGCCGGCCAGCGCACCGTATTTGCATGCATTGGTGGCAAGTTCGTGGATGGCCATCGCCAGCGTCTGGGCGATGGCATTGCGGATGCGCACGGTGGGCCCGCCCGTCTTGATGCGTTCGCCGTCGCCGACTGCGCCCAATGCCTGCAACTCCATGTCGATCAGGATACCGATGGTGATGGGTACTTCGTCGGAGCGCGACATCAGCCCCTGCACGCTGGCCAATGTCCGCAGACGGCCATCGAATTCGTCGCGGAAATGTTCCAGCGAACCGTTGTTTTGCAACGTCTGGACGGCAATGGCGCGCACCACGGCGATCAGGTTGCGGGTACGGTGTTGCAGCTCGGCAATCATCACCCGCTTGCGCTCGGCCTCGCGCTTGGTTTCCGTGATGTCGGCGCCGGTGCCCACCATGCGCAGCGGACGGCGTGCGTCGTCGAAATACGTCTGTCCGGAAATCTCCAACCAGTGAACCGAATTGTCCGGATGCACGACACGTACCTCGGCATGCAGTTGGCCATTGCCGTCCGAATCGCACGCCGCGGCCACGACTTTGGCATAGCCGTCGCGATCATCGGGATGGATCAGCGCGGACAAGGCCTTCGCCAGGTCGATGGTGCCGTCGGCGGGCAGACCGAACAGGCGCAGATAGTCCACGTCGCATACGCAACAATCCTCTTCGGGATACCACACGAAGGTGCCCATGCCCGCCGCGCTCAATGCCAGTTGCAGCCGTTCCCCGCTGTCGTGCAGCTCGCGGTTGGCGCGTTCGCGCTGGATGGCGATGCTGGCCAGGTGCGCGGCAAACTCGCCCAGTTGGCGTTCCCATGGCTCGGGTTCATGCGGCTGGCTGAAGCACAGCAGCAGCGAACCTCGCGGTACACCCTTGCCGTCGTGCACCGGCGTGGAATGGCAGGCGCGTACATCGTGCGCCACGCACAACTCGCGCCACTCGCTGGACCAGCGTTCGTCGTTGGAAATGTCGACACAGGTTACCGTTTCGTTCTTGTAGATGGCGGTGCCGCATGTGCCGACGAACAAATCGTTGATGGGCGCGCCTTTCACCTGTTGCCCGAATGCCACCGGTATCTGCGAAGCGATCGTGTGTGCGATGGCCGAGCGTTCCTCGTTGGCCAGCAACACCGCTACTTTGACGCTGCCGTTCAAGCGCGCCACCGCATCGCACAGGGCACGCAGCACCGTGTCCAGCGAACGTTCCGAGGCGATCAGCTCCAGCAGCCGCGTCTGTTCCTGCAGCCATTGCTCCTTGCGCCGGCGCTCGCTGATGTCGCGCGCCGATCCCACGACGTATTCGACCTCGCCGTCCGGGCCGAAGGCGGGGCTCATGAGGTAGTCGTAGTAGCCGACGACGCCGGTGGGCGAGGTGTAGGACGCTTCGTCGTGGATCGTTTCGCCGGTGGCGAAAACGCGCCGCACATAGCCGGTCACGATTTTCCTGAGGATCGGCGGAAAGTTGAGGTCGGACAGCCCCATGCCTACTTCCTCGCCCGGCGTCAGGCCCCACAGTTCTAGCAGGTTGCGGTTGACGTAGAGCACCCGACCATCGCGACCGAAACTGAAAATGTGGTCGTTGATCGTCGACAGCATCGCATCGAACTTTTGCACCAGGCGCTCGACTTCGACGTGCGAGTCGTGCGCGGCCTTTTCGGAATACGCGCGCTCGACCGCCGCCCAGGTACGCTCGGCGACCTCTTCGGCCATCACGACATCCATGTCCGTCCACGCACGCGGTTCGAGATTGCTCAAGGCAAGCAGCGCACAAAGCCGCCCGTGCTTGACCAGCGGCACACCCAACCCACCGCTCACTCCATTGCTGCGCCACAGCTCGCGCTCCGCCTCCGCAAAACGCGGATCGGTAAGCGCATCGTCGACCACCATGGTTTGGCCGGCGGCAAAACCATCGAGCAGTGTCTGTCCGAAGTCGGTGATCCGCAGCCGGCCGGGCAGATCCACGTTGTCGCCGGCGACGCCGTGCGATGCCGTGACCCGGCCCGCGGCGTCCATCTCGAAATAGGCGCAGCAATCGGCCTGCAGATGCTCCCACAGCAGCCGCGCCGCCGTCTCCTGCACGGCGCCCGGCTCGGCCAGCGGACGCAACGCGTCGCTGAGCTTGAGCAGGAAAGCCTGCCTCGATTCGCTGTCCCGCAGCGCCTGTTGCAGTTTGACCTTTTCGGTGGTCTCGGTTGCGGTGCAGTAGAAGCCGGCAACCTTGCCGGCATCGTCGCGCAGCGGCGTCCACGCAAAAGTGAAATAACTGATGGCGTCGCTGGTACGTC
>DASSBH010000168.1:0-2884 GCA_035698945.1 Oleiagrimonas sp.
CGACTACCGCTTGCGGGACGGTGTGATGACCATCACCCATACCGGCGTGCCGGAGGTCATCGGTGGCCGCGGCATCGCCGCGTCGCTGACGCGGTTCGCGCTGGAAACGGCACGCCGCGAAGGCTGGAAGGTCGTGCCGGCATGTTCGTACGCCGCGGTATTCATCCGCAGGCATCCGGAGTTCTGTGATCTCGTCGTCTGACGGCCAGCCCGAAACCCGGATCAGTGTGCCCTTCCGGTCGGCTCATGGCTCAAGTCCTGGAGTCGCCCATGCATGTCGACATCACCGCCGCATTTGATGGGGCGGCCCATCGCAATTACATTCATCGCATGTAATGGGAGAGAGCGATGTCCGACTGGTTGCATGCGCACGCAAGGCGCACCTCATACCTGCTGCTGGCGTGCCTGACATTGATCCTCGGCGCCTGCTCGTCAATGCAGCCACGCAATCCCATGGCGACATGGGTGCCGTCGGACAACTACAACACTCGAAGTCCGCAGCTGATCGTGCTGCATTACACCGAGCAGGATTCGGTGGCAGAATCGCTGGACACCCTGCGCAGCCGCAACAGTGGCGGACCGGTCAGTGCGCATTACCTGATTGGGCGCGACGGGCGCATCTATCAGCTGGTCAGCGACACCCAACGCGCCTGGCATGCCGGCGGCGGGCGCTGGGGCACGATCACCGACGTCAATTCGGCTTCTCTCGGCATCGAGATCGACAACAACGGCGTCGTGCCGTTTCCGCCGGTGCAGATCGACAGCCTGATACGCCTTTTGACCGACCTCACCACGCGCTGGCGCATTCCGTGCGCGCAGATCATCGGACATCAGGATCTGGCGCCCACGCGCAAACCGGATCCAGGCCCGCTGTTCCCGTGGGCACGGTTGGCCGCTTACGGTTTCGGTTTGTGGCCCGATCCGGCGCCCCTGCCTGATCCGCCCGTCGGTTTCGACCCGTGGATGGCCCTGACCGCCGTCGGCTATTCGCTCGACGATCCGCAGGCCACGGTGCGCGCCTTCCACAACCACTTCCGCGGCATGGGCGGCGAGACGCTGGACGACGAGGATGCGCGCATCCTCTACAACCTGGTCGGCAAGATCGAGCGCGGCGATACCGAGAAAAGTTGCGCCGCTCCGGACACCACCTCGTAGGGCGGGCATTGCCCGCCGAACGAAACCTCACGGGTGCGCGAAGATTCCACGGCGGGCAGTGCCCGCCCTACATGGCACTGCTTCCACTCGCCTGTTCGCCCAGATGCTCGATCACGCGTTCGCCGCGTAGCCGCGATGCATGCGCAAGCCACATGATGAGAGCCGAGAAGATCACGATCACGATGAAGCCGGATATCGGGCCGAGCAGGCCGATGTTGCCGGCGTGCTTGTCCAGTTCGGGATATTTGCCGAGCCAGCTGATCAGCGCGATGCCGCCCAGCCATGGCAACATCCAGAAGCCCGCGCGCATTTCCAGCTTCGGCAGTTGCTTGCCCCAGCCCGACTGGTAGATCGAGAGCAGGACGAAGCCGAACAGCACCGCCACCATCAGTTTCCACATCACGTCCCAGCCTGACCAGAACACGATCAGGTTGGACGACAGGAACGCCAGATACGGAACCACCCAGCCACCGCGCAGCCGGAACGGTCGCTCCTGGTCGGGCAGCTCGCGGCGCAAGGCCATCAGCGTCAATGGACCGGAGCCGAACGACATCACCATGGCCGAGGTGTGAAAGCCCACCAGTTTCTGCCAGCCCGGAAACGGCAGGAAGAACAGCAGCCCCACGACGAACGCCAGCACCACGCTGAACCACGGCACGCCCTTGTCGTTGACGTGCGACAAGGCCTTCGGCGCGTTGCCATTGCGGCTCATCGCGTAGGACAGGCGCGCGGTGAGCGCGGTGTAGATCAGGCCGGTGTCGGCGGGCGAAACGAAGGCGTCGGAATAAAGCAGGATCGCCAGCCAAGTGAAGCCGAGTGCCGTGGCCAGCGCTGCCAGCGGGCCGAACGCCAGCGCATGATCGTCGATGCCAAGGCTGAAGGTGGTGCCGATATGGGCCCAGCCGTTGGCCAACGCCGAGTCAGGCAGCGCGCCGATGAAGGCCACCTGCAGGCCGACATAGAGCACCGTGCACAGGCCGAGCGAGCCGAAGATCGCGATCGGCACGTTGCGTTGCGGGTTGTCGGTTTCGCCGGCCAGCTCCACGCCCTGGCGGAAGCCGAGGTAGGAAAACACCACGCCGGCCGTCGCCACCGCCGCGAACACGCCATGCCAGCCCATGGGCATGAAATTGCCGAGCCGCGAGGGCGAAAAGCCGTTCGCCTGAAACGCCACCGCGAGAAACGCAATGATCGCAATGGCGATGATGCCGATCTTCCACCACACCAGCGCGTTGTTGATGCGCGCAAACCAGCGCACGCCGAGCATGTTGATGACGCAGAACACGAACAGGAACACGCAGGCAACGGCCAGCCCGGGCGCGGTCAGCACCGGCGAGCCGTCCTTGAGCGTCTGCAGCCACGGGATGTAGGTGGCCGCGTATTGCAGCACCGCCAGCACCTCCAGTGGCGCCACCGCGACCGTGGCCAGCCAGGTGATCCAGCCCGAGGTGTAGCTGGCGAACGAGCCGAACGCGAAATGCGGAAAGCGCACCACGCCGCCCGAGACCGGGAACATCGTGCCCAGCTCGGCATAGGTCAGGCCGATCAGCGCGATCATCACCGAACCGACCAGCCACGAGATGATCGACGCAGGGCCGGCCATCTGCGCGGCGTTCATCGCGCCGAACAGCCAGCCGGAGCCGATGATCGAGCCGACCGCGGTGAACAGCAGGCCGACAGTGCCGATGTGGCGCTTCAGGCGATGGTCGCCGGTGGCGGGCTGGGTGAT
>DASSBH010000169.1:0-9311 GCA_035698945.1 Oleiagrimonas sp.
TTTTGGAGAGGAGGGGGTATGGCGAACACCATCCCCACCCCAGCCCTCCCCTTGAAGGGGAGGGAGCCAAAGTTGAGCCTCTCCTTGAAGGGGCAGAGGTAAATGAGTGCCTCAAACAAAAGCCCTCCCCTTCAAGGGGAGGGTTGGGTGGGGATGGTGTTCAAAACCCCCAAACCGGAGCAACCAACTGATGTTCGGTTATTACCTTGAACTCGCCTGGCGCAGCCTGCGGCGCCACTGGATCATGACGTCCCTGATGGTGCTGGCCATCGGCCTCGGCATCGGCGCGTCGATGACCATGCTGACGGTGCTGCACGTGATGAGCGGCGATCCGCTGCCGGGGCGCAGTGCGCATCTGTACCGACCGTATCTCGATCCGTTGCCGCTCAGTTACAAGGTCGATCCGGCAACCATCGGACATGGCTCCAACGCGGCGCTGACCTGGCCCGATGCGAAGGCCTTGCTGGATGCGCACAAAGGCGTGCGCCAGGCGGCGATGGCGCGGGGTTATCTGGTGACGCATCCGACTCGACCCGGCGTGCATTCCGAGTCCGTGGCGGGAAGTTTTACGACGCGCGATTTTTTTACCCTGTTCGGGGTGCCGTTCGTCGCCGGCGGTCCTTGGTCGAAACAAGCCGATGCCGATCAGGCGCCGGTGGTGGTGCTGACGCGGAAGTTCGCGCGCAAACTGTTTGGCAGCGAGCAGGCGGTGGGCAAGGTGGTGCACTTCGACAAGCATGATTTCCAGGTGGTCGGCGTGGTCGAGGATTGGCAGCCCGAGCCGCTGTTCTATGCCATCAGTGCGTCGTTCGAGGATGCGGACAAGTTCTTCATGCCGCTGTCCACGGCCATCCATATGGGTTTTCGCGGCAACTGGATGAGCAGTTGGGGCGACGAGGGGAAGTCGTCCCTGACCAGCCCGACCAGCAGCTGGCTGAATTTCTGGGTGCGGCTGGATACGCCGCAACAGGTGGCGGCGTACCGCCGGTTTCTGGTCAACTATTCGGCGCAGCAGAAGGCCCTCGGTCGCTATCAGCGGCCCCCCGACGAGGCCAGGCTGTATGGCTTGATGCAGTGGCTGCAGCGCCAGGGAATGATTCCGAACGACGTGCTCCTGCAGGCCTGGTTGGCGCTGGGGTTCCTTCTCGTATGCATGGTGAACGTGGTCGCCTTGTTGCTGGCCAAGTTCCTGCGCCGCAGCGGCGCGATCAGCGTGCGTCGCGCATTGGGCGCCAGGCGGCGCGACATCTTCGTGCAATTCGGTGTCGAGGCGGCACTGATTGGCCTGGCTGGCGGCCTGCTTGGCATCGGTATCGCGGAATTGGGCCTGTGGAGCGTGCGTCAGCGGCCCGACGATTATGCGCAACTGGCACAGATGGATGGCGGGATGCTGATGGCCACAGTGGTGCTGGCCATCGTGGTCAGCATTTTGGCCGGTTTGCTGCCGGCCTGGCGTGCATGCCGTATTGCACCCGCATTGCAATTGAAGACGTTGTAGGGCGGGCATTGCCCGCCGTTCGTGGTCAGGAGCGTCGGCAGGCAGTGCCCGCCCTGCTGGAAATTGAGAGGCATGACGATGGAAATTCGACCCATTCTTTCCGCACTGCGCCATCACAAGCTGACGGCCACGCTGCTGATATTTCAGGTGGCCTTCACGTGCGCCATCGTCTGCAATGCCGTGTTCCTGATCGCCCAGCGCGTCGACCGGATCATGGTGCCCAGCGGTCTGGACGAACGTTCGCTGTCGATCATCACCTTTACCGATCTGGGTGTGGGCGCCAACGCGCTGTCCTTGCACAGGGCGGATCTGCAAGCCCTGCGAAAGTTGGACGGCGTGGAATCGGCGGCCCTCATCAGCAATGTGCCATTTTCGAACAGCTCGCACTCTTCGGGTGGATGCAGCAGCATTGAAGCTATCCAGGCGGTCATGAAGGCAAATTCCATCGATATTCCCGATTGTGCGGCGGCGGATGTGTATGGCGGCGGACCGGACACGCTGGAAACGCTGGGCCTGAAGTTGGTGGCCGGGCGCGACTTCAATGCCAATGAGTATGTGGCGGCCAAACCCGATGGGCCGGTCGATTTTCCGGCCCTGATTGTCAGTCGGCAATTTGCCGAAACTTTGTTTCCGAAGCACCCGGGGCATGTGGTCGGACGGGTCGTGTACTTTGGCGGGAGCGGCATCCTGCATCGTTACGGCACCCGCATCGTTGGGGTGGTGGAACATCTGCATCGGGCCGGATTCGATAATCCAGGCAGCAATGATCAATCTGCGCTGCAGCCGGTTTTGCCGGTCAAGGGGCGTGTCCGATTCGCCTTGCGCAGCAAACAGGCCGATCGCGCCCACGTGATGAAGGAAGCCTTGGCGGTACTCAACAAACGCAAACCGGATCGCCAGTTGTCTGCCGACAATGCGCAAACCTACGTGCAGATGCGTTCGGACTATTTCCAGCGTGACGCCACCATGGTCAATTTGCTGCTGGCCGCGGTGCTGGGCCTGTTGTTCGTCACCGCACTCGGCATTGCCGGCCTGGCCAGTTTCTGGGTGCAGCAACGCACCCGATCCATCGGCATCCGCCGCGCCATCGGCGCCACACGCGGCGATATTTTGCGCTATTTCCAGACCGAAAACTTTTTGATCGTGACCGGTGGCGTAGTGCTGGGAGTGATCCTGGCGGTGGGTCTGAATCTGCTGCTGATGCAGCACTACGAATTGCCGCGATTGCCACTGTGGTATCTGCCGACGGGTGCCGTGATCTTGTGGTTGTTGGGACAGTTGTCGGTGTTGAACCCGGCCCTGCGGGCGTCGAACGTGCCACCGGTAGTGGCCACACGGAGCGTATAAAGCCCTCCCCTTCAAGGGGAGGGTTGGGTGGGGATGGTTTTCAGCCGAATGGCTGCATTGCCATGGATGTTGGATGGTTGCCTTGATGGTGCTTTGTGGTTGGTGGTTGGGTGTCGGCAAACACCATCCCCACCCCAGCCCTCCCCTTGAAGGGGAGGGAGCAAGAGCGGGGAGCCCTTTTCTCGAAGGGGTGGGCGCAGGAGCAGAGGATCGGGTTTTGTTTCGATGGCGGGATGCATAGTGTGTAATGTGGGTTGTGCGGGGGGCGCGCGGGTCATTCATTCGATATTGGAAACAAGGAGACTGGCATGGGCAAGAAACTGACAATGGTGGTTTTGGCGGGATTGCTGCTGGGCGGCTGCGCGTCGGGTGGCGGGGTTCAATGGAGCGCTGGCAATTCGCCTTCCGAGTGCGCCAACCAGGTAGTGCAGGGCAAGGTGCCAGTGTCGGAGCAGCACGGCTATGTCGAGAAGTGTTCGGCGGGGTATCGTGCGGCTCATGAGAATGACGATGGCAGCATCAAGTTCGATCCGGCGCACAAGAACGGGCAGGAACAGTGAATCGAACCTTGTGCCAAAAGTCACTGCAACGTTTTTATCGCGAGATGCATCCATGTCCACATGGCCCGGAACCCCATGCGCAGTGTCCTGATCATTGATGACAATCCCTCGGTCACCGAGGCGTTGTCGCTGCTGTTGTCGCTCAACGAGGTGCGGCCGTTGACGGCTGCGACGCCGCACGAGGGGCTGGAGGTGCTGGCCAGCGAGCGCGTGGACGTGGTGATCCAGGACATGAACTTCACCACCGACACGACTTCCGGCGAGGAGGGCGTCGAGCTGTTTCGCGCCATTCGCGCGCAGTATCCGGATTTGCCGGTGATCCTGCTGACGGCGTGGACGCACCTGGAAACCGCGGTCGAGCTGGTCAAGGCCGGCGCCGCCGACTACATCGCCAAGCCGTGGGACGACGCCAAGCTCGCCACCACGGTGGAGAACCTGCTGGAGCTGTCCGAATCCACGCGCGAGGTCAGGCGTACGCGGCGGGAGCGTTGCCAGCGCCACGCCAGGCTCAGGCGCGACTACGATGTAGGCGGCCTGGTGTTTGCCTCCGAAGCGATGGGCCGCACGCTGGAACTGGCCTGCCGGGTGGCGCGTTCGGATGTGCCGGTATTGATCACCGGACCCAACGGCGCCGGCAAGGAGGGCATCGCCAATGTCGTGCATCGCAATTCGGCGGTGGCCGACGGCCCGTTCGTGGCGGTCAATTGTGGCGCGCTGCCGGGCGACTTGATCGAGGCCGAACTGTTCGGCGCCGATGCCGGCGCCTTCACCGGCGCCAACAAGGCGCGCGAGGGCCGCTTCGAGGCCGCCGACAATGGCACGCTGTTCCTGGACGAGATCGGCAACCTGCCGCTGTCCGGGCAGGTGAAGCTGCTGCGCGTCATCGAGACGGGTCAGTTCCAGCGCCTTGGTTCGTCGCGCACGCGCTCGGCCCATGTGCGCATCGTCAGCGCCACCAATGCCGATCTCAAGGCGATGATTGCCGAAGGCACTTTTCGCGAGGATCTGTATTACCGCCTAAACGTGATCGAAATCAGCCTGCCGCCGCTGGTCGAGCGTATCGACGATGTGATTCCGCTGGCGGAGCATTTCCTCGCCGACGGCTCGCTGACCGGCGAGGCGCGCGAGGCGCTGATGTCGCACGATTGGCCGGGCAACGTGCGCGAGCTGAAGAACGCCATCGAGCGGGCACGACTGCTGGCCGGCGATGCGTCGATCGCGGTGGAGCATCTCAACCTGCCCGAACGTACCATCGGCACGGCGTCGCGCAATCTGGACGAACCGTCGAAGGAGACCGTGGAAAAGGCCTTGTCGGACAATGGCGGCGTGGTCAGCCATGCCGCCCAGGTGCTCGGGTTGTCGCGGCAGGCCTTGTATCGGCGCATGCAGCGCTACGGCATTGCGACGTAGGGTGAGCCTTGGCCAACCATGGTCGATGCGGTGAACCAAGGCTCGCCCTGCGCCTGCATGGGGATTGCGCGGTTATGCTTGTTCCGGTTTTCGATTTCCGTAAAGAGTCATGCGCCTGATTTCCCTTGAGGGACGCCAAAGCCTGCTGCTGGCCATGACGGCCCTGCTTGGCGTGCTCGTTTATCTGGCTCTGTCGACGTGGCCACTGCCGCAGCTGGCCAACTGGGTGAGCGTCACCATGGGCTACGGACCGGTCGACTGGCCGCACGGCGTCTGGCTGTGGCTGCTGATCACGATGGCCGTGTTGTTGCCGTTGGCGTTGTGGCTGGGGCATGCCAGCATGCGCCCGCTGGCGCGTGTGTCGCGGGCGCTGGAAGGGGCGGTGGCCAGTTTTCGTGACGGCGATTTCAGCTTTTCCATCGTTGCCGACCGCAAGGACGAACTGGGTGACCTGGTGCGCATGCACAACGCGCTTGGTCAGACCCTGCGTGCCCAGCGCCAGCAGCTGACCGAGCGCGAATTGCTGCTGGAAACGGTGGTGCAGAACACGCCGGTGGCGCTGATATTGGCCAATATCCAGCATCGCGTCAGCTATTCCAATCTGGCGGCGCGGCACCTGTTCAACGAGGGCAAAAGCCTGGCCGGCATGGATTTTTCCGCGCTGCTGCAGCAGGCTCCCGAAGCCATGCGGCAGGTGGTGGCCGCAGGCCAGGACACATTGTTCTCGGTGGAAATGGACGGCGGCGAGGAGGTGTTCCACGTTTCCCAGCGCACGTTCCGGCTGCAGGGGCGGCCGCACCGGCTGTACCTGTTCCGGCGCATGACGCGCGAACTGGCGCGGCAGGAAGTGGCGGCGTGGAAGCGCGTGATCCGGGTGATCACACACGAACTCAACAACTCGCTGGCGCCCATTTCCTCGCTGGCGCATTCGGGCGCCGAGCTGGCCCGTCGTGGAGACGCGGAGCGCTTGCCGGGCGTGTTTGCCAGCATCGGAGAACGGGCGCGGCATCTGCATGGATTCGTCGACGGCTATGCGCGTTTTGCCAAACTGCCCAAGCCGCAACCGGTGGCCGTGTCGTGGACGGCCTTTCTGGAATCGCTGGCGCAGCACTGCCGGTTCCGGTTCGATGGCGAGGTGCCTTCGACGCTGGGCCTGTTCGATACCGGGCAGATCGAGCAGGTGTTGATCAACCTGGTCAAGAACGCGCATGAATCGGGCAGTGCGGATGACGAGGTCACCCTGCGCATCAGCCTGCTGGGCAACCAGTGGCGCATCGAAGTGGCCGACCGCGGGCCGGGCATGAGCGACAACGTGCTCGCGCAGGCGCTGCTGCCGTTCTACTCCACCAAACGCTCGGGCACGGGTCTGGGTCTGGCGCTGGCCCGGGAAATCGCCGAGGCGCATGGCGGAAGGCTGGTGCTGGCCAATCGCGACGGCGGCGGCTTGCGCGTGACCATGTGGTTGCCCGCCACGCAAGCTTGAAAAGCAGCTTTGCGTAGGGCGGGTACTGCCCGGCGAACACGGCCCACGCAAGCGCAAACTTTCCATGGCGGGCAATGCCCGCTCTACGGTCATCGTGATCCGTGGGGCTATCCTCCAAAAAAGCCGACCTGTCCGCGATAATGGGCGCGTTTTCATTCGGGGTAACGGCAGTGGCCGACATGCGTCGATGCGTCTGTTCAGTGCTGTGCGGGGATCATCCATGAGTGCGTTGCCTGCCAATCTGGCGATGGCGGTGGCCTTCAATACGCGTGTGGCGTTTGTCACCGAACTGGCGCGCAAGCTGCATCAGTACGGCACCTCGGCGTCGCGTCTGGAGGATGCGGTCAGCAGCGCGGCGCAGCGTCTGGGCATGCGCGCGGAAGTGTGGTCGAGCCCGACCGCGATCATCCTGTCCTTTGCCGACCAGGCGCAGGGCGAAGACAGCGTGGCGCAGGTGACGCAGGTTATTCGCCTGGCGCCTGGCGACGTCAATCTGGCGCGACTTTGCGAAGTGGACGCCATTGCCGACGGCGTCATCGACGGGCGCGTGGGCATCGAAGAAGGCGCCCGTCAGCTGCGTGCCCTTTCCGCGCCGCTGACCCCGGCGCAGCGGCGTGGCATGGTGGTCGGCTATGGCCTTTCGGCGGCCGGCTTCGCGGCGTTGATTCGTGCTTCCTGGGCGGACATCGTGGTGGCGGGATTGGTGGGTTTCCTGATCGGTCTGATAGTGCTCGGCACGGCCAGACGTCCACGTCTTGCCCCGGCGACGGAAGCCATTTCGGCGGTGGTGGCGACGCTGGCGATCACCCTGGTCAGCGTTCTTGTCTGGCCGCTGGATATCAACCTGGTGGTATTGACGGCGGTCATCGTGCTGATACCAGGAATGTCGCTGACGACGGCGGTGCGCGAGCTGTCCACGCAGCATCTGGCGGCCGGCGTGTCACGTCTTTTCGGCGGCCTGGCGGGCATGCTCAAGCTGATTTTCGGCGTGGTCGCGGTGGTGCAGTTGTGCCAGTGGGCGGGCGTCGTGCCGCCACGCGCACCCAATGTCGTCGTGCCCGGCTGGCTGGAGTGGCCGGCGCTGGTTTTGAGCGCCTTCGGTTTTGCATTGGTATTCCAGGCGGCCCGGCGCGACTGGATCCTGGTGATGATGGCGGCCATGGTCGGTTATCTTGCCGCGCGCGTGGTGGGCGTGGAGTTCGGCCCCGGATTCGGGGTTTTCGTGGGCGGCGTGGTATTGGGCGCCATAAGCAATGTTTACGCACGCTTTTTGCACCGCCCGGGCACGCTGGTTCGCGAACCGGGCATTATCTTGCTGGTGCCCGGCAGTGTCGGATTCCGTACGCTGGCGTATCTCGCCGACCGCCATGTCGATACCGGCATGCAAACGGCGTTGCTGTTGATTACCTTGCTGGTGGCGTTGGTGGCCGGCTTGTTGTTTGGCGATTTGCTGGTAGCGCCACGGAGGTCGTTGTGAGGGTAGGGGCGAGGGACGAGGGGCGAGTAGCGAGGGCGCGAAAATCAAGCATCAATGCGCAGTGGAGAGTCTGGCATCGCGTAGCAACTTCACCAGATATTTTGTTCTTGCCGACAGTTTCAATCGTGCGCCCTCGCTACTCGCCCCTCGTCCCTCGCCCCTTCCCCCACAATACACACAAAAAAACGCCGGCAATTTGCCGGCGTTCTTGCAATGGCTATCTGGTCAACTTACTTGATCAGCAAGTCCTTTTCCTTCTTGCCGGCCTTGATGGCGGCATTGAACCAGCGCGGGCGCTTGCCGCGGCCGGACCAGGTCTCGGACGGGTTGGAAGGATTGGCATACTTCGGCGGCACCTTGCCAGTGCTGCGACGCGTCTTGCGGCGGGCGCCGAAAATGTCTTCGAAGGTATAACCCTCGGCCTTGATCATGTCGTTGATCTTCTTGCGCAGCTTGACGACCTTGTCCTGGTGGATTTCCTTCTTGCGGCTTTCCGCCTTGTTGATCAGGTCGTTGAGTTGTTTTTGATTGAGGTTGCTGATATCGACAGCCATGGATAAGTCTCCGGTGCAACTGTGAAAAATGGGAGGATCGGGCGTCAGCATACCGACGTTATTGACACGATGCAACGTCCTGTGATTATGAACGCGTGAAAATACATGTCAGGCCGCACATGCATTGCGTAATCTGATCTGCAGGCATCATTCAGCTTGAACGACATGTCGGATTTGCCCGTCGCGCGGTCTTTGCTTTATGAAATGCTTGCAAGCGATCGTTCTTAATGCAGCAGGGCAAGCAATGAGTCGTGACTCAACGAGCGATTTTCTTCGTCGCGGCGGCCACGATACTCGAAGGTATGGTCGGCCAGACCGCGTTCGCTCACGACAATGCGATGCGGAATGCCGATCAGTTCCATGTCGGCGAACATCGGACCGGGGCGCAAACCGCGATCGTCCAGGATGACTTCGATGCCGAGTGCTTCCAGTTCGTCGTGCAGCGCGATGGCGGCGTCCATGGCCGCATTTTCGCCCTTCTTGCCGATCACGCAGATGGCCACGCGCCAGGGCGCCATCGGTTCGGGCCAGGCGATGCCGCGCTCGTCGTGGTTCTGCTCGATGGCGGCGGCAACGATGCGGCTGACGCCGATGCCGTAGCAGC
Organism: Oleiagrimonas sp.; assembly: GCA_035698945.1. Taxonomy (GTDB): domain Bacteria; phylum Pseudomonadota; class Gammaproteobacteria; order Xanthomonadales; family Rhodanobacteraceae; genus Oleiagrimonas. The sequence goes on from DASSBH010000169.1 coordinate 8,934, forward strand.
CGGTGAGCAGGGTGTGCTGTTTGCCGTCTTCGCCCAGCACCGTCACGTTCATGGTGCGGGTGTACTTGTCGCCATTCTGGAAAATGTGCCCGACCTCGATGCCGCGTGCGATCGAGAGGGCGCCGTGGCCGTCCGGCGAGGGATCGCCGACGACGACTTTGCGCAGATCGGCCACGCGGGTGATGCGTGCGTCGCGGTCCCAGTTGGCGCCGGTGACATGGACGCCGTCGGCATTGCCGCCGCAGACGAAATCGGCGAGGACGGCCGCAGCGCGGTCGACGATCACCGGGATGTTGTCGGGCAGCCCGACCGGTCCGATGAAGCCCGCGCTGGCGCCGGTTGCGGCCTTGATCTCGGCCTCGCTCGCCAGCACCGATT
>DASSBH010000170.1:0-3245 GCA_035698945.1 Oleiagrimonas sp.
GGCCTTGCCGTCCTTGACGACCAGCAGCGACGCGCCCGGCACGTCGCCCATGTAGCGGCTCATCAAGCTGTCGACCTCGGCCTGCCGAGCCTTGGCGGACATCTGCGCGTGTACGCCCGTTGTCACCAACAGGCCGGCCCATGCCAGCAGCAAAAGAGGAATTTTGCGAGCCATCGGTCAGCCTCCGCGTGGTGATTACTGAACGGGAACGTCGTACAACGTGGCCGGCTGCGGGTGCATGACCAGCGTGTAGTGCCACCACTCGTTCGGATAATTCTTGAACCCCTGCGCGGCCATGGCGCGGAGCAGGATCTGGCGGTTGACGCGCTGCTTCGCGGTCACCAGCTTGGATTCGGTATGCGCGCGTGGATCGAACATGTCGAAGTGCGTGCCCATGTCGAACGGGCGGCAATGCTTGCCGTCGGCATCGCAGCGCATCAGGGTCAGATCGACGGTGGCGCCGCGTGTATGGTTGGAAACCGGCGCGATGTAGCCGTGCAGCAAGGTGCTCTTGGGAATGTTCGGGTAATGCCCGGCTTTGGTGCTCAGGTCGGAAAGATCGTGCGCCCAGCGCACGAAGGCGGCGACGGCGCGCGCCGGGCGGTAGCAGTCCCACAATTTCAGGCGCATGTGCCGCTTGCGCAACGCGTGTTCGACCCGCGCCAGCGCCTGCGCCGCCGGTTTCAGCAGGAAGCATTTGGCGGCGCGGTAACCGGGCACCGGTACGCCGGTGAAATTGTCGTGGCCGGCGTACTTGATGTCCTCGGCCATGTCGGGCACGAGGCTGCGGATGTCGACCATGCCGGCCGCCTGCATGGTCTTGGCCGGCGAGACCTGTGGCGGTGTGCCCGCGACGGCGCAACCCGTCATCAGAACCAGCGCATAAGCAAGGGACGCGATACGCGTAGGGCGGGCACTGCCCGCCGCTTGTAGTTTGCGCTTGCGTGGGGGTTCCATGGCGGGCAGTGCCCGCCCTACCCGCTCTTTTGAAATCCTGTGTTTGCGTGGGGATTTCATGGTGGATAGCGTCCGCCCTGCGTGTGCTTTCTCAATCACAGGTCCGCTCCCTGGTGAACGCGAGGTCGCGGAAATCGGAGCTGGCGTCGGCGTTGCGATCGACCAGGTTCATGTACAGCGTGCCGCCGGCGTTTACCGGAAACTCGAGCCAGGCATCGGGATCACTGTGATCCCATTGCACCAGATAGCGCTCACCCACGCGCATGACTTTTCCCGACAGCAGCGGCGACATCGCCGAGGCGAAGCGCACGCCGTCATCCTTGGCGCAGATGCGAACTTCACCGAACCACGGGTCTTTCCACACGCCGAGTTTCGATGCGAGTTCCATCGACGTGGCCGGCTGGCGCGAGGAGGTATCGGGCACGGGCGCGCTGTCGTGCTTTATGTAGCGCGCCAGATCGGCGGCGTACTCGGCCACCGTGAGCGCCTTGTCCGGTGCGGTGAAATGTTTCACCAGCACCTCGTCGAGCACGGTCAGGGCATCGTCGGAACTGCTGTTGGTCAACACCACGAAGCCGCTCCTGCGATACGGCAACAGCATGATCGCCGCGCGCATGCCCTGCAGCACACCGGTGTGCCAGACGGTCATCTCGCCGTCGGCGTCGGAGACGCGCCAGCCGTAGGCATTGGTGAAGAAACGCGTGCCATCCCAGGCGCGTCGGCGTTGCGAAATCGGCACCGGCGTTTGCGGCGTCCATTCGGCCTCGCGCTGCACGGGCGACAGCCATTGCAGTTGTTGCGGCGTCGGCGCCAGCCAGTTCTTCGCCCAGATCAGCATGTTGTTCAGGCTGCAGCTCACGCCGCCGGCGGCATCCATGGTGGTGGCGTTTTCGATGGAGCCGCTGACGGATACCGGCACGTAACGACCGTCGCGCATCACGTGTGCGCGCGCCACGTTGCCCACCTTGTCGCGGTTCCAGGTGCCGATCTGGCAGCGGTCCATGCCCAGCGGCTCGAACACTTCACGACGCAACAACGCCGCGTAGGAGTCGCCGCCGACAACCGAAGCCAGCTGGCCCGCCGTCACGAACAGCACGTTGTCGTAGGCGTAGCCGGCGCGGAAGCTGTAGGCCGGTTTGAGGTAGCGCAGCGCCTTCACCACGTCTTCCGGCGTGAAATGGCTGGGGTGCGGCCACAGCATCAGGTCGCCCTCGAAGCCGCGCAGGCCGCTGTGGTGCGAAAGCAGATCGCCGACCTGCATGTGCTTCGTCACCCATGGATCGTACATGCCGAACGACGGCAGGTGCTGCCGGACCGGATCGTCCCAGCGCAACTTGCCTTTCTGTACCTGGCGCGCCAGCACGGTCACCGTCATGGCCTTGGTGACGGAACCGATCTTGAACAGCGTGTCGGCGTTCATCGGCCGGCCCGAAGGCAGCTTGCCCTCGACGTGCCGATAGACCACCTTGCCGTTTTCGATCACGCCGACGGCGAGACCCGGCAGGTGGTAGTGCGTGGATACGGCGTTCACCAGCTTGTCGATGTCGGGACGCGCCTGTGGCGCGGTCTGGGCGACAGTCGTCGTGCACAGGCCGCATGCCGTGACGATCAGAATGGGTGCGATCAAGCGTTTCATGTGTCCTCCCAGTGCCGTGCCGGCTGCTCGCCGGCGGTCATCTCGTCGAAGGTCTGGCGTCGTCGCACCACGGCGTAGCGACCGCGGTCGAGCAGGACTTCGGCGGCCAGCGGGCGCGAGTTGTAGTTCGACGCCATCGACGCGCCGTAGGCGCCGGTGGCCTTGATCGTCAGCAGATCGCCGGCCTTGCAGCGCGGCAACGTGCGGTCACGCGCGAAGGTGTCGCTGGTTTCGCATACCGGGCCGACGATGTCGTAAACCTGCGACGGGCACTGGCGTGGCCGCACCGGCGTGATGTCGTGCCAGGCGTCGTACAGGCTGGGTCGCGCGAGGTCGGTCATGGCGGCGTCCAGCACCAGAAATTGCCGCTGCCGTCCCGGTTTGACGCGGATCACGCGCGTCAGCAACACGCCGGCTTCGGCCACCAGCCAACGTCCCGGTTCGAGCAAAATGCGACCGTCGAAATCGGCCAGCGCGTGACGGATCGCGTCGACATAATCGTTCACGTCGACCGGTTGATCGTGGCCAGCGCGATAGCACACGCCGAGACCGCCGCCGACGTCGATGCAACGGATCGTGTGCCCGGCGCCGACCAATTCACGCCACAACGATGCCAGTCGCTGCAACGCTTGCCGGATCGGTTCGAGATCCA
>DASSBH010000171.1:0-3595 GCA_035698945.1 Oleiagrimonas sp.
CGGCGAAGCGCCCAGCGCCGTGCGCACGCCGAACTCGCGCTCCCGCGCCGCCACGGCCGTAGCCATGACCGCATACATGCCGGCCGCCGCCAGCAGCAATGCCAGCAACGCGAACAGGCCCACCAGCAACAGGTTGCGCCGCACCGGATCGGTGATGTCGCGGGCAACGTCCGCCAGCGAATGCATGTCGGCGATTGGTTGTGACGGCGCTACCTCAGCGATTGCCGCGCGTACCGAGTCGCGATATCCGCTCACCACGCCTTGCACGCGCACGGCAAAATGCAGCGACATGAAACTGCGGATCAGATCCATGATCCTGTCCGGCATTTGCGTCATGGGCACATAGAGAATGCCCGGCGCCGCCCGCAACGGCCCGTATTGGCGCGTGTCGGCAACGATACCGACGATGCGCACCGAGGTATTGCCGATAGCCATGTGCAACGTCTTGCCCAGAGCCCGACCACCGAAGTGTTCGCGGGCAAAAGTCTGATTGACCACGGCCACCGCCTCGGTGCCGTGCGTATCGGTGCGTGCAAATGCGCGACCGGCGCGCACGGGAATGCCGAAGGTGGCAAAGAAACCGGGACTGATGCCTCGATACTGGACGGCTTCCACCGATCCGCCATTCACGCTGACGGGCATGTTGAGCTGACCGCCCACAGGCAGATTGGTCGCCACCGTCGCACCCGTCACTCCGGGCTGCGCCCGCAGACGTTGCAACAGTTGCTGGTTCAGGCGATGCACCGACGCCACGTCGGGATAGGTAGCCTTGACCGGCGCCAGCTCGAACGTCAGCACGCCGCGCGTGGAAAAGCCCAGCGAGGTGTGGGCCGCGTCATACAGTCCGTGCAGAAACAAACCGGCGCCAAACAAAAGGATCGTGGCCAAGCCGACCTGAACCACCACCAGAATCTTGCCGAGGCGACCGCTGCGCCGGTTGATGCCGCTGCGGCCACCTTCGCGCAAATCCTCGACACCGGCATGGGCGCGGCCGCGCCACCATCCCAGCACTGCCGCAAGCAAGGCGCCACACCCGCCGATGGCCAGGGCCAACTCCCACGCCGGCAGACCCGGTGCAAGTCCCGCTGAATCGATCCACGCAGACGGCACGAATCCACTGAACAGATTCAGCCCCAGCATCGCCAGACCCACGCCGACGATGGCGCCCAACACGCCCACCAAAAGACCTTCGGCCAACGCCGGCAAGGCCAATCGGAAAGGCGATGCGCCCAGCGCGGCACGCACCGAAGCATCGTGTCCGCGCGCCAAAGCCCGCAACACCATCAGGTTGGCCAGGTTGACCAGCGCGATCAAAAGCACGAACAAGGCACTGGCCATGAACAAGGTCAGCAGTTTTTGCGAGGAAGCATGCAGCGCATTGCTCAGGGGAATCGCGTCGTACCTGGTATGCAGGTGCTCCGCAACGGCCCGGCTTCCCATTTGGGCGTACATCCCGCGCATGCGCGTATCAAACTCGGCACTCAACGTGCCGATACTTGTTCCTGGCGCCATGCGGGCCATCGCTAGATAGTTCGTACCCGAATCGCGCGAATGGGATGGCAAAGCCGCCGGCAACAGCAGATCGCCCCCACCAAGCAAGCTGAAACCATCCGGCAGGACGCCGACAACGGTGTACGCCTTGCCTTCCAGCTGAATGCCCTGCCCGATCACGTGGACGTTCCCACCGTAACGACGCTCCCAGAAACCATGGGAGAGGATCGTCACCAGCGGCCCCTCGGGCCGGTCTTCCTGCACGTTGAAATTGCGTCCCAGAGTCAAGCGCACACCCAGCGTCGGCAGCAATCCGCGATCGACGCGCAACGCCATCACCTGCACCGGCCTGCCATCGCCCGTCACGTTGATCGGCACAGGGCGACCCATGACCAGCCCGATCGAACTGATGCCGTGCAACGACTGCATGTGCTGATACTGCCGCGGCGACACCAGCCGGCCACCGCCGTCGCGCCCCAGACTCACCAACTGCGCAGGCTGCGCATAGGGCAACGGTTTCAGCAGGACATGATCGATCAGCGTGAAGATCGCCACCGTGGAGCCGATGCCAAGCGCCAGCACGCCACTGGCCAGCAGCAGAAAGCCGGGCCTGCGCAAACTCGCGCGCCAAGATCGCCAGATTTCGCTCAGCCATACATTCATCGCTCACTCCCCTCGCAACGCATGCATCGGCTGCACGCGTGCCGCGCGCAAGGCCGGGATCAGGCAGGCCAGCAAACCCGCCATGACAAGCACGAAACACACGCCGCCGATCACCGGTGGATCGAACAACCCGCGCTGGCCAACCTGCGGCACGGCGGTACGCAAGATGCCGGACAGCAGCAAAGCCGCGACGACCCCGCAACCCAGACCGACAGCCGTTTGCACCAGACCATTGCGCAACACCAGCTGCAGCAGGGAAGTTGGCGAAGCACCCAATGCGGAGCGCACGCCGAACTCGCGTTCACGCGCGGCGACGCTGACAGCAACCACGGCATACATGCCGGCCGCCGCCAGAAGCAACGACAGACTTGCGAACAGGCCCACCAACAGCAGGTTGAGACGCATGCCGGCAGTCGTCGTACTGACGATGCGGGCCATGCTGCGGACACTGGTAATCGGCTGATTCGGAGCTACCTCGGCCACCACCTTGCGCACCATCGCGCGGTAGCCATTCGGATCGCCCTTGACACGCAACGCGAAGCGCAACGGTTCGAGGCCTCGAATGGTTTGCATCACGCCATCCGGCATCTGCGCGAACGGCACGTAGACCACCGGCGGCGAATCGTTCAGCGGGCCGAACTGATGCGTGTCGCCGACCACGCCGACGATGCGCGCCGACCAATGATCGGCGCCACTGCCGAATTCGATCACCTTGCCAAGCGCCCGATCGTCGTATTGCTGTTTCGCCAAAGACTCACTGACGACGGCCACGTTCTCGCCGCCACGCACGTCGCGACGGGTGAAACCGCGACCGTTGCGCAAGTCGATGGCGAACAAGGTGAAGTAATCGGCGCCGACGCCGTGATATTGCGCCGCGAAATGTTCGCCACCCGGCGCATGCAAAGCGCCAAGCTCCAACTGCGTGGTGGGCCCGGATCCGGCGGGCAGATTGGTGACCACCACGGCCTGATCCACGCCCGGCTGCATGCGCAGACGCTGCACCAAACGCAGCGAGATGGCGTCCACGGCCGCCGGATCGGGATACGTCGCCTTCAGCGGTGACAGCTCGAAGGTCAGGATATGGTCGCTGGCAAATCCCAACGGCGCGCGTGCGGCGTGATACAGGGTATTCAGGAACAGACCGGCACCGCACAGCAGTACCGTCGCCAAGGTGATCTGGGCCACGACCAGCACCCGACTCACGCGACCGCTGCGCACATCCAGACCGCTGCGACCGCCTTCACGCAGGACATCCACGCTGGTGATGCGGCCACTGCGCCACACGCCCAGAGCCGCCGCCAACAGCGCCGCCACCACGCCCAGCGCAAGACCAAGCCCAATACCCGCCACATGGAGGGACAGGCCGCCATGCGGCAACCACGCATCAGGAATAAGCGGCTGCATCGCCTGCAATCCGGTTGCCGCCAATAGCAGTCCGGCC
>DASSBH010000172.1:0-12212 GCA_035698945.1 Oleiagrimonas sp.
CCGGCCTGGGTGGCGCAATCCAGGGCGCTGCGTCCGGCCTCGTCGGTCGTGCGCGGGTCGGCGCCGGCCTCGATGAGGACGCCGGCGGTGGCGGCGCTGGCGCGCGAGGACAGGCAGGCCAGGGTCAGGGCGTCGCGGCCATGCCGGTCGCGTGGCGTGGGATCGGCCCCGGCGTTGACCAGGGCGCGGACGATGTCGGTGGCGCCGTTGCGTGCCGCTTCCATCAATGCCGTGGTGCCATGGCGGTCGCTGACGGCGGGATCGGCGCGTGCGTCGAGCAGGCATTGCGCCATGCGTGTGTGGCCTTCCAGTGCCGCCGTCATCAAGGCATGACGGCCGAGCGCATCGCAGGCGTTGACGCGGGCCTTGTGCTTGAGCAACAGCTGGACGCCGCTCGGATCATCGTCGGCGATGCGGGCGGCGGCGACCAGGGCCGGTTCGGCGCCTTCGACCTGCGCGTGCGCACCGTGCTGGAGCAGCCATTCGGCCATCTTCCAGTTGGCGGCGCGGCAGGCCACGACCAGCGGTGTGTGGCCGTGCCGGTTGAGCGCGTCCACCGGCGCGCCGGCATCGACAAGGTCGGCGGCCACCGAGAGATCGGTGCTGCGCGCGGCGTGATGCAGGGCGGTGTTGCCTTCGCCGTCGGTGGCGGCGACGTCGGCGCCGTTGGCCAGCAGCACCATGACCGCCTCGGCGCGACTCATGCAGCCGTCGCGGGTGACCGCCAGCAGAGTGCGCATGCCCCGATGGGCGCGATTGATGTCGGCGCCATGCGCGATCAGCGCGCGCAGCAGACGGGTGTCCGGATGCAGGGCGGCGAGCGTCAGCAGGCTGCGCTGATTCTCGTCGTGCGGTTCGGGCAGGGTATTGGCATCGGCGCCGGCCTCCAGCAGTGCCAACGCGCGCGCGATGTCGCCGTTGCGGACGGCTTCGAGCAAGGCCTGGTCACGTACGCCGGGGGCGGTTTCCTGCGGACTCAGCTGTGGCGCGTCAGCGAGTCCGCGGGGTCGTTCCCGCAGGGCTCCCGGTCCGCCATCGTCGGGGGGCGTCGGCCGATGGTTGGCGTGACGCTCCAGCAGCAGAGCGCGCAGCATGCGGTTGGCCATGATCAGGCAGCACACCGGCATCACCACCAGGCCGTACAGCCAGAGCGCGGCAGTACGCAATTCAGAGGGCAGCACGTCGTACATGCCGCTCAGCAGCAGCGCACCGACCGACAGCAGCAACGTGCTCAGCGCCGAAGGCAGGTACTGGCTGAAAAAGCGTTCCTCGGCCGCCAGATGACGGGAAAAAGTGAGGCTGCGTGCCACGGCGGTGAAAATCCACGAGCCGCGACCAGGTTGGGGAAAAGCGTCGTCCCACAGAAAGATCAGCCCGAACGCAGGCCAGGAGCGCCACAGAAAGCCCAATGCCACCGCCAGTGTGACCGACAGCATGACCGCGCCGCCAAGCGAAGGCGAGGTGGTCAGCGAAATCATCGGCAGCGCGACCAGCAGCCACACCAGCGCCGTGTAGGCAGTGAACAGCACCAGCCAGGCCGCACCCCGTCGCAGCACCGTGCGCATGAAACTGGGCTCGGGGCCGAAGCCGATGGCGTGGCAGACGGCGGCCATGGCCAGCGTGTTGGCCAGCAGCAGTGGTATCAGCACCAGCGGATGCACCACGAAGATGGCGATGACCACCAGCGCCAGCACGGGCAGATACCACAGCAATGACGAGGCGAGAGACGGACGGCGGGATTTGTTCGAAGGCATGGCGAGCGAGTATACGTGGGCGCGGTAATCCCGAGTTAAATGGATGCCGGATCGGAGGTGTCGGCAGGCGGCAATTGCAGATACCAGCCCTGGTCGCCGAGGCTGGCCAGGATCGCGGCGGCGTTTTCGTGCGGAAGTTTTCGGTTCGCAGTCAGATCGACTTCCAATACGAAGCGTAGTTCACCCAGTTTTTCCCGCAAGGGCGGTGGCAGCGCGTCGAAGTCGTCGTGCCGACGCAACCAGATGTAGGCGCCGGGCTTGCGCTGGCTGGCATAGACGAAGCATGGCATGGAATATTCCAGAGTTGTTGGTATGGCAGGCACAAGCATACAAAGATGTTTGGAGGATTATCGTGCGCCCCTTGCATCCGGATGAGACTCGGGTCAAAGTGGCGTCAAGGTGAGTCAAACATACGTATGAATAACCGTGGGGTTTGGCTCTTTTCCTTGTCGTGCATGCTTCCAGGAGTCAGCGTGATGTTCAAAACCCTGTTTATCCCGCGTGCCATGCGTCCGCTGGCACTGTCCGTTCTCGCCGTTGCCGTGGGCGGCGCGCTGGCCTTGCCGCAGACGGCCCGCGCCAGTGGCTTCCAGTTGCATGAAGACAGTGCCCAGGGCATGGGTCGCGCCTACGCCGGGCTGGCCACGGCGGGCGGCGACTGTTCGGTGGTGGCCAACAATCCGGCGGCCATGAGCATTCTCACCGGCGGCTGCTTCCAGGCCGACATCACCGGCATCCAGTTCAGTGCGCAATTCAAGGGCAGCGCCCATGACGCGCTCGGTCGCCCGATCAGCGGCGGCAACGGCGGCGACGCCGGCACCACGCTGCCGATTCCGGCCCTGTACTGGTCGGCGGCGCTGGGCCAGAAATGGCATGTGGGTGCGGGCTTCACCGTGCCGTTCGGTTTTCAGACCAAATATGATCGCGACTGGAAAGGCCGCTACAACGCCATCAAGTCGCGCTTCCAGTCGCTGGATGCCACACTGTCGCTGTCCTACGACCTGAGCGACAATTTCAGCCTGGGCGCGAGCGTGATTGCCCAGCGCACCAGCGCCGAGCTGACCAGCGCCATCAATTACAACATGGTGGCCATCGGTCTGGTGCAGCAGGCGGTGGGCGCAGGGGCGATTCCGCCGGCGGCCGCGCCGGGGCTGATCCAGCAGTTTGGCACGGTGGTGCCGCCCGGCAGTGACGGTATCGCCCGCATCAAGGGCGACGACTGGGGCTTCGGCTGGCAGGTGGGCGGGCTGTGGAAGTTGACGCCGAATGATCGTCTGGCCCTCAACTACCGCTCCAAGATCGACCACACCATCTCGGGCACCGCCAACTTCAGCATGCCGGCGAACGTCCAGGCGCTGCTGTCCAATCCGACCGTGGCGGCGCTGTTGGCCGGTGCCGGCGGCGTACCGTTCCAGCACACATCCGGTACCGCCGACTTCACCACCCCGGCCACGGCCACGGCCAGCTACTGGCATCGCGCCGAACATTTCGGCGTCGGTATCGACCTGGCCTGGACGAAGTGGGACATCTTCAAACAGCTGAAGGTCAACTACGGCAATCCGGCGCAGCCGGCCACGGTGGAACAGTTCGACTGGCGCAACACGTGGTATGCCGCCGTGGGTGCGGACTGGTACGTCAACAATCGCCTGACCCTGCGTGGCGGTCTGGGAGTGGATACCTCGCCGACCCACGTGGCCACGCGTGATCCGCGCGTGCCCGATTCCACCCGCAAACTGGTGTCCGTCGGCATCGGCTACAAGGCTTCGGACAACTGGCGTGTGGATGCTTCCTACATGCACATTTTCGTCAACGCCGCGCATATCAATGCCACGGATTCCACCGGCGACACGATCACCGGCGAGTACGACGACTACGGCAACCTCCTGGCGCTGCAGGTGCAATACACCTTCTGAACCGAGGTCATTGCCAACCACAAAAAACCTCCCTCTTCGCGGGGAGGTTTTTTTTCGGCCCCACCCTGCGCAAGCCAGCTCCTGTAGGGCGGGCATGGCCCGCCGCAGGAGGGCCATGTGATGCGCCGATGCTGGATTTTGACGCGGATCGACACCGATCGACGCGGATACGAAAAGATGGATATTGATCCGCGCTCATCGGCGTTGATCCGTGTCCAAGTCTTCGGCACCGAAATGCGTGGAGTGGCCGCAGGACTTATTGGCCGAACTGCACCTGCTGCCTGGCGCTCAATGTGCGGTAATGCGCGATGTTGTCCTTCACCTGCTTGCCGAGGTCATCTTTCCTGGCTTGCTGCTGCTTCAGCAACTGGCGTTGCGCGGTGACGGTCTGGCTTTGTTCGGCAATGCGCTGGGTGAGCGCATGCGGCACGGTCGTGCCCTGGCTGCTGTAGTCGGCGGCGCGGTCGAGCAACTGGGCCAGGTTCTGTTCCTGCGACTGCAGGTTCATCCGGGTGGTGTGGATATGATCGTCCAGACTGTCGAGGCGTGCCTGCTGCGCCGCCGCGTAGGAGGCTTCGGTGGGGTAGGCCATCAGCATCTGGCGATCCTGTTCCTGCTGATCCAGAGCCGCCTCGCGGGTGGAGGCCGCACGGGCGGCCTTGGCGTCGGCCAGCTTGCGCTCGGCGCTGGACATTTCGCCGGGCACGCGGCGCACCACCATGCCTCTGGCGTCCAGCACGTCGTAGCCGTACTTGATCGCCTTGATGCTCAGGCTGTCGCTGTAATGCGGCAAGCCGGTAGCGTCCACCCAGCGATAGCGGAAAGTGGTGTTTTGCGGCTGGCCGGCCTGCGCGCTGGCGGCGAGGCCGATGAGGATGACGCTGAGAGTTCGGAGTATCAGGCGCATGGAAACGTGTGCCTCCCTTGCTCAAGGTATCACTTCGGGGTGATGGATGGTGCGGAATCGGCGCACATTTCAGACAACCCCGTAACGTTCGCGATAGGCGGTCAGGCGTGCATGCTCGGCAGCCAGTCGGGGTTGGCTGGCAGCATAATCCATCACTTCGGTCAGACCGGTGATCGCCAGGATCGGAATGCCGTATTCGCGGCCGATCTCCTGGGTGGCGGAAAGTTCGCCCTGGCCGCGCTCCTGACGGTCCAGCGCCACCAGCACGCCGGCCGGAGTGGCGCCGTGTTCGTGGATCAATGCCAGCGACTGGCGCACCGCGGTACCGGCGGTGATGACGTCGTCGACGATCAGCACCCGGCCGGCCAGCGGCGCGCCGACCAGCGAGCCGCCCTCGCCATGATCCTTGGCTTCCTTGCGGTTGTAGGCAAAAGGCAGATCGCGGCCGTGCTTGGCGGCCAGCGCCATGGCGGTGGCGGCGGCCAGCGTGATGCCCTTGTAGGCGGGGCCGAACAGCATGTCCACGTCCAGCGCATCGTGCGCCAGACGTGCGGCGTAGGCCGCGCCGAGACGCATCAAAGCCGCTCCCGAGGCGATCTGCCCCAGATTGAAAAAATACGGGCTCTGACGGCCCGACTTGAGCGTGAACTCGCCGAAGCGCAGCACCCCGCTTTCCAGGGCCAGTTCGATGAAATCGTGTTGGTAGGCGTGCATGTCCGATCGATGACAGATGAAGGGAAAAGAAGGCCGAACCGCGTCGGCAAGGTTGTTATGATGCCGCATCATGCCGCACGCCGCCTGATGGCGTCGTTCGCGCCGCCAGACTTTGAATCGGAGAATCAGTGCATGCGCATCGTCAGTTTCAACGCCAACGGTATCCGCTCGGCCGCGCGCAAGGGCTTTTTCGACTGGTTCGAGGGTCACGATGCCGATGTATTGTGCATGCAGGAAACCAAGGCGCGCACGGATCAGCTGGTGGACGATCCGATGTTCACCCGCGCGGGCTACCACGACTGCTTCCACGACGCGCGTTGCAAGAAGGGTTATTCCGGCGTGGCGATCTATTCCAGGCGTGAGCCGGATGTCGTGCTGACCGAACTGGGTCGCGAGGATTTCGATTGCGAGGGCCGCTACATCGAGGCGCGCTTCGGCAATCTGTCGGTGGTGTCGCTGTATTTGCCGTCGGGATCCTCGGGTGACGAGCGCCAGCAGTACAAGTTCCGCATCATGGAGTGGTTCGCGCCGATCCTCGGCGAGTGGCTGGCCAGCGGCCGTGACTATGTGGTTTGCGGTGACTGGAACATCGTGCGCAGCGAGCGCGACATCAAGAACTGGAAATCCAACCAGAAGAACTCCGGCTGCCTGCCCGCCGAGCGCGCCTGGCTCAACGGCATCGTCGCCGATGCCTGCGGTGACGGCACGGCGGCGCCGGAGCACGGCTGGCTCGACAGCTTCCGCGCGATCAAGCCGGACGCGATCGAATACACCTGGTGGTCGAACCGTGGCCGCGCGCGCGAGAACAACGTGGGGTGGCGCATCGATTATCAGTTGGTCACGCCGTCGCTGCGCGAACGGCTGCAAGGTTGTTCGGTGTACCGCGACGAACGTTTCTCCGACCACGCGCCCTACACTCTGGATTTCGCGCAGTGAGCAAGCCCGACAAGGCGAAATTCAAGGGTTGGCGCGGCATCCTGGCCGCGTTCGGTACACCGTCGGCGGGCACAATGTGCGCGTTGGGTTTCGGCTCCGGGCTGCCGTTCTTACTGGTCGGCTACACACTGTCGATCTGGCTGCGTGAGGCGGGGCTCAAGCTCGGCGCCATCGGCCTGTTGAGCTACGTCAGCATGTTCTACGTGTTCAAGTTCGTGTGGGCGCCGCTGCTGGATCGCTGGAAGGCGCCACTGCTGGGCGTGCTCGGGCGTCGGCGCGGCTGGCTGGTGCTGGCGATCATGGTGTTGATCGCGGCCCTGGCCGGCATGGGTGCGGTGGGACCGTCGCAACTGGGTTTGTTCGTCGCACTGGCGGCACTGACCGCGTTCGCGGGAGCGACGCAGGACACCATGGTCGATGCCTATCGCATCGAAATCGCGCCGATGGACGCACAGGCGGCGCTGGCGGCCACCTATACACTGGGCTACCGCTTCGGCATCATTCTTTCGGGCGCGGGTGCGCTGTACATCGCCGCGCTGGGCGGCTGGCGCGTGGCCTATTTCAGCATGGCCGGCGCGTTGCTGATACCGCTTGCCACCGCGCTGATCGCACGCGAGCCGCCGGTCGAGCGCGCGCTCAAGCGGCCCGATTTCGCCGAAGCCTTCGCGCAGCCGTTCATGGATTTTTTCCGCCGCTACGGCATGGCGGTCGGCATCGCTTTGCTGGTGTTCGTGGGCCTGTTCAAGCTGCCGGATCAGATGCTGGGCGCGATCAACGGGCCGTTCTACATCGACACCGGCTACACCAAGGAACAGATCGCCACGGTTTCCAAGCTCTACGGCGTGTGGATCGGCATCGGCGGCGCGTTCCTCGGCGGCGTGTCGGTGAGCGCGCTGGGTCTGCGCAAGTCGGTGGTGATCGCGGCGTTGGCGCTGGCCGTTTCCAACCTGCTGTACCTGCTGATGGCGACTTATCCGGGCGCGGAGTGGGCTTTTCTGGCGGCGATTTCCGGCGACAACGGCGCGCTGGGTTTTGCCGGCGTGGTGCTGATCGCCTTTCTGTCCAGCCTGACCAGCCGCGAATTCACCGCGACGCAGTACGCGCTGCTGAGTTCGCTGGCCAACCTGCCGGGCAAGCTGATCGGTGGCGTATCCGGCTTCATCGTGCAGGCGAGCAGCTACAGCGCGTTCTATGTGTTCAGCACCCTGTCGGTGGTACCGACGCTGCTGCTGTGGTGGTGGCTGGCGCGCCAGTCGCGGGTGCTGGAACCGGATGCCTGAGGGTGCATGCCTGTGTGAATGAAAAATCGTCCGCGTGACGGAGTCGGTATACGGCGCGCCAAAAAATTGCCAGAATAGACGAACAGGGGTGACATGAGTTGAGACATGGGGAATGCCATGCCGGACATCGTGGTTCGCCATATTGATGATGCCATGGCCGAACGCATCAAGACACTTGCGCGCGAACGCCAGTGGTCGATCAATGACGTCATCCTGCACGGCCTGCGCTATGGCCTGGGCATGGGCGGAGACGCTTTTGCCTCCTCGCATGAGCACGAGTTCCGCAGCGTGGCGAATCTGGGCGGCACGTGGGACGCCAGTGAGACCGCGGCCTTCCAGGAGGCACTCGAGGCCCTGTCGTCGGCCGAACCGGAGCAGATGAAAAACGAAGGCGGCTGACTGAACCGCCGATCATGCAAAAGGCCGTGGCGCCCGGTGCAGGGAACCCAGCAGCCGCTTGCCGCGCGCCCCGGTCACCGAAGGCAGATTGCCCGGCAGACCTTCCAGATGCTGGCGCGCCAGCCAGGCAAAACCCATCGCTTCCATGTAATCCGGATCGACGCCCATCATCGCGGTCGAGTGCACCTCGCGTGGCGCCAGAGCTTGCGCCAGGGCATCCATCAGCACGCGGTTGTGCACGCCGCCGCCGCAAACCAGGATGTCACTGGCCGCTTCGGCATGGGTCTGGACGGCATCGGCGACACTACGCACCGTCAGCGCCAACAACGTCGCCTGTACGTCGGCAGGGGCCAGCGCAGCGGTGCGCGGATGAGACTCCAGCCATTCGAGGTGGAAGTATTCGCGTCCGGTGCTTTTCGGGGGCGGCAGGGCGAAATAGGGATCGGCCAGCCAATGCGCCAGCAGGGCATCGTCGCACTTTCCCTGTGCGGCAAAGACGCCGTCGCTGTCAAACGGTTGACCGGTATGGCGTTGGCACCAGGCATCCATCAGACCGTTGGCTGGGCCGGTGTCGAAACCGCGCACGCTGCCGTCGGCGCCGAGCACGGTGAGGTTGGCGATGCCGCCCAGGTTGAGCACGCCGCGGGTGTGGTCGTGCGCCGCCAGGATGGCGGCATGAAAGGCCGGCATCAGAGGTGCGCCTTGTCCACCGGCAGCCATGTCGGCACGCCGGAAATCGGCCACCGTGTCGATGCCGCAGTGTTCGGCAATCAGCCAGGGGTTGCCGAGTTGCAGCGTGAAGGCACGCTCGCCATCGGGTCGATGGCGCAGCGTCTGGCCGTGCGAGCCGATGGCGCGGATCTCGTCGGCGCTTCGGCCGCTGGTTGTCAGCAAAGCCTGGACGGCCTCGGCAAAGCACAGGCCGATGGCCGAGTCCAGTCTTCCAAAGGTATCCAGGTCGATGGCTTCCTCGCCCTGCGCGACGGCCAGCATGCGCGAGCGCAAGGCGTCCGGCCATGGATGCGTCAGCGCGCCGAGCAGTTGCGGTCGCGGTTCGAACCGGCACAGGACGACATCAATGCCGTCCGCGCTGGTGCCGGAGATCAGACCCACGTACAGGTCGTCGGCAGACCGGTTGGCGGTCATGTTCAGTCGGCGTGGACGGTGCTGCCGCCGGCCTGTTCCGCGCGGGCCAGCTGCATGTTGTCGTTCAGACGCTGCAGTCGCGCCAGCAGGGGCCGGGTGTGCTGCTTGAAGCTGGCCAGCAGCGCAGGCTTGAGCGGCGCGGGCTTGGGCAGCGTCATGGTCAGCGGATTGACCGGCTTGCCGTGGACGCGCACTTCATAGTGCAGGTGCGGGCCGGTGGCCCAGCCGGTTTCGCCGACATAGCCGATGACCTGACCCTGATGGACGCGCGAACCCACGTGCAGACCGGGAGCGTAGCGCGACATGTGCGCGTAGGCCGTGCTGATGGTGGAGGTGTCGCGGATGCGGATGTAACGCCCGTAGCCGCGCACCCAGCCGCGCACGGTGATCACGCCGTTGCCGGCGGCATGGATGGGAGTGCCCTTGGGAGCGGCCAGATCGACGCCCGCATGCAGATGGCGGGAGTGCAGCACGGGATCCATGCGCCAGCCGAACGAGGACGAAATCCGCGAGTAGGAAACCGGCGTGCGCAGCAGCGAAGTGCGCA
The DNA here is from genome assembly GCA_035698945.1 of Oleiagrimonas sp. Classification (GTDB taxonomy): domain Bacteria; phylum Pseudomonadota; class Gammaproteobacteria; order Xanthomonadales; family Rhodanobacteraceae; genus Oleiagrimonas. Next base: position 9,597 of record DASSBH010000172.1, read on the forward strand.
AAGGACGACCGTCTTCGGTGAAATAGCCCGGTTGACCGTTCGGCAGCGTAAAGCGGAAGGCGGTGTAGCGTTTGCCGCCATTGATGAACTCGGCGGCGACGATGGGACCGGCCTGCATGTAGACCCCGTTGCGATACACCAGATCGTAGATCACCGTGAACTGGTCGCCGGCGCGCACCTGCCTGGAAAAATTGATTTCCGACTGGAACACGTGGGCCAGCTGCGACATCGTCTCCCGGTTCAACCCGGCCTTGTGCCCGGCGGAGAACAGCGAGGAATTGATGACGCCATGGGCCATGTAGCGACGGTTCTGCAGTGTCCAGGTGCGCACGGATCGGGTGGTTTTGCCGTCTTCGAAATGCAGGGTCACCTGATGGGCGATGTCCGGCTCGAAGCGCATGGCTTTCAGATGGCCCTTGGCGTCGAGCAGAAAACCGAACGTGTCGCCGGGGTAGATGTCGGTCAGTACGTGCGAGTCCTTGGTGGCGTCCAGGGCCATGTGCATGTCCGCAAGGCTCAGGCCCTCGGACTGGAAGATGTTCGACAGGGTCTGCCCTGACTTCACCGTGACGTTGCGCCACAGGGGATCCGGCGTGGATTTTGTCGTCGGCGGCAGGGCGGGCAGCGTCAGCGGCAGGTTGATCTGCGGCGGCGTGGTCGCGGTGCGTTTCATCGCATGCGCCCAGCCGGGAATGGCCACGGCCGAAAGCAGCGTCATCAAGGCCACCGTGGCCACGAGAATCCAGTGCTCGCGGCGCCAGTGCAAAGGCTGCGCCGTGTTGCAATCGGCAAAAGACCAATGCGAACAATGGCGGTAGAAACCCACGTGCCGTCGCTGCACCTTGCGCCGAATGGCTTCCCGGCGCGCGCCATGTGCCCCCTGATGTTCCTCGCCCATCTTGTTATTCTCGTACATTGGTCAAACTTGACGCACCTTAGCGGTGATGCAAGGTTGGCGTCAATAATTGTTTGGTATCAATGTGTTGCGCGTCACACGAGGTTAACGCACAATTAACCCTGTTCAGCCGGGTCGATCAGGCCCGGCTTTGTCTATTGCCTGGTGGAACCCACTCATGAACGACCTTGCGCAGGCCCTTGCGCTGATCGGCCGTGGCGCCGACGAAATCCTCAAGCCCGACGAGCTGGAAACGCGCCTGAAAATCGGGCGTCCGTTGCGCATCAAGGCCGGTTTCGATCCGACCGCGCCCGACCTGCATCTGGGTCATACGGTGCTGCTCAACAAGATGCGCCAGTTCCAGGATTTGGGACATCAGGTCATTTTCCTGATCGGCGACTTCACCGGCATGATCGGCGACCCTACCGGCAAGAACGTCACGCGCAAGCCGCTGACTGTCGACGAGGTGAAGTCCAACGCCGAGACTTACGCCGCGCAGGTCTACAAGGTGCTCGACCGCGACAAGACCGAGCTGCGCTTCAACTCCGAGTGGTTCGGCAAAATGGGTGCGGCCGACATGATCCGGCTGGCGGCGCAGCACACCGTGGCGCGCATGCTTGAACGCGATGATTTCGACAAGCGCTACAAGGCGCAGCAACCCATCGCCATCCACGAATTCCTGTATCCGCTGGTGCAGGGCTACGATTCGGTGGCGCTGAAAGCCGACGTCGAACTGGGCGGCACCGACCAGAAGTTCAACCTGCTGATGGGGCGCGGCCTGCAGGAGCACTACGGGCAGAAGCCGCAGATCGTGCTCACCATGCCGTTGCTGGAAGGCCTGGACGGCGTCAACAAGATGTCCAAATCGCTGGGCAACTACATCGGCATCGACGAGCCGGCCATCGACATGGTCACCAAGACCATGAAGGTGGGCGACGATCTCATGTGGCGCTGGTTCGAGCTGCTCAGCTTTGACGTGTCGATGGACGAACTGGCGCGGATGAAACGCGACGTGACCGCCGGCCAGCTCAATCCGCGCGATGCCAAACTGGGCCTGGCGCGTGAACTGGCCACGCGCTTCCACGGCGCGGCGGCCGCCGAAAAGGCCCTGGCCGGTTGGCACGCCGTGGTGCGGGGGCAGGGCGACACCTCGCTGCTCCCGCTCAACGAGATCGCCGTGCCTGTCGAAGGTCTGCGTCTGCCGGCCCTGCTGAAGGCGGCCGGCCTGGCCGGCAGCAACACGGAAGCCAACCGCAAACTCAAGGAACGCGCCGTGCGCATCGACGGCGAAGTGGTCGAAGACGCGCAGCGGATGTTCACGCCCGGTTTCGAAGGGGTTCTGCAGATCGGCAAGCGCAACTTCGCGCGCGTTCGCCTGCGCGAAGGCGGGGCTGTGGAAAAGTAAAATTTCAGGTTTGACAGGTGCTTGCGAAAAATTTTCAGAAACTGCTTGCCAAACCCGGATACGCAAGGCTAAAGTTCGCGCCCCGCTTGGGACAGACGTCGCGAACGGCCGCACACCTCCGGCAAGAATTTTTCGCCAAAGGGTGTTGACGGAACCGCAAAACGATCTATACTAGGCGGCTCGCTCGGGACGAAATGTCCACGCAGCATGAACCTTCTGATGAGGGTTCAGAGCAGGATCTTTGACAGTGTGCGCAGGTAACTTGTGTGGGCGTCTTGCGTTGGATGCATGTCCAAAGAAGCAAGAACGTCCAAAC
>DASSBH010000173.1:0-12529 GCA_035698945.1 Oleiagrimonas sp.
AGCGGCTTTCGCTTTCAGGTGCGCCAGGAAATCCACCCGTGGGTCGCGCGCATGTGGACCGAGCGCCCCAGCCGCTATTCCCGCGCGCTGCTGGAAACCCTGGCGCTGGTTGCCTACCGCCAGCCCATCACCCGCGGCGAAATCGAGCAGGTGCGCGGCGTCACCGTTTCCAGCCACATCATCAAGACGCTGGAAGAGCGCGAATGGATTCGCGTGGTTGGCCACCGCGACGCGCCCGGTCGTCCGGCGCTGTTCGGCACCACGCGCACGTTTCTCGATTATTTCAATTTGAAGTCGCTGGACGAGCTGCCGCCGCTGGCCGACATTCTCAACCTCGATGCGCTGGATCCGCAGCTGGCCTTCGAGGACGGATCGGCCCAGGTCGGCCCACCGCCGGCAGCCGAGGCATCGTCGGAAACAACGACGGATGCCGACGCGCGCGATGAGTCCGACGCGGAAGCCGACACCGACACATCACCCGACATCGACGAGGCCGCCGAGGCCGTCGCCACGGACACCGAACCGTCCCTGGCCGAACAGGAAAATCCCGAGGAGGATCGCGCATGAGCGCGCAAAACCGTTCCGTACTGTCCCTCAAACACGACAACGCCGACAGCCGTTCCCCAACGCTGGAAGAGCGCCTGCACAAGGTGCTGGCCAATGCCGGACAGGGCTCGCGCCGGATGCTGGAACAGCGCATCGCCAACGGCGAGATCACCGTCAACGGCGAAGTCGCCCAGGTCGGCTCCAGCGTCAGCACCGGCGATCGCGTGGTCATCGACAACCACCAGTTCGTGGTGGCCACCGACACGCGCGAAAACGCCGAGGTGCTCATCTACAACAAGCCCGAAGGCATGCTGGTTACGCGCGACGACACCGAGGGCCGTCCGACCGTGTTCGAGCAGCTGCCCCAGGTGAAGGGTGCGCGCTGGATCGCCGTGGGCCGTCTGGATATCAACACCACCGGCCTGCTGTTGCTGACCACCGACGGTGACCTGGCCAATGCGCTGATGCACCCGAGCACCGGCATCGCGCGCGAATACCTGTGCCGCGTGCACGGCGAGGTGCCACCCGAGGTGCTGGAGAAACTCAAGGCCGGCGTGCAACTGGAAGACGGCCCCGCTCGTTTCGACGACATCGCCGTCATCAGCCAGGGTGCCAGCCACAGCTGGTTCCGCGTCACCATCGGCGAAGGCCGCAACCGCGAAGTGCGCCGTCTGTGGGATTCGCAGGGTTTCCTGGTCAGCCGCCTCAAACGCATCCGCTACGGCAGCATCGAACTGCCCCGCAACCTGCGTCGCGGCCAGTCCGAAACACTGGATGCCGACACCGTCCGCGAGCTGCGCCGCAAGGCCAAGCTGAGCGATCCGCAACCGGCGCTGACCCTGTCGCCGGTGCTGCGCCAGCGCCGCGCCCAGCGCAGCGTCACCGAATTCAAGCCCGATCGCCGCAACCAGCCAAAGGCATGGACCGGCGCCTATCAGAACGAGGCTCGCGAACTGACCGCTTACGATCGTATCCGCGACGACACGCCGCCCCGCGGCGGTCGGCGCAAGCGTCGCCCAAATGGCGACGTCAACGGCAACGTGGCCCTCCCGGACAAGCCCAGGCCGCACAACAAGCACAAGAAAAAGCGCAGCGTGGCGCCGGGCCAGGAACTGCCTTCGGTGCGCACCTGGTTCGCCGGCGACAACCGCAACAAGGGCGGCGGCAACAAGGGCGGTCGCGGCAAGCCCGGCAACCGTTCAGGCAAGGGCGGTGGTGGCGGCCACGGCGGCGGCCCGCGTCGTGGCGGTGGTCCGCGCCGGGGCGGTCATTCGTAAAAAACCTGCTGCCGCTCCCGTATCCCGACACGCCATGGCGTCTCGGCGGGATGCTGTTTCATGCAAGGTTGTTCGACGTTTCCAAGGAGAATCCACACGTGAGTGCCGTACGCATCTATCACAATCCCCGCTGTTCCAAATCCCGCGCCACCCTGGAACTGCTTGCCGAACGCGGCATCGAACCGGAAGTCATCAAGTATCTGGACACGCCGCCGGATGCCGACGAACTCGATCGCATCCTGCGCCTGCTGAAGCTGGAACCGCGCCAGCTGATGCGCCCCACCGAAGCCGAGTACACCGAACTCAACCTGTCCGACAACAGCCTCACGCGCAAGCAGTTGATCGACGCCATGGTCGAGCATCCCCGCCTGATCCAGCGCCCCATCGTGCTGGCCAACGGCAAGGCCTCTCTGGGCCGTCCGCCAGAAGCGGTGCTGGACATCCTTTAACGGGACTCGTGTGTTTGGCAATGTCCCCATTTTCCACGTAGGGCGGGCACTGCCCGCCGAACACGGCCTGCGTTTGCACAAACATTCCATGGCGGGCAATGCCCGCCTTACGCGCCCTGGCCGAATTCGAAGGCGTCGGCATCCATCCAGGCCGGAAAATGCCGGCGATGTTCGAGCAACTGGTTCGCGTCCAGTGTGACCGTCACCACCTGTTCCTTCGCGCCCAGATCGACCAACGGTTCGCCAAGCGGATCCAGCGCGGCGCTGTCGCCGGTGTAAACATGTTCGTTGCCGTCGATACCGACGCGATTGACGCCGACACAGCAGGCAAGGTTCTCGATGGCCCGTGCCCGCAGCAGCGTGCGCCAGGCGTTGCGGCGTGGTGATGGCCAGTTGGCCACGAACACCATCAGGTCGTATTCCATGCCGGTTTCGGCGGACGCGTCGCGACGGTTGCGAATCCACACCGGAAAGCGCAGGTCGTAGCAAACCTGCGGCAGAATGCGCCAACCGCGCCAGGTCACGACGAGCCGTTCGGCGCCAGCCGCATAACGCTTGTGTTCGTCGGCATAGCGGAACAAATGGCGTTTGTCGTAATGCTGGACGTCACCATCCGGCGTCACGAACAGCATGCGGTTGTAGACACCCTGCCCCTGCGCGCCGTCGGCCTTGATCTGCACGCTGCCGGTGATGGCGGCATCCAGGCGGCGCGAGGTCTCCAGCAACCAGTCCAGCGTCGGCCCGTGCATGTCTTCGGCCTGCTCGATCGCAGCGTTGGAGAAACCGCTGGTGAAAGTTTCCGGCAACACCACCAGATCGGTCTGCCCGGCCAAAGGTTTGATCAACTTGCCGTAGTAATCGTGATTGCCCTTTGGATCGTGCCAGCGGGTATCGCCCTGCACCAGGGAAACTCGGAAATTCTGCATGAGCCTTCTCACAGCCGGCAAAGGCGTTCGGCAGCCGCCTGCATGGTGGCGTCGCTCTTGGCGAAGCACAGGCGCAGCAGGCGCGATGTCGGCGGGGTTTCGTAGAACGGCGACAGCGGGATCGCGGCCACACCGCCTTCGCGCACCAGCCACTCGCTGAAATTGATGTCGTCGGTGTCGCGAATGGCGCTGTAGTCGACCAGTTGAAAATAGCCACCCGGCACGTCCAGCAACCGGAACCTGGAGTCTTTCAGCAAGTCGCGGAAGTAGTCGCGTTTGGACTGATAGAAGGCCGAGAGACCGAGGTAGTGCTCGGCATGGTTTTCCAGCACTTCGGCCAGCGCCACCTGGGCCGGACGAAAGGTGCAGAACGTCAGATATTGGTGCACCTTGCGGAACTCGGCCGACAGCGCCTTGGACGCCACGCAGTAGCCCACCTTCCAACCCGTGCAATGCCATGTCTTGCCGAAGGAATTGACCACGAAACTGCGCTCGGCCAGCTCGTCGTGCCGCAATACGCTCTGGTGTTCGGCGCCGTCGTAGACGATGTGCTGGTAGACCTCGTCGGACAGCACCATGATGCCGGTGTCGCGCACGATGTCTGCCAATGCGTCGAGATCCGCGGCACTCAGCACCGCGCCGCTGGGGTTGTGCGGACTGTTGACCATGATCATGCGTGTGCGCGGCGTCACCGCGTCGCGTACCCGTTGCCAGTCCACGTGAAAATCCGGCAACGCCAGCGGCACATGCACGGCGCGTGCGCCCTGCAGGTCGATGGCCGGCTCGTAGCAATCGTAGGCCGGGTCGAACACAATCACCTCGTCGCCCGCCCGCACCACGGCGGCAATGGCCGCGAAGATGGCCTCGGTGGCGCCGGAAGTGACGGTAATTTCGGTATCGGGGCTGACTCGGCGGCCATACAGGCGCTCGGTCTTGAGCGCGATCTGTTCGCGCAACGGCCCCATGCCGATGCCGGGCGCATACTGGTTCTGACCGGTGGCCATGGCCCGCGTGACGGCATTGCACAAAGCTTCCGGCGGTTCGAAATCGGGAAACCCCTGACCCAGGTTGACGGCCTTGTGCTCCACTGCCAGCTGGCTCATCACGCTGAAAATGGTGGTTCCCACCTTGGGCAACTTGGTTTCCACATGCATGACAGGCTCCCGTCAAAACGGCAAAATCGCATGCTAGCACCAGCCACAAGATACACGGCAACCAGCGGGTGCAGCGACAGAGGTTGTCATTCATGCGAAAATGAAAAGTTCACGGCCCCGTAGTTCAGCTGGATAGAACAGCCGCCTCCTAAGCGGCAGGTCACAGGTTCGAATCCTGTCGGGGTCGCCAGTTTTTGCTCCGGACTCGGGGAAAAGCGTAACCAACCCCGCCATCTCCGCGTAGGGCGGGCACTGCCTGCCGAACAAGCCCTGCACGTGCGCAGGTTTGCCGCTCTGCTTTTCGTAGGAGCCAGCCTGCTGGCGATGGCCCGGATGTGCGGAATAATCCAGCCATCGCCAGCAGGCTGGCTCCTACGGATCATGGTGTTCGGACAGACAGCTCCTTCTGCCCGCGGATCCGCCTCATGAAAGAACGCCATGGCGGCATCTGTTAGACTGTTCGTTTTGCGCGGAACGTCTTCCGCGCGTTCCATGCAGGAGCCTTCATGTCCCACGATATTCTCAAGGCACTCGGCCTTTCCGACGTCAATTCAGGCACTTACCTCGGCAATGGCGAGTGGTCCAAGACTACCGATGCCGGCACGCTGGAACCGAAGAATCCGGCTACCGGCGAAGTGATCGCCAAGGTGCATGCCTCTTCCGCCGCCGATTACGAAACCATCGTCAAGCGCGCGCAGGAAGCTTTCAAGGTATGGCGCACCACACCTGCCCCGGTGCGTGGCGAAGCCGTGCGCCTGTGTGGCGAGGCGCTGCGCAAGCACAAGGATGCGCTGGGTTCACTGGTGTCGCTGGAAATGGGCAAGATCAAGCCCGAGGGCGACGGTGAAGTGCAGGAGATGATCGACATCGCCGATTTCGCGGTCGGCCAGAGCCGCATGCTGCACGGTTACACCATGCATTCGGAGCGCCCCGGCCACCGCATGTACGAGCAGTACCATCCGCTCGGTCTGGTCGGCGTCATCAGCGCCTTCAACTTTCCGGTCGCGGTGTGGGCCTGGAACTGCATGCTGGCCGCCGCCTGCGGCGACATCTGCATCTGGAAGCCTTCGCCCAAGGCCCCGCTGACCTCGATCGCCACCATGAAGATCTGCAACGAGGCGCTCAAGGCCGGTGGTTTCCCGGACATCTTCTTCCTGTTCAACGACGCCGGCTCCGAACTGGCGCAGCAGTTCGTTGACGACAAGCGCATCAACCTGGTCAGCTTCACCGGTTCGACCAAGGTCGGTCGTCACGTCGGTGAATGCGTGGCGCGCCGCATGGGCCGCTCGCTGCTGGAGCTGGGCGGCAACAACGCCATCATCATGGACGAGAGCGCCGACCAGAAGCTGGCCATCCCGGCCATCGTGTTCGGCGCCGTCGGCACCGCCGGTCAGCGTTGCACCTCCACGCGTCGCCTGCTGGTGCACGAGTCGATCGCCGAGGAAGTGACCGACAAGCTGATCGCCGCCTACAAGCAGGTCGAAGGCAAGATCGGCGACCCGACCGACCCGAAGACCCTGATGGGCCCGCTCAACAGCGAAGATGCCGTCAAGGCCTACCTGGCCGCCATCGAGAAAGCCAAGGCTGCCGGCGGCACCGTGCGTACTGGTGGCGAGGCATTGACCGATCGCAAGGGCAACTTCGTGCTGCCGACTATCATCACCGGCCTCAAGAACGAGGACGAGATCGTGCAGGCCGAGACCTTCGCGCCGATCCTGTACGTGATCCCGTTCAAGACGCTGGACGAGGCCATCGCCATGCAGAACGGCGTGGCCCAGGGCCTTTCCAGCGCCATCTTCACGCAAAACCTCAAGGCGGCCGAGCAGTACCTGTCGTCGGCAGGTTCCGACTGCGGCATTTCCAACGTCAACATCGGCACCTCCGGCGCCGAGATCGGCGGCGCCTTCGGTGGCGAAAAAGACACCGGCGGCGGTCGCGAATCCGGCTCCGACGCATGGCGTGCGTACATGCGCCGCCAGACCAACACCATCAACTATTCGGACGATCTGCCGCTGGCGCAGGGCATCAAGTTCGATATTTGATGGACGAAACAAGGGGCGAGGGACGAGTGGCAGGAGGCTGGCATACGCTTCGTCTTCATGCATCCCGCTCCGATCACGGATGATTCAAGGGTAGCCGGCGTTTGTCGGCTACCCTTTTCTTTGTGAATGCCCGCGATGTTTATCTTGGTGTAGGAGATGTTGCCCATGAATGCCACCGTCCGTTTTGATTTTTCGGGTTATCGGATCGTGATTGCCGGCGGCAGCAAGGGCATCGGGCGCGCCATGGTGACCGCCTTTGCGCATGCCGGCGCCAGCGTCTCGGTGTGCTCGCGCGGCGAGGCTCATCTGGCCGATCTGCGCGACGAACTGGCATCGGACGACTTCGACATCGACACGCGTACCTGCGATCTGGCCGATGCCGATGCCATTGCCGCCTGGATTCCCGCCGCTGCCGAAGCACTGGGCGGCATCGACGTGCTCGTCAACAATGCCAGCGGCTACGGTTTTCGCGAGGCCGACGAGGATTGGAAAGCCAATTTCCGCGTCGACCTGATGGCGCCGATTCGCGCTTCACGGGCCGCCATGCCGTGGCTGAAACAATCGGATCACGCCAGCATTCTGCACACCAGTTCGATTGCCGCCCTGGCGCCGCGCGCCAGCGGGCCGTCCTACGCCGCCATCAAGGCCGCGCTGAGTCACTTCACCACCTCGCAGGCCTTGCGCGTCGCCAAGCACGGCATCCGCGTGAATGCCATCGCGCCTGGTTCCATCGAATTTCCCGAGGGCATCTGGGATCAACGCAAGCACGACGACCCCGAGCTTTACGCCGCCACGCTTGCCAGGATTCCATTCGGTCGCTACGGCGCCGTCGAGGAGATCGCCAACGTCGCCTTGTTCCTGGCTTCGCCACTGGCCGGCTGGATTACCGGTCAGACCCTGTGCGTGGATGGCGGCCAGTCGTTGAACGGCTGAACACGTCGGACGGGCAATGCCCGCCAGACGCGGCCAATCACGTCGTGAGCGCAACCGTACAGTGGACACGGATCAACACGGATAGACGCGGATCAAGAGGGATTTTTTGGCATCCGTGTTCATCCGCGTCGATCCGTGTCAAAAAACCAGTGTGCGCACGGATCCTCCATGGCAGGCATTGCCCGCCCTACCCGCGCAACCGCCATTCATGCGATCATGGCCGGGTTTTCCGCATCCTTCACGAGCATGGATACAGCCGCCGAATCCCGTGGTACCGGCAACGTCGCCGCCCGCATTCTTTTGCGCATTTTTCTGGTGCTGTGCGGCATCGGGCTGTTCGTGGCCGCCGGCATCGGCGGCGGGTTGCTGGCCCTGCATTGGCTGGTCTGACACACCCAGGCCGCCCGCTGCATGTATGACATCCTGCGCCCCCTGCTGTTCAAGCTGGACGCCGAAACCGCCCACCATCTGACGCTCCGCGGCATGGGCATGGCCCGGCGCTGCGGCTTGGCGCCTCTTGTCGCGAGTGCTCCCGCCGATCTGCCGGTGCGTGTTTTCGACATGGATTTTCCCAATCCGGTAGGCCTCGCCGCCGGGCTGGACAAGAACGGCGCGTACATCGACGCGCTGGCCGCGCTGGGCTTCGGCTTCATCGAGATCGGCACGGTCACGCCGCGCCCGCAAAGCGGCAATCCGCGTCCGCGCCTGTTCCGCCTGCCCGCGCACGAAGCCATCATCAACCGCATGGGTTTCAACAACGCCGGTGTGGACGCGCTGGTGCGCAACGTCGAGCGAGCCAGCTACAAAGGCGTGCTCGGCATCAACATCGGCAAGAACAAGGACACGCCGAATGCGGAAGCCGTCACCGATTATCTGACCTGCCTGCGCCGGGTCTATCCGCTGGCCAGCTACGTCACCGTCAACATTTCCTCGCCCAACACCCAGGGATTGCGCGACCTGCAGCAGGCCGAAACCTTGAAACGTTTTATCGGCGCCTTGCGCGAGGCGCAGGAAAAACTGGCCACGCAGCATGGCGTGCGCAAACCGATGCTGCTGAAGATCGCGCCCGATCTCGACGAAACCCAGCTCGACGCCATCGTCGAGGTACTCATCGGCGCCAGTGTCGATGGCGTCATCTGCACCAACACCACCATCGACCGTGAGGCCGTTGCCGGCGATCCGAGCGCGCACGAAACCGGCGGTCTGTCCGGCGGTCCGCTGTTCGATCGTTCGACAAGCATCCTGCGCGCCATGGCCGAACGCCTCGAAGGCCGCATCGGCATCGTCGGCGTGGGCGGCATTCTCGAAGGCGATCAGGCGGTACGAAAACTCGACGCCGGCGCGTCGCTGGTGCAGATCTATTCCGGCCTGATCTATCGCGGCCCGCGCCTCGTCAGTGAGTGCGTCGAGGAAATCCGCCGTCAACAGGATGCACCGCGATGACCGTCGCCACCCCCGCACCGTACACATTGGAAAACGACGCCAGCCTGGCCGGACGCAACACCCTGCGCGTGGCCGCCAAGGCGCGACAACTGGCCGAACTGCACGACGCCAGCGCCCTGCCCGGTTTGCTGGGCAGGCTGGACGCCGCGCCGCTGGTGCTGGGCGAAGGCAGCAACGTGCTGTTCACCGGCGACTACGACGGCAGCGTGCTGGTCATGGCCACGCGCGGCGTCGAGGTCGATGAAAGCGATGCAGGCACGCACATCGCCGTCGCCGCCGGCGAACGCTGGGACGACTTCGTGCGCTGGTCGCTGGGACAGGGCTTCGCCGGGCTGGAAAACCTCATCCTCATTCCCGGCACCGTCGGCGCCGCACCGATCCAGAACATTGGCGCCTACGGCGTGGAAGTGGCCGAGTTCATCGAAAGCGTCGAAGCCTGGGACACCCGCGAGCAATGCGTCGTCACCCTGGACAACGCCGCATGCGACTTCGCCTACCGCAACTCGCTGTTCAAGCGCGAACGCGACCGCTACATCATCACTGCCGTGCGTTTCCTGTTGCCGCGCGAGCATGCGCTGAAACTCGATTATGCCGGTCTCCGGCAGGAACTCGCGCGCATGGGCATCCCGCGCCCCACGCCCTATCTCGTGGCCGAGGCCGTACGCACCCTGCGCGAACGCAAATTGCCCGATCCGGCGGTGATCGGCAACGCCGGCAGTTTCTTCAAGAATCCGATCGTGCCCGCCGCACAGGCCGCCGATCTCCAGCGCGAGCACCCCGACATGATGCAATGGCCGGTGTCGGACGAGCAGGTCAAACTGTCCGCCGCCTGGTTGATAGAAGCCTGTGAGTTCAAAGGCCTTCGCGAGGGCGATGCCGGTATTTCCAACCGTCACGCGCTGGTGCTGGTCAACCACGGCCAAGCCACGGGCGAGGCACTGTGGGCCATGGCCCAGCGCGTCATTGAAGGCGTGCAATCGCGCTTCGGCGTCACGCTCGAACCCGAGCCGCGGATCATTGGCGGCAAGCCCTGACCGTCGTTGGCATTGACGTGCCATGACCGAATGGCGAACCAAAGATCCAATGTAGGAGCCTGCCTGCAGGCGATGGCCTCAGCGTTTCATCAGGCCCCGCGCTATCGCCTGCAGGCAGGCTCCTACAACGAAGGAAGGCGGGCAAGGGTTTCACGTAATGCTGGCAGGTAACTGCTGCCGAACAGGTTCACGTGGTTGAGCAGGTGATAGAGGTTGTAGACGGGAACACGCTCGCGCCAGTCGTCGCGCAATGGCGCATGTTCGGCATACACCATGAAGAACGACGGCGGCGGTGAACCAAACAGGGTCAGCATGGCCAGTTCCGCTTCGGCCCATCCATAGTGCACGGCGCCGGCGTCGATCAGCGCTGGCGCACCATCCGCACACACGTGCAAATTGCCCGACCACAAATCGCCATGCAGCAGCACCGGCGGCATGTCCGGAATGCGCTGCGCAAGCTGCCCACACAGATGCTCGATGGCCTCGACGTCCGCGGTTTCGATCAGATGTCGATCACGCGCCGCGCGCATTTGCGGCAGCAATCGCCGCTCCGCGAAAAAACGCCAGCCGTCCGTGTCGGGCGTGTTGTCCTGCGGCGAATCTCCGCAGAAGCCCTGGCGATCAAGCCCGAAGCTTTTCCCGATGCGCGCGTGCTGGGCAGCCAGGCCCGTCGCTGCCTGTTGCCAATAATTCGCGCTACGCCTGCCCTGCCCCAGGTCTTCCATGACGATGCCATCGGCATGGGTTTCGAACACCTCGGGAACGCGCAACGCATTAGCTTTATGCAGCAAATGCAGACCGTGCGCTTCGGCATCGAAGAAGCCGGGCGGCGCATCGCCACGATGCTTGCCGATGGCACGCCGACCGTCGGCAAGCACGATACGTTCGATGTGCATTCCATGATTCACAACAGATCGTCATGTCACTCGCGTTCAAAACGGATGATCTCATCCAGTTCGGCCTGGGCACGGCGAATGGCGCTTCCGGCAAAGTTTTTTTCCAGCCAATGCGCGCGCCCGGCCTTTTTCATCAGCCAGTACACCAGCAAGGCCAGCACCAGTGCAACCAGGCCATTCAGCGCCAGCCATGGCACCAGCCCCGGGAAACGGTTCCAGTAATCGTAGCCCTGGCGATCCCAGTCGCGCTGCACCAGCATCAAGATGATCGGAATCCAGATGAAGCTCCCCATCAGCACCATCAGCGGCGCTTCCACCTTTACCCGCCAGACCCGCATGCGGGCAAGCCGCCGCTGGATGTCGAGCACCGGCGCCGCAAAATCGATGTCCTGCGCCAGCAGCAACAAGCGGATGGCCAGCACGATCATCGCCATGCCGAAGGCCTGCACGATCACGCCGCACCAGAACGCATGCATCACGTGCAGGTGCGTGGCCCAGAACGATGCCCCCCAGAGCATCATGAAAAATCCGAAGGCGATCTGCGCGGCTTGCCCCCAGCGCAAGGGCCGCAAACCGTGACGCAGCTTGTCCAGACGATGCTCGCGCCAGAGGCGCTGGCTGAAAGCGAACTGTGTGTCCAGGCGTTGTTCCACGGCTTGCCAAGCCAGTTTCATGTCGTCAAGTTCCATGCTCGTGCTCCGGTTGGGTCGTCGCCGATACGCGGCTGCGAAGTTTGTGTTTGATGCGGTTGATGCGGGTGGCCACGTTGGTTTGGCTGATGCCCATCACCTCGGCCATTTCCGCGTGATCCCGACCTTCCAGATAGAGCAGCATCAAGGCGCGCTCGAAGGCGTCCAGCCTGTCGATGGCGGCATACAAGATGGCGATGCGCTCGTCATCCATCTCGTCGCCACCGATGGTGTCCAGGTGGAACGGCTGCAGCGGCTCGCACAAGGCGTCCGCCCGGTGCCGCTTGTGGCGTGACTGCGAAATGGCGGTGTTGAGCGCAATCCGGTACAGCCAGGTCGAAAACTTTGCGCGGCGTTCGTCATAGCGATGCAGCGAGCGCCACAACTGGATGCCGATTTCCTGTGCCAGATCCCGGCGATCCTCCGCACCACGGGCGTAGATACTCGCCACCTTGAGCACGATGCCCTGGTGTTCCCGCCACAACGCCTCGAAGCGCTCCCGCCGTGCCTTGTCGCTCACGCGACCCCCACATGCCTGCTCTCACCCGGATAATTCGCACAGATTCCGGAAAAATCACAGTGCATGGTTGAACCCGCACCTTGGCATACACTGACATCGTCCCATGCATGCGAGGCAAGTCCCATGACCACCGTTTACGATTTTGAAGCCGACCTGCTCGACGGCACGCCGCAGAAGCTCGACGCCTGGCGCGGCAAGCCGTTGCTGATCGTCAATGTGGCTTCCAAATGCGGATTCACGCCGCAATACGAGGGGCTGGAGGCGCTGTATCGCGCGCACAAGGACGAGGGTTTCACGGTGCTGGGTTTTCCATGCAACCAGTTCGGACACCAGGAACCGGGCGATGCCGACGCCATCCGCGAATTCTGCTCGACGACCTACGACGTGACTTTTCCGCTGTTCGCCAAGATCAACGTCAACGGTGACGATGCGCATCCCCTGTACCGATTTCTCAAGGAGGCGGCGCCCGGTGTGCTGGGTTCAAAAGCCATCAAGTGGAATTTCACCAAATTCCTGATCGACCGCGACGGCAACGTGGTACGCCGCTACGCCTCGGCGGACACGCCCGCGAAGATCGAAAAAGACCTCGCACGCCACCTGTAGGAGCGCGCCTGCGCGCG
>DASSBH010000174.1:0-4154 GCA_035698945.1 Oleiagrimonas sp.
CACAGCCACACGTTCATCGCGCCGCTCCTTGCTGTTTCCCTTCTCCCGTCGGGAGAAGGTGGCGCGCAGCGACGGATGAGGGTTCACGGCTTGCGCGAAGCTCCGAGGCAGAGCGTACCCTCACCCCAGCCCCTCTCCCAGAGGGAGAGGGGCTCAAGCTGAGTTGTTGGATATCCTGCTTCGTCAACATCGAAGCCGACGCATGCTGGCTCAATTGCAAGGCGCGGATGTAGGCGACGATGGCCCAGCGGTCGTGCGGCGAAACGCGGTCGGCATAGGAATACATGATGCCGTAGCCGTCGCTAATGACCTTGTAGAAATGACTGTCCGGCGCCTTGCGCAAACGCGCGGTGTGGTAACTGGGTGGTCTCGGGAAGCCGCGCCTGACGATCATGCCGTCGCCATCCCCGGCGCGACTGTGGCAGGGCGCGCAATAGATGTTGAAGCGTTCGCGTCCGCGCGCCAGCAACTGCGGCGTGATCGGCAACGGGTTGGCATGACCGTGCGCCGCCGCAGGGCCGCCTTGCGCCAGCGGCTGCCCTTGCGCATCCACGCCGCTGACCGGCCCCGGATTCGGCGCGAGGCGCACATGCCCCTTGCGCCCGCTGCTGCTGCCGGCATCGGCGCCGGACGAACGCGCGACCGTGCCGCGCACTTGCGGTCGCGCGGAATCGCCGTTGGACCACAGCGAGCTGGGTTCGTGCACGTCGTAGCGGGGCTGCTCGTACATTTCATGCATGCCGCTTTCGCAGCCAGCCAGCGCCAGCGCACCCAGCATGAGCAGGACTCGGCGCGTGAAGCATGTGCGCTTCATGACGTCGCCTCGGTGATCGAAAGCGGCGACAGGGCATCGAGAAACGTCCGCGTCTTTTCGGGTTCGAAACAAGGATCGTCGGCGTGCAGCACAAGAAAGAAACGGTCGTCGCTGACGCGCTCGAACGCCTTCACGTCGAACAGCGGATGGTGAAGCCGCGGCAGCCCGTTGCACACCAGCATGCCGATCGCGCCGAACACGGCGGCGAACAGCAGGGTCATTTCGATGGCTGGCGGCAGGAAAGCCTGCCAACTGTTGTCCGGCCGCCCGCCGACATTGATCGGATAATCGACGACCGCCGAATACCACTCCATCGCGAACGTGCCGACGCCGCCGAAGATGGCGCCGGCCAGCACCATCAACGGCACGCGGTCCGGCGTGTGCTCAAGCACCTCGTCCATTTCCTCGATGGGAAACGGCGAATAGACTTCCATATGGCTGTAGCCGCCTTCGTGACGCGCGCGCCGCGTCGCCTCCAGCAACTTCCCGGCATCGGCGAATTCGGCGACCCAGCCATGGCACTCGTTCCCGCTCACGATTTTTCTCCCGATGCGTCATCGCGCTTGTGCACCAGCTTGCGCAACTCGAACATCGACAACATCGGAATCGCGCGCGTGCACAAGAGGTAACCCAGAAGGAACAGTCCCACCGAGCCGAACAGGAAGGCGAAGTCCCAGAACGTGGGGTAGAAAGCGCCCCACGCCGACGGCACGAAATCCTCGTAAAGCGAAGTGACGATCAGCATGAAGCGTTCCAGCCACATGCCCACCAGCACGCCCAGACTGATGACGAACAGCGCCACCGGACTGCGCCGGATGCGCCGGAACCACAGCAACTGGATCTGCAGCACGTTGAACAACACCGTGCCCCACGACACGAACCAGTACATGCCGGTATACCGATGCAGCGTCAGCGCCACCTCGTAGGGATCCTGGCCGTAGAACGCGTTGAAGATTTCGGAAAAGTAGCTGTAGTCCACCCACAACCCGGCAGCCAGCATCATCTTGGCCATGTTTTCGATGTGACGCTCGGTGATGTATGCATCCAGCCCCAGACGCCGGCGCATCGGAATGCCCAGCACCAGCACCATGGCGAAGCCCGAAAACAGCGCGCCGGCGATGAAAAACGGTGGAAAGATCGTGCTATGCCAGCCCGGCACCATGCCTTCGGAAAAATCCAGTGCCACCATCGAATGCACCGAAAACACCAGCGTCACCGCCAGCCCGCCCAGAATCAGGTTGAGCGTGCCGAAACGTTTCCAGTGCCGCGCCTCGCCGCGCCATCCCAGTGCGAAAAACCCGAACAGCCGTGCGCGTGTCATCTTGGAGCCGCTTGCGGCGCGATCGCGCAACGTCGCCAGGTCGGGAATCATGCCCACGTACCAGAGCAGGATCGACACCAGCAGATAGGCGACGATGGCAAAGAAATCCCACTCCAGCGAACTGCGCCATTGCGGCCACAGATTCATCTTGTCCGGGTACGGAAACAGCCAGTAGAAAAACCATGGCCGGCCCAGATGCAGAATCGGAAAAATGCCCGACACCGACACCGCGAACACCGTCATGGTTTCGGCATAGCGATTGAGCGCATTGCGCCAGCCCTTGCCGGCCACCAGCAGCGCCGCGGAAATGAACGTGCCGCCCATGCCGATGGCGATCCACCACACGTAATTGGTGATGGCGAACGCCCACGCCACCGGTATGTTCAATCCCCAGATGCCGACGCCCGCATACAGCAGCCAGCAGATGCCGACGAACAGCAGTCCGGTCAGTGCCAGCGCGAACAGCAGGCTCAGCCACCACCATTTGCTGAAGCGGCGCTCAAGCGTGATGCCGCTGATCGTGCGCGTGATCGACGCGTGGGTCTGCTCGGGACCGATCACGGGTGGCTTGGATTCTTGTTGGCGAGCGACAGTGTTCATGGGTTCATGCCTGTCGGTTTTTCGCCTGCGGCGGTATCGCGCCCTGCGGGCGCTCGTTCATTTCTCTTGCGTGCCCAAGAGAAACGAACCAAAGAGAAGGGCACCCCCGTCCGGCGCCCTTCGGGTGCGTTCCGCGCTGCGGGGTTTTCCCGACGGGCCATCCTGGCCCGCGGGAAAATGACCGGCATCCTGCCGGTCACCCTGACGGGCCTTTTCCTACGCGCTCCACCGCCTACCGAGGGGCAGGCGGCAAGAACGTGCCTTGAGGTCCATTGGCACCGTAATTTTGTAGGAGCCTGCCTGCAGGCGATGGCCCGATGTACGGAATCGCCTGCAGGCAGGCTCCTACAAAAAGCTGGATAGTTCGCGGAAGCGGCGGCGCAGTGCGCCGCTGAACTCCCCTTCAGACAGCGGCGGACGGGTGGAGGACAAGGCCCGAAGGGGGCTGGCATGGATGCCAGCCTTTTTCCGAGGGCCAGGAAGGCCCTTCGGAAAAACCCCGGAACCCGGGAGCGCACCCGAAGGGCGCTGTCTGCGGGTGGTTTCTCTTTGGTTCGTTTCTCTTTTTCATAAAAGAGAAATGAACTCGCGCCCCGCAGGGGTGCGAAATTAAAACGACCCATCATGACCTTCCCTCCAAATCCGGATGCGGATTGCGCACCCGCGCCATATACGTCGTATGCGGCCGCGTCCCCAGCTCCTTGAGCATGCTGTAGTCGCGCGGCGAGGCCTTGGCCTCGGACACCTTGGTGCGTGGATCGCCCTGGTCGCCGAAGGAAATCGCCTTGGCTGCGCACACGGCCTGGCAGGCCGTCACCACCTCGCCGTCGGCGATGCGGCGGCCTTCGCGGTCGGCGGTGATGTGCGCGTTTTCGATGCGCTGGATGCAGTAGGTGCACTTTTCCATCACGCCGCGGCGGCGCACGCTGACTTCGGGATTGCGTTGCGCCATCAGCGCTTCGGTGGTCTTGTCCGCGTACTGCAGGAAGTTGAAACGGCGCACCTTGTACGGGCAGTTGTTGGAGCAGAAACGTGTGCCCACGCAGCGGTTGTAGACCTGCAGGTTGAGGCCTTCGTCGTCGTGGAGGGTGGCATCGACCGGACACACCACTTCGCAGGGGGCGTGTTCGCACATCATGCACGGCACCGGTTGCGGGTAGCTGTGCGGGTTGGCCGGTTCGCCTTCGAAGTAACGGTCGACGCGGATCCAGTGCATTTCGCGGCCGCGTCGCACCTGATCCTTGCCGACCACCGGAATGTTGTTCTCGGCCTGGCAGGCGATGGTGCAGGCGCCACAGCCGATGCAGGCGTTGAGGTCGATGCTCATGCCCCAGCTGTATTTGTCGAATGGTCGATCCGGGTACAGGCTGGGCGTCGGATCCGGAAATTTGTCGTCGTCGGTGGCGAAGGCCGGGTTGT
>DASSBH010000175.1:0-9005 GCA_035698945.1 Oleiagrimonas sp.
ATTTCGTCTGGAAGCGGCGGCTGGACATGCGCACGCTGGGCGGACTGGTGGCGGCCTTCATCGCGGCAGCCGTCATCGTCAATGTCTGGCCATTTGCACCACCCGGCAAAACCGGAGGGCTTGCCGATACCGAAACGCTCACGGTTCTGCACTTGCCGATCGCACTCTGGCTGATCGTCGGCGTGGCCTACGCGGGCGGCCGCTGGAGGCAGGTCGCGGGACGCATGGATTTCATCCGGTTCACGGGCGAGCTCGTCATCTATTACGTGCTGATCGCACTCGGCGGCGGCGTCCTCACGGCGCTGACGGCGATGATCTTTCAGGCCATCGGCATCGACGTCGAACCTTTCCTGTCGTGGCTGATCCCCTGCGGCGCGGCAGGTGCGGTCTTGGTCGCCTCGTGGCTGGTGGAGGCCAAGCAGAGTGTGATCGAGAACATGGCGCCGGTACTGACGCGGCTGTTCACGCCCCTGTTCGCCGCATTGCTCGTGGCATTTCTGGCGGCGCTTATCGGAACCGGGCATGGCATCGACATCGCGCGCAACGTATTGATCGCCTTCGACCTGGTGCTGGTGGTCGTGCTCGGGCTGCTGTTGTATGCGATCTCCGCACGCGATCCGTCGTCGCCCCCCGGTCTCTTCGACGTGTTGCAGGTCGTGCTGGTGATCAGCGCCCTGCTGGCGGACGCGGTCGCGCTGTGGGCCATTGCCGCACGCATTTCGGAATTCGGCTTCACGCCGAACCGGGTGGCTGCCCTCGGTGAGAACATGATCCTGCTGGTCAACCTGCTCTGGTCCGCCGTGGTCTATGTGCGCTTTCTGCGCGGGCGCGGATCGTTTGCGAGCCTCGAACGCTGGCAAACTGATTATCTGTACGTCTATGCCGGATGGGCCATCCTGGTTGTCGTCGTCTTTCCGCCGGCGTTCGGGTACATCTGACGGATTCGTCAAGCCCGCCTGCCGACGGCTCCATTCATGATGTCGTATGCCGTAGGGCGGGCACTGCCCGCCACAGGGCATGGCCGCTCGGCCTTTTGGCGGGCAGTGCCCGCCCTACTCGCAAGGAGTGGAAATCGGCGGCGGGTTACAGGCCGAAGCGGTAGCTCAGCTTCACCAGCAATTGCTCGTCCTGGCGCAGGCCGAGTGCACGGCTAAGGAGGTCGGTGCTGTTGCGCGCCATCGGTTCCTCGATGTAGCCGCCGCGGCCGTAGACCACGTACAGCCACGACAGCGGCGCGAGCTTGTAGCGGTAGCGCAGCTGGATGCCGAGGTTGCGCACGCTGAAATCCTCCACCGGCTGATTGCTGGGCACGGCGCGACCGTTGTCGGCGACCAGGTAGGCGCCGCGCAGGCGGGCGTCCAGACCGATGGCCTGCAGTTTCAGGCGCAACTCCTGGCGGTCGTCGATGGCCCAGTCGAAGCCGGCGTCCAGCTCGATCTGGTGCTGGTCGAAACGGCCGATGAGGTTGTCGTGCTGCCATACCAGCCAGTCCGGCACGTGCTGGTAGGCCAGCCCCGCATGCACGCGCAGGGCGTTGCTGATGAAGTAGGTGGGCACGAAGCTCACGGCCCAGCCCGGCTCGCGGTTGCCGGACAGGCCTTCGGTCATGATGTCGGCCTCGCTGTCGAACGACCAATGGCCCTGACGCGGGGTTTCGTACTCGTAACTGAACTGCATGGACGGCGACAGGAACAGTGCGCCGTGGCCGCGCGTGAGCAGGTCGTCCCAGCCCGCGCTGTTGACGTTGAGCAGGATGTTCTCGTTGCCGCCGTTGCGCAATTGGCTGCTGCGCCCGATGCGCAACTGGCGGCGCAGGCGCAGGTGCTCGTCGTCGTTGTCCAGCGCGTCGATGCGGAATTGCCAGTCGTGCGAGCTGTAGCGGGAATCGGTCGGCAGGTCGGTGATGCGCTTGCGCACTTCCCAGTGCACATAGTCGAAGTTGTTGCGCTCCAGGTAGCCGAAGTCGTTGATCTGGAGCTGGTCGTCGAAATGCATGGCGAGCCATTGCTGGCGCCAGCCGTCGTCCATGGTGTAGTCGGCAATGAAGGTCGCGCCCGATCCTCGCGTGATTTGCCCTTGCTGGACGATGTCGCTGCCGACCAGGTTGGTCCACAGGGTCAGGTTGTTCGTCGGCTGCCAGTGATGGTCGATGCCGAGCACGTTGGCGGTGCGGTCGAGAAAGGGGCGCTCGACGCGGGTCGCCAGTACGCCGAGGCTCTGCTTGCCGAAATCGTGCATGACGCGCGCGGCGGCAAAGGTGCGGCCATCCGCACCGCGCTCGTCGGCGGCGAGTACGCCGTAGTCGGTGGTGCCGATGCTGCCGTTGAGCTTGACGGCGGCATTGATGTTGCTGACACCCCGGCCATTGTCGGCCGGGCCGCCCACGCGGCGCGTGTAGACGAGCGCGCTGTTGTCGTCCAGCAGGCTGAAATTGAAGATGCCCTGGTTTTCGGTGAAGAACGGCCGCTTGTCGCTGAAGTAGGTTTCGGTGGCGCCGAAATTGACCACCAGATCGTCGCTTTCGACCTGTCCGAAATCGGGGTTCAGGGTGGCCGTCAACTGGAACTGGCCGTTCGGCTTCCAGAAAATGTCCATGCCTTCGCGCATCTGGCTGCGCTTGCGCACGTTGTCGTACAGGCCGGACACGTAAGGCGTGATCGCGAACTGCGACTGTTCGTAGGCCGGCACCTCGATATGCGCGAAATCGGACAGAAAACGCGGGCGCTGGAAACTGGCGTCCGGCCAGGAATCGCGTTCACCGGTGGAACCGACCACGCGGTCGAGATAGATGCCAATGGTGCGCTTGCCGCCCGTCACCTTGTGCATGGGCGCGATCGACCACGGAATCAGGAATTCCGACGTCCAGCCCTCGGCGTCCTGGCTTGCCGCGTGCTGCCACAGGCCGTCCCAGTCGTCGTCGAACCGGGTCTGCTGGGTAATCACCGCATCGTAGATGCCGCCGGTGGAGCTGATGGTGAAGTTGTAGCCGACATGCCCATCGCCATTGAAATCGATCTCCACATTGTTCCGATCCACCTGCTCGTAGAAATCGCGCTGCACCTGCTGCATCGTGCGCGGCACGCCGGGCGGCTGGGTGTTGCGGAAGGCCACGGCCAGGCCCTCGGGCGTGGCCAGGATCCATGCCTCGGTATGCCACGTGGCGGGCTTGCCGGTCATGGGCTGGGTCTGGACGAAATCGGTGATGTGGCGAGCGCCTTTCCACTCGCCGGGCTCGATGTGGCCGTCGATATGAACGGTGGCCAGCGCGCAAGTCGGCAGCAGCAATGCCAGGAAAACAACAAATCCGGGACGCATTCGGAATCCTTGGGGGAGCGGAGTCGGGGGAATGGCACATCATGCGGCCAGGCGCATGGCGTACGCATCTGCTGAGATGCACGGCTGACCAGAAATGTTTAATGTGACCTATGGCACAGAAAACCCGCGATCCGGGTCCGGTTGCCGTAAAATGGCAGGTATCGAAGCGTCGGGAACAGGCGCCAGCTTTTGAGGGATTTTATGCCACAGGCCGCATCTTCAGGATGCGGCATGTCGGCCGAACACCGCACACAGGTCTTGCTCCGGAGGGGGAAAGCAATGCCGAATGCCCATCCAAACCATCGGGATCAGGCGTGAAAACGGGGGTGGTGCATACGCCGCGGCGCGCGTTTCGCCGAGCGGCCGTTTTGCTGTCCCTGTGCCTGCTGCTTCTGGTCGCGACCCGCGCCAACGCCTTGCACGTCAAGCACCTCGGCATCGTCCAGGGTTTGGCGCAAAGCTCGGGCAGCGCGATCGCGCAGGGGCCGGACGGCCTGCTGTGGCTGGGTACGCAGTCGGGCCTGCAGCGTTACGACGGCTACAGCTTCGTCTACTACCACCACATTCCGGGCGATGTCACGTCGCTGTCGCAGGATGACGTGCGCGCCCTCGTGGTCGGCGCCGACCGTTCGGTCTGGGTCGCCACCGGGCATGGCGGCCTGAATCGCCTGAAACCCGACCGCAGCGGCTTCGAGCATTTCGTCCACGATCCCGACAACGCCAGCAGCCTGGCCAGCGAGGAGCTTTACGCCCTGCTGCTGGATCGCCATGGCCGGCTGTGGGTGGGCGGCGACGAAGGCGTCGACCGGCTGCTCCCCGATGGCACGTTTCACCATTACGGCGTAGGCGATGCGCATACCCACGACAGGCGCAGCTACACCCTCATGCAGGACAGCCGCGGACGCCTGTGGGCGGGAACCCAGAGGGGGTTGCTGTATCTCGACCCGAGCAGCGACGTCCTGCGTGCTTTCCGCCCGGTCAAGGGCAGCGATCCGGCCATGGCCAAGGCGCTTGCCGGCAGCACGGTCAATTGCCTGCTGGAAAGCCGCGACGGCCACCTGTGGGTCGGCACCACGGACGGCCTGTTCGTGCTGTCGGCCGGCGACCATCGTCGCATCGAGGCCTGGCTTCGCCATGACGATGCGAACCCGGACAGCCTTGCCGGCAATCGCGTGCGCGCCATGGTCGAGGATCACAACGGCGCCATCTGGGTAGGCACCTTCGGCAACGGGCTGGATCGTCTCGATACATCATGGCGCGGCTGGGTCTTCGAGCATTTCCGCCACGATCCGGCCCATCCGGACGGCTTGTCCAACAATTCCGTGCAGACTTTGTTCACCGACGCCACCGGTCTGATCTGGATCGGCACGTACGGCGGCGGCTTCGACATCTACAACCCGCGTTCAAGCGCATTCGGCGCCATCCGCCATCGCAAGGGCGATGCCCGCAGCCTGCCCGACAGCATCGTCTGGTCGATTTACCATGACGCCCAGGGCAATACCTGGGTGGGAACCCGCTCCGGCCTGACGCGTTTCGGCAAGCAGCCGCACGATGTCAGCCAGCATGTGTTCGGCGATGCAGCGCAGGTGTTCGTGCTGCATGGAAGCCCGGACGGCCGCCTGTGGGTGGGCACGGATGAAGGGCTGTATCGCAACGACGGAACCGGCACGCCCTTCCGCAAGGTGCCGCTGGCCGCGCCGAAAGACAGCAAGGACACGTTGCGCATCAGCCAGATTTTCGACGACCGCCAAGGGCGCCTGTGGGTCGCCGCCATGACCTCCCTGTTGCGCATTGATCCGGCCAGCGGCCGCGTGTTGCAACGGTTTCCATCCAGCCATGCTCCCCTCGGCCTGCCCGCCTCGGTCACCACCATGTGCCAGACCGCCGACAACACGCTGTGGCTCGGCACCCAGCACGGCCTGCGCCGTTTCGACGGGGAGCACCCGCGTTTCACGCTGCCGTCGATCCAGCCGGGCCATGCGGAAGTACTGGCGACCAGCGACATCCTGTCGTGCCTGGCCGCGCCGGACGGCAGCCTGTGGGTAGGCACCGCCGACGGCCTGGTCCGCTATCGACCGAAGCAGAAAACCGAACGCGTCTACGACATCGTCGACGGCCTGCCCAGCGCCACCATCTATGCCTTGCTGCGCGACTCGTCCGGCAAGATCTGGGCGAGCACCAGCCGCGGCCTGGCGCGCATCGACCCGGTCAGCGGACAGATGCGCAGCTACAGCCAGGCCGACGGGCTGTCCAACGAAGAGTTCAACCAGCTGGCGGCCTTCGCCCATGACGGCGTGCTCTATTTCGGCGGCATCCATGGCGTGACCAAGGTGTATCCCTCGCGCCTGGATCTGGGCATGCCCAAGGCGCGGGTGGGCATCACCGGCTACACCTTGAGCGGGCACGACAAAAAGCAGATCCGCCTGGCGCTGCCGAGCGGGCCGCTCACGATCAAGCATTGGCAGAACACCCTCACCTTCAACCTGGCCGTATTCGATTACAGCTCGCCCGACAACAACAGTTTCCGCTATCGCCTGGAAGGCTTCGACAGCGCCTGGCACAAACTGCACGGCCACCACTCCATCACCTACACCAACCTCGATTCGGGCCAGTACACGCTGCTCGTGAAAGGCGTCGACAGCAACGGCCAGCCCAGCGCCAACCTGGCCTCGCTGGATTTTCACGTGCAGCCGCCGCCCTGGCTCAGCCCCTGGGCATGGGTGATTTACGTGGCATCGAGCCTGCTGCTGATCGCGCTGGGCCTGCGCGTTTTCGCGACCTGGATCCACCGCCGGCGTGATCTGGCCAGCGAGCAGCAGCGCCGCCGCTGGGCCGAATCGCTGCATGAACTGGTGCATGCCATTTCGCAGCTGAGCGACGAGCACGCCATCGCCACCGAGCTGGTGCAGCGCCTCCCCGGCCTCATTCCGCACCCGTACTCGGCCTACTACGCCGGCAGCATCCATGCCATGGAACTGGTCACCATGCGCGGCTTTGCCGCCATCGACCTCATGCGGGTGCAGGCCTGGATGGAGCGGCATGCCGACCGGGTGGCCGAGCTTTGCCGGCAAGGGCAACCCTGGTGTCTGGACGACATCGAACCGCGTGCGCGCCTCGCCGCCGGATCCCGCCAATACATGGCCCTGCCCCTCAACGCGACCAGCGGCCAATACCATATCCTCCTGATCGGACGTGAAGGCACGGCATTCCGCGAAGTCGAAATGGAGCTGACCAACGTGCTGGCGCGACAGGTACGCGTGGTGCTGGACAAGGCCGGGCTGATCCGGCAATTGGCGACGCTGGCGCATACCGACGGCCTCACCGGCGTCAGCAACCGCGGCTGGTTCGTGAAGCAGGCCGACATCGAACTGCAGCGTTGCCGACGCTACACACATCCGCTGTCCATCCTGCTGGTGGATGTGGACCACTTCAAGCGCGTCAACGACACCCGCGGGCATGCCACGGGAGACGCCGTGCTGGCCATCATGGTCGAGCGCTGCCGCAAGCAACTCCGCGCCAACGACATCATCGGGCGCTACGGCGGCGAGGAATTCGCCATCTGCCTGCCCGAAACCTCGCTGGAATCGGCCATGGCCATGGCCGAGCGCCTGCGCCAGGACATCGCGGCCGCGGAAATGACCACGCCGACCGGCTCGGCGAGCATCACGGTCAGCATCGGCGTGGCCAGCCAGTCGCCTGCCTCGAACGACAGCCTGGACACCCTCATCGCCCGCGCCGACAAGGCGCTCTACATCGCCAAAGGCGACGGCCGCAACTGCGTACGCACCGGCGCACGGGTCGCCAGCGACCCTGCCTGAAACCGCACCACACTCCTCCCCTGCAGGCGATGGCCTCAGCCCCACACCCAGAGACAAGAACTACCGGCTTTTGGCGCGCCGCCACCACCCCTGACGCAACAACGCCGCCGGCACCAGCACCGCCGAGAACCCGCCGTAGGCATACAACACCGGCGCGACCTGCTGCCAGATGGCGCCGCTGCGCACACCCAGCTCGTCCACCTCGACGCCCTCGAAACCGTCGTAACCGACACCCGCCAGCCAGACCGTGGCCCACGCCGCCAGCACCAGCGCGACGACATCGAACAGACGTCGCATCGCGGTACGCGGCAACGACTTGGGGTACGCCCAGTAGGCCCAGGCCAGGATCAGCAGCCACGGGCCCATCAGCAGCAAGGGCAAGTAACGCATCACGTCTCCTGCGTGGCCGCCAGCGCCTGAAGCTCGGGGCCGATGCGTTCGGCTGCCGCCGCGTCCACGGCATGCGCCAACACTTCCTCGCCCAGCACCACGGCAAAGCGGCCGTCGTCTTCGCGGGTTTCGATGTCCGCCGCCGACTCCAGCAGCCGCCGCGAGGCCATGCCGGCAGCCTTGGGATCGACGTGCGCCACCGACAGTCCCAGCTGATCGCCGTTGGCGGCGAGCAGACGGAAGCGGAAGCTGCCGTCCGCGTCGCGGAAACTGACCACGCGCGCGGCCTTGTCGCCCTTGCGCTTCCTGCCGCCGGCCTTGCCCACCTTTTTGACGTCGCCCTTGCCGAGACCGACAGCCTCGCGCAGGGTTTCCAGCAGCGGCGTGGCAATGGCCCGCGCCTTGGACGCACCGGCCTGGAGAATGTCCTCGATGTCGTCCGGGTGCGCCATCAACCTGTCGTAGACCTCGCGCATGGGCGCGATCTCGCGCTCGATGCGGGCGTGCAAGGCCTGCTTGGCCTCACCCCAGGCCATGCCCTCGCGCAACTGCCCGGCAAACGCGGCGGCCTCGTCGGCGCCGGCAAAAGCCTTGTAGATGGCGAACAGCGAAGACGCATCCGGATCCTTCGGTTCTCCCGGTTCGCGCGAATCGGTGACGATACGCATGATGGCCTCACGCGTGCGTTTGCTGCCCCCCTCGAACAACGGAATCGTGTTGTCGTAGCTCTTGGACATCTTGCGTCCGTCAAGACCGGGCAAGGTCGCCACGTCTTCCTCGATGGACACTTCCGGCAGCACGAAAAAGTCGCCGCGGTAGATGTGGTTGAAGCGCTGCGCGATGTCGCGCGCCATCTCGATATGCTGCACCTGGTCGCGCCCGACCGGCACCTGGTTGGCGTTGAAGGCCAGGATGTCGGCGGCCATCAGCACCGGGTACATGTAAAGTCCCGCCGTGATGCCGGCATCGGCGTCCTCGCCGGCGCCCGTGTTCTTGTCCACGGCGGCCTTGTAGGCATGCGCGCGGTTCAGCAGTCCCTTGGCGGTGACGCAGGTCAGCAGCCAGGTCAGCTGCGGAATCTCGGGAATGTCGGACTGGCGGTAGAGCGTCACCTTGTTCGCATCCAGCCCGCAGGCCAGCCAGGTGGCGGCGATTTCCAGCCGCGAACGCTGGACGCGCGCCGGATCGTCGCACTTGATCAGCGCGTGGTAGTCGGCCATGAAATAGAAGGCATCGACATCGGCCCTGCGGCTGGTCGCGATGGCCGGACGAATCGCACCGACGTAATTGCCGAGATGGGGCGTGCCGGTGGTGGTGATGCCGGTGAGAACTCGGGTGTGCATGGGCTGGCTTGGGGTAAAAAGCCAGTGTACGTCATTCGCTTTTTGGTGGCAGCGTTTGGGCAGGACTCGGGACTCGGGACTCGGGACTCGGGACTCGGGACTCGGGACTCGGGACTCGGGACTCGGGAAAAGCGTAAAC
>DASSBH010000176.1:0-5592 GCA_035698945.1 Oleiagrimonas sp.
GCTGCGAGCGCGCATCGACGGCGTCTGGCTGGAATTGACCGTGAGCGACCGCGGCCCCGGCTTCGTCGGTACCGAGGAACTGGCCGATCTCGGCTACACGCGCAAGCACACCGGCCTGGGCCTTGGCCTGGCCCTGGCCGAGGCCACAGCCGAACGGCTGGAAGGCGAACTGAAAGCTTTCAATACCGCGCAGGGTGGCGAAATTCGCTTGCGCTTGCCATTGTCGGTGATGCGGCCGTAGCTGCGGGACTCGGGACTCGGGAAAGCCTCAGGCTTCGTCTCTGAAAGGAATGCATGCGGACACGGATCAACGCCGATAACGCGGATCAAAAGCATTTCTGCTCTATCTGCGTCCATCGGTGTTGATCCGTGTCAAAAATCAGCTGTTCAGTTGGGCTACAAGAAGGCGGACAGACGAGTAGGGCGGGCACTGCCCGCCAATGGATTATGGGGTATGCATGAACCTTCCTTGGCGGGCAGTGCCCGCCCTACCCGTCAAATCGAGTTGCGGGGATGATGGGTAGTAAACTGCGGGCATGAACGAGGAACTGCACAAACTGCTGATCGTCGACGACGACGAAACCTTTTCGCATGTGCTGGCGCGCGCGCTGGGTTCGCGCGGGTTCGCGGTGGAAACGGCGCGTGATGCCGACAGCGCCATCGTCACCGCGCGCAGGCAGCGGCCATCGTCCTGCGTGCTTGATCTCAAGCTGGGCGAGAACAACGGCCTGCGTCTGATTCCCGATCTGAAAGCCATCGTGCCGGACATGCGCATCCTGCTTCTGACCGGCTACGCTTCCATCGCGACGGCGGTGGAAGCCATCAAGCGCGGCGCGCACGATTATCTGGCCAAGCCGGTGGATGCCGACGCGGTGGCGCGCGCCCTGCTCGACAGCGACGGCGGCCAGGCCGACGAGGAAGACCTGGCCGAAGCGCCCGGCGCACCGCTGCCGCTGCGTCGCCTGGAGTGGGAGCACATCCAGCGCGTGCTCACCGAATGCGACGGCAACATTTCAGAAACCGCGCGCCGCTTGGGCATGCACCGACGCACGTTGCAGCGCAAGTTGTCCAAGCATCCGGTGCGCGAACGGCCTTCCGAGTGAGGCTCAAATCCGACCGCAGCACGTAGGGCGGGCACTGCCCGCCGAACATGGCTTGTGCTTGACCGAACGTTCCATGGCGGGCAGTGCCCGCCCTACGCGTGACTCTGCGTACATCCGCCACCCGTCAGGGATTCTTCACGCCCTTCGCATCTGCAGATCCGCCAGTCGATAGCCCGCCGAGTGAATGGTGTGCAGCAACGGTTTGTCGAAAGGCTTGTCGATGACTCTGCGCAGGTTGTAAAGATGCGAGCGCAGGGTGTCGGAATCGGGCAACTGGTCGCCCCAGATTTCGCGCTCGATGTCGCGCCGCGCCACCACGCGTGGCGATTCGCGCATCAGGATGGTCAGCAGCTTGAGCCCGATGGGCGATACCATCAGCCGCCGCCCGTTGCGCGTCAGCTGCATGACGCCGGTATCGAGCACCATGTCGCCGACGGTGTAGACATGGCTGGAAACCTTGTGTCGGCTGCGCCGTATCAACGCGCGCAAGCGTGCCTCCATTTCGCGCATCTGAAAGGGCTTGGTGAGGTAATCGTCGGCGCCGGCATCCAGCCCGATGATCTTGGCATCGACACTGTCCCGCCCCGTCACCATCAGAATCGGTACGGGCCGGTCATGCTGCTGGCGCAATTGCCGGCAGACCTCCAGGCCGTCCATGTCGGGCAAGCCGATATCCAACACGATGACATCGTAGTTGCCGTTTACGGCCAGACGCAGCCCACTGGCGCCATCGGGCGCATAATCCACGCCGTAACCACGTTGTCCGAGATATTCGCCCACCAATGCGGCGGTATCCTGCTGATCCTCGATCAGCAGGATCAACCCGCCCTTGTCGCTCGCTGCCATGCCCCTCACCTTGTGTCACTTGAAATACTCGTGAAATTAAACGCAAGCTCAGGTGAGTGGGACGTGAAGCAGGCCAACAACGGGGTTTCGCAGTGAAGGCGCGTTCAGCATGGGCACCAGGACAACGCTCAATTCAAACACGCCAGAGGATGCATCCGTGCGTTTGCATCTGACAGATCAACGCCTGGCTCGCCGTTGTCTTGCCTGGCTGATGCGCGAACGCTTGCTGGCCGGATTGATGCTGCTGGCCCTGCTGCTGGCATGCGTGGATCCGCGTGCTCCGAGCGCCTGGCTGGACTGGCTTGAATGGCCCACGCTGACCGGGCTGACCGGTTTGATGGCGGCCATCCAGGGCATCAGCGACAGCGGCTGGACGCAACGCGGCGCCGAAACCCTTTTGCCCCGATTCCATTCCGTGCGCGGCGTCGGCCTTGCCCTGGTGGTGGCCAGCGCGCTGCTGGCGACAGTGCTGACCAACGACGTCAGCTTGTTCCTGATGGTGCCACTGACGCTGGCACTGGGGCATCATGAGCGTCTGCCGGTGGCCCGACTGGTCATTCTCGAAGCGCTGGCCGTCAACGCCGGTTCGATGCTCAGCCCCATCGGCAATCCGCAGAACCTGCTGATATGGCAGCACAGCGGCCTGAGCTTTACGGCATTCGTCGCGGCCATGCTGCCGGCCACCCTCATCGTGTTCGCGCTGACCGTGCTGCTGGCCCGGCTTTGGTTGCCGCCCCGGCCTGTCGCCTCCGGGCATGTGCCGATGCCGGTCGCGCATCATGGCCGCGGACTGCTGGCTGTCGCAGCGCTGGTGGGCATGGTGCCGGCCATGCAATACGGCCATCCCCTGATCGGCATGTGCGGTGTGCTGGCCGCCTTCGCCGTTGGCGCGCGCGCCTGCCTGCGTCGCATGGACTGGGGCCTGTTGCTGACATTTGCCGTCATCTTCGTCACGCTCGGTCATCTGTCGGTGTGGCCACCACTGGTGCATCTGCTCGACCATTTCGACCTTGATCAATCGCTTTCGCTTTACCTGGCCGGCATCGTCGGCTCGCAAGTCATCAGCAACGTACCGGCCACGGTGTTGCTGCTGGAGCACACGCACGCGCCCATGGCTTTGGCGGTAGCGGTCAACGTGGGTGGCGCGGGCTGCGTGATCGGCTCGTTGGCCAATCTGATCGCCGTGCGTCTCGCGCGCGGGCAGGTGACGATGTGGCAGTTTCACCGCGTGGCGGTGCCGTTCCTGCTGGTCAGCGCCGTGCTGGTCTACCTGCTGACGTCAGCGTAGGGCGGACACTGTCCGCCGTCGCAGGCTTGCGTTTGCAGAAAAACATTTTTGACACAGATTGGCGCGGATCAAAGCTGATCAAAGAAAAATCTGATTGGCCTCGTTCGTCAGCCAGTTTTTCTCAAGGTTGAAAACCATCCCCTCCCAACCCTCCCCTTGAAGGGGAGGGCTTGAGATCTGTGCAAGCTGCCACCTCAGGGCGAACGGGGGCATTCGTTCCAAAACCCTCCCGTTCGCCCTGAGGTATCGAAGGGCAACAGCGCGGCCCCCATCCCAGGGCCGTCACTGCTTTCCATACAAAACCGGTTCTGCGTGGGCTGAGGCCGTTCACCCTTCGATACGCAAAGCGTACCTGATACCCCGACAGCGGTTGCGGCTCTGCTCCTTCCCCTTCAAGGGGAAGGTTGGGATGGGGATGGTTTTGTCGTGCGAAGGAATCCATCTGGTGCCGATGCGGCAAAGCCACACCATCCCCTCCCAACCCTCCCCTTTGAAGGGGAGGGCTTGAGATCCGTGCAAGCTGCACCTCAGGGCGAACGGGGGGCATTTCGTTCCACAATCTCCCGTTCGCCCTGAGGTGTCGAAGGGCAACAGCGCGATCTCCAACCACAAAGGCCATCACTGCTTTCCACACAAGTTTCATGCGACCATCGGAACCTTGTCTGCACAGCTGATGCCTCGCCCATGATCCAGACCCTGCGCAACCGACCCGGCTGGTGGCTGTTTGCCGCCGCGATCATCGTGACCGCCGCCGTGTACGCATCGGGCCTTTCCGGCGGCTGGCTGTTCGACGACTTCCCCAACATCGTCGACAACCCCGGCATCCAGATCCAGCATTTCGACGTTTCCGACCTGTCGCGCGCCGCCCTCTCATCGCCTTCGAGCAAATTCAAGCGACCACTGGCTTCGCTGACCTTTGCGCTCAATTACCTGGGCAGCGGTTTCGACCCGTTCTGGTGGAAGGTGACCAACGTGGCCATCCACCTCCTCAACGGCCTGCTGGTTTTCCTGCTGGCGCGCATGCTGTTGCGCCTGGGTTTGCCAGCCATCCGTAGGGCGGGCATTGCCCGCCATGAAGGCATCGACGGCGGGCGGTGCCCCCCCTACGCGAAAGGCATCGACGAACGCCACGTCGGCATCGTCGCCGTGCTGATCGCCGGCGGCTGGATGCTGCTGCCGATCAACCTGACCGCCGTGCTGTACGTGGTGCAGCGCATGGAAAGCATGGCCAACGTGTTCGTGTTGCTGGGCCTGATCGGCTACGTGGCCGGACGCATGCGCATGCGCGATCCCGCGCGTCACCGCGGCTGGGCCTTCGTGCTGTGCATCGTCAGCCTGACCGTGCCCACGGCCCTTGGCGCCACCGCCAAGGAAACCGCGGTGATGCTGCCGCTTTACGCGTTCCTGATCGAATGGGTGTTGTTCCGGTTTCAGGCCGGACCAGCTGCTTCAGACGAAACGAAGAGCAAACGCGACTGGCTGGTGATCGGCCTGTTCGTGGTCATCCTGCTGCTGCCATTGATCGTCGGATTGGTGTGGCTGTTGCCCAGCACCTTCTCGCCCGGCACCTGGGCGCGGCGCGACTTCACCCTCGGCACGCGCCTTTTGAGCGAAGCGCGCATCGTCATCGACTACATCGTCTGGACGATTTTCCCCACGCCCGACCCCTTGTCGTTCTATCACGATGGGTATGTGGTGTCGCAGGGTCTGCTGACACCGTGGACGACCTTGCCCTGCATCATCCTCATTGCCGCCCTGCTGGCGTTGGCCGTGTGGCTGCGCAAGCGTGCGCCGCTGGCGTCGCTGGGTCTGCTGTTGTTCTTCGGTTGCCTGTCGCTGACCAGCACCATCCTGCCGCTGGAACTGATTTACGAGCATCGCAATTATTTCGCCAGCTTCGGATTGATGCTGGCCGTGATCCCGCTGTTGGCCGCCCTGCCCGGCAAGCTTTCGGCCTCCACATCCGACACACGATCCGGCCTGCCGTTGGCCCTGCCGCGCTACGTGCTGCTGGTCGGCCTGCTGCTGCTGTGGATCGTGCAAACCTCGATCACCGCTTACGCCTGGGGCGATTCGCTGCGCCTGGCCCAGGCACTGGCCGCACGCGCGCCCGACTCGCCGCGCGCGCAATATTCGCTGGGCCGCACCTACATCGTCTATTCGCACTACGACCCCGACTCCATCTTCACCAAGGCCGCCTACGCGCCACTGGAACGCGCCGCCGCACTGCCGCATTCATCCATCCTGCCCGAGCAGGCGCTGATCTTCATGAATTCGCGCATGCACAAACCCATCAAGCCCGCCTGGTGGGACAGCATGATCGCCAAGCTCAAGTCCCGTGACCCGGGCGTGCAG
>DASSBH010000177.1:0-11259 GCA_035698945.1 Oleiagrimonas sp.
AACCACATCCTCGACGTCGGCGAGAAGCACCTGCCGGATTTCGAAGCCACCCTGCAGGAACGGCTGGCGCCGGACATGTACCCGCTCGGTACCCAGATCGCCTTCGCCTGCAACCAGCCGCGCGGCTTTTCGCAGTGGTGCGCCGGCCAGCCCGTGGAAAATCTGGCGCGGGAAGTCGATTCGGTCGCCCAGGCGCGCTCGCACATCAGCCAGACCAAGGCGCTCGTCTCCGCCATCGACGTCGGCGACGACAAGCTGGACGAAGTGAAACGGATCGGCCTTGGCCCAGGCAGGTACTGCGAACTCCCCGCACGTCAATACCTCAGCGACTACCTCCTGCCCAACTTCTACTTCCACATCACCACGACCTACGCCATTTTGCGCATGCTCGGCGTGCCGGTGGGCAAGACCGATTTCATGACTTTTCTGGCGCCGCATGTGCGGCAGGAATCCGATCACTGAGTCGCCAAACGGGACACCGTGGAGTTGTCATGTCACGGGCATGCGTGCCGGACGATCATTCCCATCACGACGAGAAAAGCCGCATGAATCGACAGATCTTCACTCTTGGCTCCGGCATCCTTCATGCCGGTGTCATCCATTCCACCGGAGTGATCGCACGATGAAGCTGTATGACTACTTGCCCTCGCAGAATGGCTGGAAGGTGCGCCTGCTGCTCAACCACCTCGGCATCAACTATCAAACCGTGCAGGTGAGCATTTTCGAAGGCGCGGGCCAGGCGCCGGAATTCCGTGCGAAAAATCCCACCGGTGCGATACCGGTGCTGGAGCTGGATGACGGTCGCACGCTGCCTGAATCCAACGCCATCCTGATGTACCTGGCCGAGGGCACGCCGTATCTTCCGGACGATCCCTGGCAGCGCGCGCAGGTGGCGCGCTGGATGTTCTTCGAGGAAGACTACGTGCAGAACGGCATCGCATCCCTGCGCCACTGGACGATGACCGGCAAGCTGGCGCGGCGCAGCGCCGAAGCCATTGCAGGCAAGCGCGCGCTGGGCCTGAAAACGCTGGCGATTCTCGATGGATGGCTGGCTGACCACGATTTTCTCGCCGACACCTACAGCATCGCCGACATGGCCGTGTACGCCTATGCGGGTTTCGCCGACGAAGCGGATCTGCCGCTCGCGGACTACCCGCATGTGGTGGCGTGGATAGCACGCATCCGCGCGCAGCCGGGCTTTCTCGCCACGGTGCATCCCTATGCCATCGATCCGCATTCCGTGCATGAACTTCCGTAATCACGCCGTCGGTCGGCACGTCCCGCTTGATGCCTGCCGTCGCATCGGCTGACGCGTACCGGACGCCACGTTGCCTGAAGACATCGCGGGCCTGTCTGTCATCCGGTTCTACGGCCGTTCGTCACGAGAAGCACACCGGATATCACAAGATCATGGTGCATCCGATGCCCATGCAAGCACTCTGCCCGACAGAAATCAGATCTCCGCAACAGGGGAGTGCCACCACATGTATCCGACCCGACACAGCCTCTGGCTGACAGCCGTCACGGCCATCTTCTATTGCGCCGCAGCCACGGCCGGTACGCCTCCCGACGCGGCGCACCGTGAATTGCATGACGCCATCCAGGCCATGGGTGGCGCCAAGGCATTGCGCCACATTCAACGCGTCCATCTGGTCGCCCAGGGCTACCGCAACATGCTGGAGCAGTCGGAGCGGCCAGCCGGCCCGTGGATACCCGACTTCAGCCATGTCGACCAGCGGGTGGATTTTGCCCGGCACGAGGTGCGCACCACTGTCACCGGCGGGCAGTGGACGCCGCCGGTCGAGACTTTCGTGTCCGACGGTGTCGCCGTCAGTGTCATGCATCCCGAAAGCAAACATCCCAGGACAAGACCGGGACGCCGCACAGCGGTACGCCAGGCCGGAATGCGCATGGCATTTGGGCCCGAGCGCATGCTGCTGACGGCACTTGCTGCCGACGACCTGCATGCCGAACCGACCGTCACACTGCAGCATGTGCCGCAAAAAGTACTGGCTTTTACCTGGCACAAGGCGCCTGTCCGCCTTTTCCTGAACGCCCATACCGCGTTGCCGACCGCGGTGGAAATCACGCGCCCGCATCCCTACGACCTCTTCTGGAATCTTTGGGGCGATGTGACCACCCGCATCTATTATTCGTTCTGGTCGCTCGAAGCCGGTGGATTGCGTTATCCGATGCAATGGGACGTCTGGCGCAACGGCCAGCATGCCAGCACCCGCTTCATCGGCAAGCTGGTCTTGAACCCGCCGCCATCCGACAAGTCGCCCACTGTCACCGCGGCCGAGCGCAAGGCATTTCAGCGACAAGGCACGATCGACCAGCTTCCGCTGCGCGGCAAGGCGGAAA
The DNA here is from genome assembly GCA_035698945.1 of Oleiagrimonas sp. Taxonomy (GTDB): domain Bacteria; phylum Pseudomonadota; class Gammaproteobacteria; order Xanthomonadales; family Rhodanobacteraceae; genus Oleiagrimonas. The sequence goes on from DASSBH010000177.1 coordinate 2,365, forward strand.
CCATCGCCCCCGGCATCGTGCTGCTTACCGGGCCATGGAACACGACCCTCGTTGCCCAGTCCGACGGCATCGTGGTGCTGGAAGCGCCCATTTCGGCCGGGTATTCGCACAAAGTCATCGAGGAGGCCAAACGGCTTTTTCCCGATCGTCCAATCAAGGCCGTGGTCACCACGTCGAGTTCCTGGCCGCACGTGGGCGGGCTTCGCGAGTATGTCGCCGAGCGGATCCCGCTTTACGCCCTCGATTGGAACGTGCCGCTGGTCAGGCAGATGCTGGATGCGCCACACAAGATGCGTCCCGATGCGCTCGCTCAACACCCGCAGAGTCCCCACTTGCATGCCGTGTCGACCAGGACCGTCATCGGCAGCGGGGCCAATCGCATCGTGTTGTATCCCGCGCGGAGCGATGAAGGCGAGCGCATGATGTTTGCCTACTTTCCGAACCACAAGCTGCTTTATGCCAGCGACATGGTTCAGCCCATGCCGAAAGGTGGACTGGCTTTCCCGGAGTATCTGTACGAGGTGGCGCATGTCGTTGCGCGCGAGGGGCTCGAGGTCGACCGCGTGTTCGCCATGCACACGCCGCATCCCCTGCCGTGGAAGACCATTCGCCATGCCATCGCCAAGGCCACGACGCCCGCTTCGCCTTGAGCGGCGTCGTCGACAGCTGAAATCTCCCTGCCCATGCCTTCAGGCACTCCCCTGTGCCAGCAGTTGACGTCACACTCGTGGAGTCATTCGGCGCCGGCGGAGGCCACGTGTCCGACTCTGCGCAACGACAACGCATGAAGTCCTTCATCATGGCGTTCGGTTTCTGGACGCTATTGGCGCTTTCCTATGCCTTGAGCGCCGGCCTGTCGCAAATCAACGAAGGTCTTCCGCCGACATGGCTGCGGATGGTGGTGTGGAACCTCACCAATTTCTGGCTGTGGATGTTGCTGGCTCCCTTCATCGCGTGGTTGGGGCGGTTGACGGCAAACCACGGCTGGCCCCGGTTTTGCCTTGTGCACGTTCCAGCCAGTGTGGCGGTTGCGCTGGTGCAGGAGCTGGCGCGCATTTCGATATTCTGGATGCTGTGCGGACCGCGGCAGCCGTCGATTCACACGCTGGGCCAGTACCTGCAGATCGAGTTCGTATACAACTTCCATTTCGCCGTGCTGATGTACTGGGTCATCCTGGTGGTTCTGCGAGGCATGGAATCCCGTCGCCGTCTGCGCGACGAAAGGCTGCGCAACGCGCAACTGGAAACACAGCTGGCGCAATCGCAATTGCAGGCTTTGCGCATGCAGTTGCAGCCGCACTTCCTGTTCAACACGTTGAATGCGATTTCGGCGCTGGCCCTGTCCGACCCGTCGCAGGCGCGCCTGATGATTGCGCGGCTGGGCGATTTTCTGCGTTTGACTCTGGAAGAACGTCATGCACCACAGATTCCGCTAGCTCGGGAGCTGGAATTCCTGCACTGTTATCTCGGCATCCAGCAGGTGCGCTTTCAGGATCGTCTGGCCACGCACGTCGAGATGTCCAAGGATACTTTGCACGCGGCGGTGCCCAACATGATTCTGCAACCGCTGGTGGAAAATGCCTTGCGTCATGGCCTGTTGTCCAAGTCCGAACGTGGCAGCCTGCACGTATCCAGCCGTCGAGCGGGCGACCAGCTGCAGCTGTGTGTCGAAGACGATGGCCTCGGCCTGCCGCCCGAGGGCCCGCGTGAGGGTGTCGGGCTGGGCAATACGCGCGAGCGCCTGCAGGTCATGTTCGGCAACGCGGCGCGGCTGGATCTGCATCGTCGCCATGGTGGCGGTACGCGCGTGGAAATCCACTTGCCCTTCCGGAGGTGCGTCACATGAACCTGCCGCCCATCCGCGCCCTGCTCATCGATGACGAGATCCTGGCGCGTCTGGCTCTGCGCCAGGCACTGGTCGTGCACGCGAACGTCGAGATTGTGGGCGAGTGCGGCAATGCGCACGAGGCGATGCAGGCCATGGATGCGTTGGCACCGGATCTCGTGTTTCTGGACATCCGCATGCCCGGCATGGACGGTTTCCGGCTGCTGCACGAGTTGAAGCCGGAAGCGTTGCCGATGGTGGTGTTTGCCACGGCCTTCGGCGAACACGCCCTGCGCGCTTTTGATGCCGACGCGGTCGATTACATCCTCAAGCCCATCGACCAGGCACGCTTCGATCAAGCCATGGCGCGCGTGAACACGCGCTGGAGTGGCCGCCATGTGTTGCAGGGCGATGTCGATGCCGATGTCGCCGCGCCGTCATTGTCCTTCGCGCAACGCATCAGCGTGCGCATCGGCGAGCATATCCGCGTGCTGGCCACGACCGACATCGACTGGATCGGCGCCGACGGCAATTACGTGAGCATCCACACCGGCAACGCCACCTATCTGCACCGGGAAACGCTGGGCAACCTGGAGGCCGCGCTGGATCCGGCCCGCTTCCTGCGCATCCATCGCAGCACCCTGGTCAACATCGAGCGCATCCGCGAAGTGCATCCACTGTTCAACGGCAATGCGGAAGTGGTTCTGCACGACGACACGCGGCTCAACCTCAGCCGCCGTTTCCGCCATCGCGCGAGCCAGGTGTTGGGCAAGGCGTGAGGTACCGGGCCACCGGCGGCCATTCTCTGCGCATGATCGCCATATCCATACGCAACCCATTGCGGGCGATCTCTCGCGTCTGAAATCTTCGGTGAGCCTGATATCCGGTCGGCACGGGAGCTTGCCCCTCGTCACGCCGTTTTTCCGTTTGTCCCGACAAGTCCGCCGGTTGCCACAAAAAGGCGGCGTCACCCGTGCATGGCACGCAATCTGGACGGGCATGGCGTATCCGCCTGCCTTCCTTGGTCATTGCACGGGAATCATCCATGACATTTCGAACCCAGATTGCCTTTGCGCTTGCCGGCCTGGTGCCACTTGCATTTCATGTTTCCCATGCCGGCAACCGCGCACCTGAAAGGCCCCGCATTTTCGCTCCCGGTGTCATCTCGGGGCCGGCCAACGACGATGCCGCGACCTTCACGCCGGACGGCAAGACGGTCTACTTTTTCCGCAGCAACTACAAGGACTACGACATTCTTGTGTCGCATGCCGACGGCGCCGGCTGGACGCGTCCGCGGATCGCCGCGTTTTCCGGACACTGGCGCGACCTGGAACCCGCCATGGCGCCGGACGGTTCCCACCTGATCTTTGCCTCCAGCCGCCCCGTGGACGGCAGCGACAAGCCCATGGACGGACATTGGGGCGGCAGCGTGCATCCAGGACACGGCGGCAACCTGTGGCGCGTGGATCGCACGGCATCGGGCTGGAGCAAACCGGTGCGCCTGCCCGATACCGTCAACCGATGGGATTCCACATTCAGTCCGACGGTGGCCGGTGACGGCACGCTGTATTTCATGACAGCCACCGGTCGAAACGGCGATTTCCAGCTGTACCGCTCGTCATACAGGAACGGCGCCTATCAACCCGCCCGTTCGCTGCCGTTCAGTACGGGCCAATGGGGTGATTCGGATCCGGCCATCGCTCCGGATCAATCCTTCATCGTGTTTTCCTCCAACCGTCCGCCGACGCCGGCGCATGGATCCGATGTTTTCATCGTCTTCCGCGACAGCGACGGTCGTTGGGGCGAGCCCATCGACCTCGGACCGGTCGTGAACGAGCCTTCCGGCATCAACGAACTGCGCCTGGGGGCGGACGGGCACACGCTCTACTTCAGCAGCAACCGCGTGGTGTCGCCCACTTATCCCAAGACCCTGGCCGAAAGTCGGCGCGGCCTGCAGCGAATGCAGACGTGGAACAACGGCAGGGACAATATCTGGAAAATCGACCTCACCCCCTGGCTGGTCTGTCATGGCCATCCAGGGTGCCGCGCAAGCCGTCAGGGATCCCGCTGATGGAGTGGGTATCGCGCGCGGCCCGGACGACGGGAACAGGTTTTGGAGGCCGGCTGTCTGTCGTGGTGATGCTGCTGGGAATGCTGGCCATGTCGTCGGCCGTGGCCGGAACCGCGAATGTGCGAGCGGCACGCATCGCTGCCGGCGCCATCGCGCTCGACGGTCGACTCGACGAGGCGGCATGGCGCAAGGCAAGGCCGATCCGGCTTGCGCAGCAATCTCCAAAGCCCGGCATGCCGACACCGTACAAGACCACGGTCAGGGTGTTGATCGACGCGCGGCACGTGTATTTCGGCATCACCAATGTCGATCCCGATCCTGCCGCGATGGCCGTACATACCCTGCAACGCGATCACAGCCAGGACGACGACGACCATCTGACCATCGTGCTCGATACCTTCGGTGAGCGACGCCTGGGGTATTTCTTCCAAGTCAATGCCGGTGGCGCGCGCAACGACGGACTGAGCGTAAACGACAAGACCGACAACAACTGGAACGGCATATGGAATGCGGCGGTCGCACGCAACGCCCACGGTTGGAGCGCCGAAATCGTGATACCGACGCAAAGCCTGCAGTTTGCCGCGAAACTCAGGGCGTGGGGGCTGAACGTGTCGCGCTACGTGCCGCGCGATCAGCTCACGCTGCGCTGGTCCGGCATCACACTCAATTCGGACGTCTTCGACCTGCACCGAGCCGGCCGGCTTTCCGGCATGCATGGACTTGAGCAAGGGGTCGGTCTGGAGATTCAGCCCTATGCGCTGGCCCGCTACAACAGCGCGCCGGGTACCGGACGATCCGGCGACGTCGGCGCCGACATCAAATACAACTTCACGCCGCAGCTGACGGGCATTCTGACGGTCAATCCCGATTTTGCCGAAGCGGAAGCCGAACAGGGGCAGGTCAACCTGTCACGCTTCTCGTTGTTCTTTCCGGAGAAGCGGCCATTCTTCCTGGAAGGTTCCAACCTGTTCACTTTCTCGCATCTTCTCAGCATTGGCGACGATGGCAACCTGAGTACACGATTCGTGCCTTACTTCTCGCGTCGTATCGGCTTGGTGAACGGGCAGGTCGTGCCGATCGACGAAGGAGCCAAGCTGATCGGCCATGCCGGCAAACTGTCGCTGGGTGTCCTGGACGTGCAAACCGGCGCCAATGCCGTTGCGCCAACCACCAACCTGGGCGTGGCGCGTGCCGCCTACGACGTCAACGAGCACCTGCGCATCGGAACGCTGATGACACACGGTGACCCGAAGGGGGTGCGCAACAACAGCTTTGTTGGCATCGACAGCGTTTGGCACACCTCGCATTTTCGTGGCGACAGAAACCTCACCGTGTCGGGCTGGCTGGGGCACTCGTACGGTGATCTCAAGCCCGGGCGGGCCGACGGCTACGGCGTTGCCGTGCAATATCCCAACGACCTGTGGTCGGCGCGGTTGAAGATGAACGTATTCGGCGATGCACTGGATCCGGCCCTGGGATATCTGCCTCGTCCCGGCACGCGCCAATACATGATCCTGGGGGCTTACCAGCCGCGTCCGAAGGGCGGATTTTTTGACTGGATGCGCCAGTACCACCTGGTCGGCGAATATATCCAGGTGGATGATCTCGACGGCCATCCGCAGAGCAAATTGTTCATGCTGGTGCCGATGCGCTTCACCACCGAGGATGGCAATTTCTACAACATCATGCTTTCGTCCCGGTATGAAGCGCTGGATCAACCCTTCGAGGTGGCCAGGGGCGTGACGATTCCCGTCGGCAGGTACCGATTCAACCAGGTTCATCTCAACTGGCACAGCTCGAAATCCCGACCCTTTGTCGTCTCCGTCGGCGCCACCGAAGGCCGCTTCTACTCGGGCACGACCCGACAGGCATCCGCCAAAATGGAGTGGGCGGCGTTGGACGGCAAACTTCAGCTGGGCCTGAGTCAGGAGAACGACTATGGTTACCTGCCACAGGGAAACTTCATCATCCGTCTCACCAAGCTCAATGCCACCTATTCGTTTACGCCCGATCTTGCTCTGACGACATTCGCGCAATATGACACGGTGCATCGCAAGACAGGCGTCAACGCGCGGTTGCATTGGGTTATCCGGCCCGGCCGCGAATTGTTCGTCGTGTTCAACCATGGCATTGAGCCGCAACTGGCCGATCTCGACCGTGCCCCGCCGACCGGCAACCGCTTTGCCATCAAGCTGCGTTGGGACTTTCAGCGTTGACGAGTCCCCGTTCATCGGTGCCCATGCTGTCTGCTTCAATTTCAGGAGCGATACCTGACATCGGCCGCCATGGAGCCTCGAAAAATCTACACGAGGCTGGAAGGCCCACGTTTTATCCGTAAGGGCAACGCGGAGGCTTGACGGGCGGCATGGCCGGCGCCACTTTGACAGGGAGAGGATGTCTGCATGACCAGTTTGTTCGAAGAACCGCCGCAGGCGCCGGCATGCATCGGCGTTGCCGCGGATGCCTGGCTTCTGCGCGGGTTTGTCGGTGCGCAAGATGCCGCGCTGCTTGCCGCGCTTGAGCCTGTTCTGCGGCAGGCGCCGCCAAGACAGATGCTGACGCCGGGAGGTCGCCGCATGTCGGTTCGCAATACCAACTGCGGGCCGTGGGGTTGGGTATCGGATCGTCATGGTTATCGTTATGTGGCGCATGACCCACAGACGGATCGGCCGTGGCTGGCGATGCCGGAAAGTTTTGCCGGCCTGGCCGATGCGGCCTCACGCGCGGCGGGTTTTGGCGATTTCGCGGCGGATGCCTGCCTGATCAACGTGTACGAGCCCGGCACACGGATGTCGCTGCATCAGGATCGCGACGAGCGCGATTTCAATGCGCCGATAGTCTCGGTGTCGCTGGGTCTTCCGGCGACGTTCCTGTTTGGCGGCTTGACGCGTGCCGCGAAACCGCAGCGCATCCCCTTGCTGCATGGCGACGTGCTGGTCTGGGGCGGCGCTTCGCGGTTGGCGTTTCACGGAGTGGCGCCGGTGGCCGAGGGCCATCATCCGTTGCTGGGGCGGCGGCGTGTCAACCTGACGTTGCGCAAGGCGTTTTGAAACCAGGTGACAAGGTTCTATATTGAAATCGTGGTTCTTGCGTGAACGAGGAGGCATGTCATGAATATCAGGACAACGTGTTTGGCTGCGGCTTGCGCCTTGCTCATGGGCATCGCGCCGCTGGCCAGCGCCGACTCTATGTCGCTCAATCGTTTCCGGAACCACACGCTGCCGGTGCTGGTCACCGTCAACAGCCAGGGCGAGGTCACGCGCATCCAGCCGGCCTATGAAGTGCCGCGTGCCGTCAGGCCGTTGCTCAAGACCACCTTGAACCAGTTGATCACCGGCCCGTCCATTCACGATGGCAAGGGCATTTCCAGCCAGGCCGTGATCCAGCTTGCCGTTGAAGCCGTGCCGCAGGACGATGGCAAGTTCAAGGTGCACTTCGCCTACGTGGAAGCCATGCCGGTGCCCTATGGTTCCTGGTTCTGGAACCATATCGACGGGCATCAACTGGCGCTGCAGTCCGACACCGGCTCCATGTATCGCTACCATCGCCACGGCATGCCGAGAAATTTTTATCGGCCGTATGTGCGTCGACCCGCATCACACACGGATTCCCGCAGTCAGCCGCGGCCCGTGCAGCGCACCATGCCGCGACCCATGGCCAGACCGTCCGCGGTGCACGCGCGTCCTTTGCGTTGACGCTTGTTCGACGCGGGACGTTTTCACGCGTGTGATCTGACTTGCATCTGTCATCCGGCCCCTGTTTTTGCCGGTAGGGCGGGCACTGCCCGCCGTGGCAAACCCGGCATGTGGGGGTGTGCCCGGCGATCAGCGCTGGCAGCGCACACAAAAGAACGTGTTGCGTTGCCCGAGCACACGGGCGCGGATTGGCGTACCGCAACGCCGGCAGGGTTCACCCGTGCGTCCGTAAACCATCAGTTCCTGCTCGAAATAGCCGGGTGCGCCATCGGGACGAAGGAAGTCGCGCAACGTGGTGCCGCCGCGCTCGATGGCGTGCGCCAGGATGTCCTGTACGGCGGCGGCCAACAGTCGGTAGCGTTCGCGCGAGACGCGCCCGGCGGGGCGCGCGGGGAGGATGCCGGCGACGAACAACGCCTCGCTGGCGTAGATGTTGCCGACGCCGACGACCACGGCTTGATCCATCAGGAAGGTCTTGATGGCGGCGCTGCGTCCGCGTGACAGATGCCACAGGTGGTCGCCATCGAAATCGGCCGACAACGGTTCGGGCCCCAGTCCGGCCAGCAGCGGATGCGCCTCGCCGGGCGGTTGCCACAGCAGACAGCCGAAGCGGCGCGGGTCGTTGAATCGCAGGACGTTGCCGGAGTCGAGAAGCAGGTCGTAATGATCGTGCTTGCCGGCGGGTGTGTCCGTGGTGAGGATGCGCAGGCTGCCGGACATGCCCAGATGCAGCAACGCGCTGCCGGCGACGGTGTTGAGCAGCAGGTATTTGGCGCGACGCTCGATGGTGTCAATGCGCTGGCCCGGCAGTGTCTTGCGGATGGCCGCGGGAATCGGCCAGCGCAGATTGGGCCGGCGCAGCGTGACCCGCTCGATGCGGCGGCCTTCCAGATATGGGGCGATGCCGCGGCGGGTGGTTTCGACTTCAGGCAATTCGGGCATGGACGATACCGGCGATCAGGCCGTGCCTATGCAAGCGCGGTGGCATGGATGGCAAGGCCGAGCGTGGGCGTGGCGGCAAGCGTGACCTCGGCCGATCCGCTGCCGGCCAGCACTTCCAGCAGAGGCAGGGCGGGCGCACAGGGGTTGGCGTGCATCAGCGCCTGGGCATACGGGTGACGTGGCCGGTCGATGGCCGTCATACCGTCGACCAGGACAAGATCGAGTTGCGCCATGCTGCGCTCGTCCTTTTGCGGTGACAGCACCAGCGCGCAGGCGAAGGGGCGGGCAACGGTCAACACCTCACCGAGCGGACCGCCGCAGGGTTCGTCGTTGGCTACCAGCAATACGGACTGGTCTTCGGT
>DASSBH010000178.1:0-15028 GCA_035698945.1 Oleiagrimonas sp.
CTCTTGCGTGCCTGTTGCGCGTAAACACGACACCCTTCGGGATCGACCAGCGCATGCGCATCGCCTTGGGCATGCCTGGTCACGCGCATCCAGAAATTCACCATGCCCGGATGCGGCGCCAGCGGAATGTCGCATGGCAACGCTGCGACCATCGCAAAGCTGTGTTCGAAATCCTTGACGATATCCGGGTACTTTGCATTTCCGATCAAGGTGAAACCGGGCGCCGACAGGCTGCCGACATCGACCATGTGCAGGCAACGCTTGCCTTCGCACGATGCCCATGTCCAGGTCGTGTTGCCTTTGGTGTGCCCGGGTGTCGCGTGCGCGGTCAAAACCAGGTCGCCCAGATGCAGGCGTTCGCCATCGGTCGCCGCGCGCGTCACATGCACCGGCGCGAAGGGAAACCTGTCGCCAAAATTCGGGTCGTCGAGGCCGCCGCGTTCCAGCAGCGGGATGTCCGCTTCGTTCGCGATCACCTGCGCGCCGGTGTCGTGCGCAAGTCGCGCGATGTCGCCGGCATGGTCGTAATGCGCGTGCGTGTTCAGTATCCATTTGATGTCGCGCAGATGGATGCCGAGACGCCGGATGTTCGCTTCGATCAACGCGGCGTCTCCCGGCACGCCGCCGTCGATCAGCACATGGCCTGTCGGCGCGGTGATGAGGAACACGCCAAGGCCGCGCGGCCCGACGTACCATGTATTGCCATAGACACGAAATGGTTTCTGCGGGGCCGTCCATGAAGGATTCTCCGCGGTGTTCCTGCGTTCCGATGCAGGGATCTGGAACGGCTTTTGCGACATCGCCTGCGCTTGCACGCCCTGGGCCACCAGACTCGAAAGGAGCATCGCCGCCATCAACCAACGCATGAGCCACCTCATTTCATGAAAACGTGCGCAATCGACGCATCATCACGGGCACCACTCTGACACCTCGGGTCTCGCCAAACAACTTGGCACGGCGTCTTTCGCCGGGCGGATTGACCGGCGCCATTTTGCCGCCTTCATGACTGATCGGCATGCTTGCGGATGCGCCGGCCGATTGGACTACACTGAAGCTCGTTGTGCGCCCGCATTTTGCCGTGCGGCATGCATCCCCATGTCCCAGGAGGAGGCCAGTCATGTCCAACGTTCATTCCGTTCCCGCCGATTTCGCGGCCGAGGCCGACATCAAGGCTGCCGATTACGAGCGCCTGTACGCCGAGTCGATCAAGGATTCCTCGGCGTTCTGGGAAAAAATCGGCAAACGTCTGGACTGGATCAAACCGCCGACCGAGATCAAGGATGTCTCTTTCGATCCCGACGATCTGCACATCCGCTGGTATGCCGATGGCCAGCTCAACGTGGCGGCCAACTGCCTGGATCGCCAGCTGGCGAAACGCGGCGACAAGACCGCCATCATTTTCGAGGGCGACGATCCATCCGAATCGCGACGCATCAGTTATCGCGAACTGCACGCGGAAGTGTGCCAGTTCGCCAACGCGCTGAAGAACCTCGGCGTGGCCAAGGGCGACCGCGTGGCCATCTACATGCCGATGGTTCCCGAGGCCGCCGTGGCCATGCTGGCGTGCGCGCGCATCGGCGCGGTTCACTCGGTGGTATTCGGTGGCTTTTCGCCTGATTCGCTGGCCGGGCGTATTGCCGACTCGGCCTGCAAGATGGTCATCACCGCGGACGAAGGCACCCGCGGGGGCAAGAAGATACCTCTCAAGGCCAACGTGGACGAATCGCTCACCCGCCCCGGCACCAACAGTGTGGAAACCGTAATCGTGGTGCGCCGCACCGGCGGCTCGGTGAACATGCAGTCGCCGCGCGACCGCTGGTATCACGACCTCCTCGATGGCCAGTCCACGGATTGCCCGCCCGAGCCGATGAATGCCGAAGATCCGCTGTTCATCCTCTACACCTCCGGCTCCACCGGCAAGCCCAAGGGTGTGCTGCACACCACCGCCGGCTATCTGGTGTACGTCGCCTACACGCATGAAGCCGTGTTCGACCTGAAGGAAGACGACATCTACTGGTGCACCGCCGACGTCGGCTGGGTGACGGGCCACAGCTATGTGGTCTACGGCCCGCTCGCCAACGGCGCGACCACGGTGATGTTCGACGGCACGCCCGCGTACCCCGACACCAGCCGCTTCTGGCAAGTGGTGGACAAGCACCAGGTCACGCTTTTCTACACCGCGCCGACGGCCATCCGCGCCTTGATGCGCGACGGCGAGGAGCCGGTGAAAAAAACCTCGCGCAAGTCGCTGCGCCTGCTCGGCACGGTCGGCGAGCCGATCAATCCGGAGGCCTGGGAGTGGTATCACCGCGTGGTCGGCGACGAGCGTTGCCCGATCGTCGACACCTGGTGGCAGACCGAGACCGGCGGCATCATGATCACGCCGTTGCCCGGCGCCATCGACACCAAACCGGGTTCGGCGACCAAGCCGTTTTTCGGTATCCAGCCGGCCATCGTCGACGCCGAAGGCCATGTGCTTGAAGGCGAATGCCAGGGCAACCTGGTCATCACCGATTCCTGGCCGGGCCAGATGCGCACGGTGTATGGCGATCATCAGCGTTTCATCGACACCTATTTCAAGGCCTACCCCGGCAATTATTTTTCCGGCGACGGCGCGCGTCGCGATGCCGACGGTTACTACTGGATCACGGGCCGGGTAGACGACGTCATCAACGTCTCCGGCCATCGCCTCGGCACCGCCGAAGTGGAAAGCGCGCTGGTCACGCAGGACACCGTGGCCGAGGCCGCCGTGGTCGGATGTCCGCACGAAATCAAGGGGCAGGGCATCTACGCCTACGTCACCCTGGTGGCCGGCGTTGCACCCAGCGACGAGTTGCGCGACGAACTGATTGCTCAGGTACGCAAGGAAATCGGCCCCATCGCCAAGATCGACCATCTGCAGTGGGCACCCGCCTTGCCGAAAACCCGCTCGGGCAAGATCATGCGCCGCATCCTGCGCAAGATTGCCGAGAATGAGCCGGACAAGCTGGGCGACATCACCACTTTGGCCGATCCCTCGGTGGTCGAAAAGCTGGTCGACGAACGTCTGGTGAAATAAGCGGCGGTGCATCTGCATGACCATGGACGATCCGCGCCATGCCCGACCCGCGCAGCCATCCGCCGCGGCCGCCGCGCTGGACGATGACGACATCCATGTATGGTGGCTGCCGCGACGGCGCGACGAGGGGCGCGCGCCGCTTCTGCACGTGCTCGCGGGTTATCTGGATACGCGTCCTGAATCCATTCGTCTGGGCGAAAATCCGCATGGCCGGCCACGGCTCGATGACCCATTCGCCGGCCGTCTGGATTTCAACTGGTCGCACAGCGGCGAGCGGGCAGTGATCGCCGTGGCCCGCCATCTGCCTACACTCGGCGTGGACATCGAGCGCGTACGTCCGCGTCGTTCGTTCATGGCCTTGGCCGAGCGCTTTTTTGCCGCCAGCGAATACTCCCTGCTGGCGGCCATGCCCGAGGGGCAGCGCCTGCCCGCCTTCGTGCGCCTGTGGACCGCGAAGGAAGCCATGCTGAAAGCGCATGGTCGCGGCCTGGCTTATGGCCTGCACAAAGCTGTCATGTCGCTGGATGGCGACACGCTGAAACCGGTGCACCTGGAGGGCGAACTCGGCGAGCCTTCCTCGTGGCATCTTGCACATTGGAGCCTGCCCGCGCAGGGTTTTGCCACCTTGTGCTGGCAGAACGAGTCGCGACAAGTACGGCATTTCACGCTGCCGGTTTGATGGGGTCATCCGATGTTGGTGTGCGCGCGCGTGCTCGGATCTGCCGGATGATCGAGCCATGCTGGCTGACCGGGTCGGCTTCATCAGCCTGGCCCGGTCTGACATGGGTGCGGGATGTCGCGTTGCGGTCGGTCGCCCAACCTGAACTGCGGCGGTTGTGACGCTTCGGGCGAACGCATGTCGGTTATCCGGGATCCCGTGCACGGGGAATCTGCGCGTGATGATCATCATCATGGCTTTGAACTTTCCCGATCCGGCACGGTCGGATTTATTGTTGGTTCTCCCCAACCGTGAATGCTGTTCAGGGATGAACATGTGGTTCTCCTTCAATTCAGGGCATGCCTCCGCGCATGCCCTTTCTTTTGGGCCCGACTCGGGATCGGGTAAAGTCTTCTCCCTTCCCAGCCGATTCACACCGCCATGACCCTGCTCAGCGTCAATCTCAACAAGGTGGCCGTGCTGCGCAACGCACGCGGCGAAGGCCAGCCGGATGTCGTCACGGCCGCACGCGTTTGCATGGACACGGGCTGCGGTGGCATCACCGTGCATCCGCGGCCCGATCTTCGCCACATCCGCCCGGACGACGTGCATGAACTGGCTGCGCTGGTACGCGGCCGCGTGGAATACAACATCGAAGGCAATCCTCTGGCCGGAGCTTGCGCGGGATATCCCGGTTTCATGGCTCTGGTGCGCGAAGCACGCCCGACGCAGGTCACACTGGTGCCGGATGCCGCCGGGCAGGTCACTTCGGATCATGGCTTCGACCTGGTGCGCGACATGCCGCAGCTGGTACCCGTCGTGGCTGAATTGACCGAACTCGGTTGCCGCGTCAGCCTGTTCGTGGACGCCGGCGCGGACACCGCCGAAGGTTTCGCCGACGCCGCCGACGCCGGTGTCGGCCGGGTGGAAATCTATACCGGACCGTACGCCCGTGCCTTCGCCGATGGCGATGCCCGTCAGGCACTGGCGGCCTGCATGCACACCGCACGTCTGGCGCACCAGGCCGGACTGGCGGTCAATGCCGGACACGACCTCAACCAGGCCAATCTTGGCGCTTTCAAGCAAGCGATTCCTGGGCTTGCCGAGGTATCCATCGGTCACGCGCTTATCAGCGAAGCGCTGTACGACGGCCTGGCACCGACGGTGAAGCGGTATCTGGGCATTCTGGCCTGAAGATCATAATCACCTGATCTTCCCGATCATCTGTCGAGGGTGACCGCCGATGCGGTCATCGAGATACAGTTGGCGAGCCTCGACTTGTCATCCGGGCCTGTTTTCGGACACAGATTGACGCGAAGCACCACGCAGACAGAAAAGCCTGTCTTGATCCGTGTTCATCCGCGTCAATCCGTGTCTGATATCTTCTTTGACCTTCGGCAGCGCAAGAAAACCGAGTTTTGCAAACCAGGCTCCGTGCATTGACGATCAGTCGCACCTTTAGTGCCCGCCCTGCGCATAAAAAAACGGGCGCCGCGAAGGCGCCCGTTGAATGACATCCCAAGGGACAGGGATTGCGTCAATCGGTGTTGAGAAAACCGATCTTTTGCATGTTGGCGCCTTTGGCGTCCGCCAGCACTTTGGCAACGATGTCGTACTGCACGTTGTCGCTGGCCTGGATCTGCACTTCCGGCTGCTTGTCCTTGGACTTGGTGCCATAGACCTGCAGCTGCAGTTTCAGATCCTGTTCGCTGACCGGTATGTCGTTCATGTACAACGAGCCATCGGCCTTGATCACCAACTGGATCGGCTTGGGCGGATTTTCCGGCGGCTTCACGTTCTGGTTCGGTTGCGGCAGATCGATGCGGATCTTGTGGGTCAGCAACGGCGCCGTGATCAGGAAGATGATCACCAACACCAGCATCACGTCGACCAGCGGCGTGACGTTGATTTCCGCCATCGGTGCACCGCCGTGTCCGCCGGAACCACCCGAATTGGTATAACTCATTGATGTTACCTCCGGTTTGCCCGCCCCTGGAGGCGGGAAACCTTGTCACACGGCATCGACTGACATGTCCATGACCGCGGTTCTATGCCTTTCGACATGGCGACCTTCCTGGCCACGCCGTGATTGTTCGAGCCACGTCGCCGCTTATTCACTGCCCTTCGGCGGTGCATTGGTGACGAACTGGACGTGTACCATGCCACTGCCCTTGGCCGTTTCCAGCACCTTGCGGATCACCCTGTAACGGGTGGTCTTGTCGGCGCGGATCTGCAATGGCGGCTGCGGACTCTTCTGCGCCATCACCATCAGCTTGGCGTGCAGTTCAGCCTGCGTGACCGGACTGTCGTTCCAGAACAGCGAACCATCCTTTTCCACGGCCAGATCGATCGGCGGTACTGCTTTCTTGGGCTTTTCCGCATGCGGATTGGCCTGAGGCAGCGTGACCTTGATCTTGTGCGAGGACAGCGGCGCCGTGATCATGAAGATGATCAGCAGCACCAGCATCACGTCAGCCAGCGGAGTAATGTTGATTTCCGCGTTGACGCCACCCTCGTTGTTACCGACGCTCATTGCCATGGGTCAATCCTCACTTGTCGGTTTCACCGACGCGCGAACCCGTGGCGAAGAAGTCGTGCAGGTCGTGGGCGAACTCGTCGAACTTGGCGTAGGTCAAGCGGTTGGAGCGCACGAAGAAGTTGTAGGCCAGCACGGCCGGAATGGCCGCTGCCAGACCGCCGGCGGTCATGATCAGCGCCTCGCCGACAGGGCCTGCCACGGCGGTGATGGAGGACTGGCCCGAAGCACCGATGGAAAGCAGGGCGTTGTAGATGCCCATCACGGTACCGAGCAGACCGACGAACACCGCAGCGGAACCGACGGTTGCCAGCACGGTCAGGCCACCTTCCAGACGCAGGCTTTCGCGAGCCACGGCCTGGCGCAGGGCGCGGTCGATGAACTCCGAGCGATCCAGCGATTCGGCCAGGCGGCCGGAATCGGAACGCTGATGATGCGCGGCTGCCGAAGCGCAATCCAGGGCGATCTTGGAAAACGGCTCGCTGCGTGGCTGCTCTTCCATGGCGCGGATCGAATCCTGGGCGGAACCGGCATCCCAGAAGGCGCGAATGACCTTTTCGGCACGTGTGCGTACCAGGGCATTGCGAATGGCATTGGCAATGATGAAGTACCAGGAGACGGCCGACATGACCACGATCACGATACCGATGAACATGTCGAAACCGCTCATGTCGTGAATGAAGTGGCTGATGCCGATGCCCTGCAAGGCCTGGGCGTTGGTCGGGTCGCCGGCAGGAGCCAGATACGAGGTGATTTCAAGAAACATAACGCTACCCTTGGGAAGTCAAGCTGATAATGATCCGGTGGCGGGTGCCACTCAGTACATCTGGTTGAGTTTGAAAGTGACCGGCACGCGCGCCCAGCCTTTGTAGGCTCGTCCGTTGCGTGTACCGGGGTTGAAACGCCAGCCCTTGGCGGCCTTGACGGCGGCGCGATCCAGCTCGTGATAACCGCTGGATTGATCCACCTTGACCTGGAGCACCTCACCATTGGTGCCGACCAGGACCAGCAGTATCACCGTACCCTGGTGCCGCATGCGCTGCGCCTGCGGCGGATAGCGTGGCGGATGCCGATTCTTGTAGGAAAGATCGGTGCTGGGTGCAATATCGGTCGGCGGCGCCGGCGGTGACGGCGGCGCCGGCGGCGGCGCGACCACGGCGTTGGACGACTGCTCGATGACCGGCGGCGGCGGCGCCGGCGGCGGCGGCATCGGCGGCGGCTTGACCATCTTGATGATCTTCGGCGGCGGCTGCTTGGGCGGCTCCGGCGGCGGCGGCGGCGGCGGCGGCGGCGGCGGCGGCGGCTGGATGAAAGTCACCGTGACCGTCTTCTCCTTTTGCTGCTGCTTGCCTTGGGGCGGAGCAGCAGGCGCCAGGATCATCATGAAAGCGCCCGCATGCAGAGCTATCGCGCCGGCGATTGCCCACGTGCGCTTCCAGTTGAACGGTTCACGGCCGTTGCTGTCTGTACTTGAGGCCATCTGTTAAACGTACCAGTCAATGCATAAATGCTGTTTCCGCGTCTCGCGTCGGCGATTTCCTGCAACAGACAAGGGAATCACCTGAACGCAAGACAGGAATCAATCCACGTTACACTAGTGCAGGAAGTTTGTATAGACTTCCTGCCCTGTTCATGAATGTTCCCGAAAACAGGAAAAAATCAGGGTCAATAGCCCACCTGTCTGAGCCACGCCTTGGCAGCCGCGCGCGTTTCCGGATCCTTTTCCGCCTTTTTCATGGCCTTGACGGCGGCGGATTTGTTGTCCATCGCGCGCTCGGCCTTGGCGATCAGCATGTAGGCCTTGCCCTTGTGCTTGGTGCCCTTGGCCAGTGCCTTGCGGGCCGCGCTGCGTGAAGCGCTGTACTTGTGCTGGGTGGCCAGCAACTCGCCGCGACGCAATTCGGCCGTGCCGTCGTGGCCCAGCGGAGCAGCCTTGGTGTAGGCGGCCAATGCCGCGGATCGTTCACCCCCGATCATGGCGGCATCGCCCATGAGCTTGTAATACTTGTAATCGGTCTTGACGACGCCTTTGGCCTTGCCTTCCTTCAACGCAGCCAACGCTTTGTCAGCATACGGCTTGGGATCCTTGCCGGAGTTCTGCCCGGTGATGAGGTAAAGCTTGGCCAGGTTGATGTAGCTGTCGCTGGTCGTGAGCTGGCTGTTGCTGCGCGCCCGCTCCATTTCCTTGAGTGCCTCGTCGTACTTGTCGGAACGCATCAGCAGCACGATAAGGTTGTGCCGAGTGGTGGCATCGTTCGGATTGGCCGCCAATTGTTTTTTGGCCAAATCAATGGCCTGCCCGCCCTGTCCGGTTTCGGCATAGCTGGCTGCCAGGATCTGATCCCAGCTCGGTTTGGGCTGGCCGCCCATCGATTTGGCTTTCTGGATCGCGCTGATGGCTTCTTTGTATTTGCCCAAACGGTAGTCGAGCACGCCTTCCAGACCGTAGGAATCGGCGGTTTCGCGCTTGCCTTCGGCGCGCCACTTCTGCAGCGTGGCCAGTGCTTCCGCATACTGGTCATTGGCCGCCTGGAATTGCACCAGTTCGTACATCAACTGGAAATACGTGTCATTGGGCATGACACCGATGGCCAGTGCCTTTTGCAACTTGCTGATGGCTGCCGAAAGGTCCTGTTCCTTGTAGTCAAGGTTGGCCAGACCCTGCAGAGCCATCACCTGGACATACTTGCTGTCGCTGGCGCTGCCGTCGGCAAAGGGCTTCAGTATCTGCCTGGCCTTGGCCGCGTTGCCGGCATTGACGGCGTTCAAGCCTTCATTGAGTTTGTCGGCATCGCTCTGCTTGGTCAGATCCAGCTTGGGCTCTTTGCGCGTGGCATTCGGGTAGAGCGGCTTTTTCTGGTCTTTCTGGCTCTTCTGGTCGTGCTGCGCCGTGGGGTTCGCCATTGCGACGCCGCCGGTCATGGCCAGCGCCAGCGTCGCGCCAGCCAGCATCAGGGGTATGGATCCCAGCTTCATTGCCTACCTCGTCATTGATGTCATCGTGCCTGCGGCACGCGGGGGAAGCTTGAGACTACCTCCATGTCGGTATCAAGCTCAAGTCACTTTTTCGTCGTGCGCGCAAGTGACGGGTGTCAGATCACCACTCCGACTCTGAAGCCAGGGTGAGCGAAACCCTGGCCATCAGCGGCAGACAGCCAGATCAAGAGGCCGTGAAAACGGCCAACCTCAGATGTCGAGGTTGGCCACCTTGAGCGCGTTGGTCTCGATGAACTCGCGCCGTGGATCGACGGCTTCGCCCATCAACATGGAAAACATGCGGTCGGCAGCCACGGCGTCCTCGATGCCGACTTGCAGCATGCGCCGGGTTTCCGGGTTGACCGTGGTTTCCCAGAGCTGTTCGGGGTTCATTTCACCCAGGCCCTTGAAGCGCTGGATGCTGCGGCCCTTGCGGGCTTCGTCCATCAGCCACTGGCGGGCGTCGGCAAAGCTGACGATGCCGCGCGATGCGTTGCCGCGGCGCACTTCGGCGCCTTCCTGGACCATGCCTGACAGCTCGCGCGCCACCGTCATGACCGGTCTGAAATCGGAGCCTTCGAAGAACGACCGCGAAAGCACCCAGGTGTGTTCCAGACCATGCTGGCTGCGCGTGACCAGAATCGCCGGAGGCTGCTCACCCGCCTCGCCGCGGTATTCGAAACGGAAGTGCGGCTTGCCCAGCCCGTCGCTGGCCAGGCGCACGGCCAAGGTTTCCAGCCAGGCCTTGAGCGCCGTTTGATCGGCCCACAGTTCCGGCTCCAGAGGCGCGTGTTCGAGCATGGCCATCCACACGGCGGCATCGCAACGCTGACCAAGGTGGCCGATCTGATCCAGGGCGTTCTGGTACTGGTGCAGCAGCTTTTCCAGCGCCTCGCCGCTGATCGGCGGAGCATCCGGGCTATATTGCAGTGCAGCATTATCCACCGCGCTGGAGATCAGATAGTCGTTCAATGCCGCATCATCCTTGAGATACAGCTCCTGTTTGCCCTGCTTGATCTTGTACAGTGGCGGCAGGCCAATGTAGATGTGGCCGCGCTCGATCAGCTCCGGCATCTGCCGATAGAAAAAGGTCAGCAGCAGTGTGCGGATGTGCGAACCGTCCACGTCGGCATCGGTCATGATGATGATGTGGTGGTAACGCAGCTTGTCCGGATCGTACTCGTCCTTGCCGATGCCGGTGCCGAGCGCGGTAATGAGGGTACCAACCTCCGCCGAAGACAGCATCTTGTCAAAACGCGCTTTCTCGACGTTGAGAATCTTGCCCTTGAGCGGCAATACCGCCTGGGTCTTGCGGTTGCGCCCCTGCTTGGCCGAGCCGCCGGCCGAATCGCCCTCGACCAGGAACAGTTCGGACAGCGCCGGATCCTTCTCCTGGCAATCGGCCAATTTGCCCGGCAGACCGGCAATATCCAGCGCGCTCTTGCGCCGTGTCAGTTCGCGCGCCTTGCGCGCCGCCTCACGCGCACGCGCAGCGTCGACCACCTTGGAGGCGATGATCTTGGCTTCGCCGGGATGTTCCAGCAAAAAATCGGTCATGCGCTCGTAGACCACCTGCTCGACCACGGTCTTGACCTCGCTGGAAACCAGTTTGTCCTTGGTTTGCGAGGAAAACTTGGGGTCGGGCACTTTTACCGACAACACCGCGATCATGCCTTCGCGCATGTCGTCGCCCGAGGGCGTCACCTTGGCGTGCTTGGCCAAGCCTTCCTTTTCGATGTAATTCTGCATCGCGCGCGTCAATGCGGTGCGGAAGCCGGTCAGATGGGTGCCGCCGTCACGCTGCGGAATGTTGTTGGTGAAGCAGAACATCGTTTCCTGGTAGGCCTCGGTCCACTGCATGGCCACTTCCACGGTGATCTGGTTCTGTTCGGCGCTCAGGCTGATCACGTTCGGGTGCAGTACGGTCTTGAGCTGCGCCACATGCTCGACGAAGGATCGGATGCCGCCTTCGTAGGCAAACACTTCCTGTCGCTCGTCGCGTTCGTCATTGAGCTCGATGCGCACGCCGGAGTTGAGGAAAGCCAGTTCGCGCAGGCGTTTGGCCAGCACGTCGAAATGGAACTCCACATCGGAAAAAGTCTGCTTGCTGGGCAGAAAACGCACCAGGGTGCCGCGCTTGTCGGTCGAACCGACCACGCGCAGCGGCGCTTCCGGTTCACCGTCGGCGTATTCCTGCCGGTGTTCCTCGCCATTGCGGTAGATCGTCAGCCACAGATGCTCGCTCAGGGCGTTGACCACCGAGACACCCACGCCGTGCAGACCACCGGACACCTTGTAGGAATTGGCGTCGAACTTGCCGCCGGCGTGAAGCACTGTCATCACCACTTCCGCCGTGGAACGCCCCTCTTCCGGATGCATGCCCACGGGAATACCGCGACCGTTGTCGTAAATACTGGCAGAGCCATCGGCATGCATCGTCACGACCACCCGATCACAATAGCCGGCCAACGCTTCGTCGATGGCGTTGTCCACCACTTCGAACACCATGTGGTGCAAGCCCGTGCCGTCATCGGTATCGCCGATGTACATGCCGGGACGTTTGCGCACCGCCTCCAGGCCCTTGAGAACCTTGATGCTGCTGGAATCGTAGCTCTTGTCGCCAGGTGCTGGTGTGGTCATGAAGTCCTCATGGGCGCCGCGTGGCGCATGCTGATGATGATTCCTGCAATGATAGCATTTTCAGCCAGTTGCCGCGGGTCAGGCCATCGTGCTGATCCGCCCATGTTCCACGTGGAACATGCGTGTTTCCTGCTCCAGGATCACATTCGGGACTTCTGTCCCGGTGATCAGCACCTGGGCATCCACGTCCTTCAGCAAGCCGACCACGGCTTCCTGATGCAACACATCGAGCTCGGAAGCCAGATCGTCCAGACAAACCACGGGCCACTCGCCGTTTTGCCGGGCAAACACCCGCGCCTGGGCCAACACGCACGCCATGGCGCACAGTTTTTCCTGCCCACGGGAAAAATGCTCCCGATGCGGCGCCTGCTCGAACCGTGGCCGCCAATCGGCCCGATGAATGCCCACCGTGGTATGCCCACGGGATCGATCTTTCTCGCGATTTTGCTGCAAGGCCTGCGCCAGCGACTGTGAGACATTCCAGCCCGGCCGGTAGTCGAGAAAAAATGCCCCGAGCTCCGGAAGGATAAGTCGGCACAAAGCTTTCAATTCCCCTTCAAGTGTTTGCAGGTAACGTTGCCGCTCACCCTCTATGTGCTGGGCACACTGATCCATCTCCCTTTCCCATGGCGTCAGCAGATTGTCCGAAGGCATGGAGGCGCCTCGCAGCAAGGCGTTACGTTGCTTCAACGCACGTCGGTAACGCTGCCACGTGCCCAGGAAGGCATGTTCCACGTGGAACACTCCCCAATCCAGGAATCGACGACGCTCTTCCGCCGCCCCGGCTATCAAGGCATGACTGCCCGGTTCGAAACACACCACGGCGCAATGCCGGATCAAGCCGCTCAAGCGCTCCACGGTGGCGCCATCGACCCGCGCCGACCAGCGACCGGATTCGCGGCCCAGACCCAGACGATGCGTTTGCTGGCCATGGTAGATTTCGCCGTAAATGCTCAACTGCTTCTCGCCGCGCTGCAGCAAGGCATCCTTCGAGCCGCTGCGGAAGGACCGCGCATAGGAAAGCAGACACGCCGCTTCGAGCACGCTGGTCTTGCCTGCCCCGTTGGCGCCGACGAAAAAATTGAGTCCGGGACCAGGATGCAATTCGACTTCGTCCAGACAGCGCAGATGCTCGATGCGCAGACGCTCGAATTTCATTGCCAATCCTCGATCGCGCATGCAAAAACGCCGGAATCCGCGGTGGGATTCCGGCGCAACAGGGTATCGCGACGCCGCAACTTACAGACGCAGCGGCATGACGACGTGACGGGATTTTTCGTCATCTCCACCTTCAAGCAGGCAGCTGGATTGCGCATCGCGCAGGTTCAGGCACACCGTTTCGCTATGCAAGGCGGCCAGCGCATCCATCAGGTAACCCACGTTGAAACCGACAGAAAGTTCGTCAACGTGCGTCTGGGCTTCCAGCTCCTCAACCGCCTCTTCCTGCTCCGGATTGTGCGCGACCAGACGCAGGCTGCCCGGGCTGACTTCCAGTTTCACACCACGGTATTTCTCGTTGGACAGGATCGCCGCACGTTGCAAGGCCATGCGCAGTACATCGCGCGGCAGCTCCACGCGCTTGTCGGCGCCGATGGGAATGACCGCCTCGTAATCCGGGAAGCGGCCGTCAATCAGCTTGGACGTGAAGACCACATCGCCACGCTTCACACGCAGATGATTGCGTCCGAATTCCAGCTCGACTTCACCCTCGCCGGCCTCGAACAGACCGGCCAGTTCGAGAACGCCTTTGCGCGGAATGATGACCTGACGGCGCGTATCGGTTTCAGTACCTGCCGAAGCCTTTGTCTCAGCGAGCGCGAGACGATGACCATCCGTAGCCACACAGCGCAGCAAACCCTTTTCCAGCTCCAGCAGCATGCCGTTGAGGTAATAGCGCACGTCCTGGTTGGCCATGGCGAACGCCGTGCGGTCGATCAGATCCTTGAGGACGGCCTCGGAGACCACCACCCGATCCACCACCTCGATGGCATCGACGGTTGGAAACTCGCTGGCCGGCAGTGTGGCCAAAGTGAAGCGGCTGCGTCCGGCCTGCATCTGGATGCGCTCGCCCGCCAGTTTCAGCGAAATGGCGACGCCGTCGGGCAAGGCGCGCACGATGTCGAAAAGCTTGCGTGCCGGAATGGTGATTTCGCCTTCGACAACATCCTGCGCGGTGGTCGTGGCCACCAGTTCCACTTCAAGATCGGTGCCGGTGAACGAGACCGACCCGGCATGCGCCTGGACCAGGAAGTTGGCCAGTACAGGCAGCGTCTGGCGACGTTCGATGACGCCGACGACCTGTTGCAGCGGCTTGAGCAACGCTTCACGTTGAATCGCAAATTGCATGGTTATGCCCCTTGTTCCTGGTCTCTAACCATCTTTGTCTTTAATGAAGATGGTGGTAGTAGTAGTGTCTGTGGATTTGTGGTTTGCGTTAGAAAATACACCATGATCAATAACTTGTGTCGCTTTACACGGTGCAACATCTGACGGGAAGCGTGTGGTCCAGTTGTGGATAACTTGGCGCGCTGACCTCTGTCCCCTGTTTGTCCACAGCTTTTCAGCCCGTCAGTATCCTGATCAACTGTTCCCAATCCTGCTTCATGCGCACGTCTTTTTCCATCAATCCACGAATAGTACGGCAGGCGTGCAGCACGGTGGTGTGATCGCGCCCGCCGAAGGCTTCGCCGATTTCGGGCAGGCTGTGCTCGGTCAGCTCCTTGGCCAGGGTCATGGCCATCTGCCGTGGCCGCGCCAGGGAGCGCACGCGGCGTTTGGACAAAAGGTCGGACAGGCGCACCTGGTAGTAGTCGGCCACCGATTTCTGAATGTTCGGAATGGTGACGGCCTGGGCATGCGTGCTCAGAAGGTCGCGCAGCGTCTCCTGGGCGAAATCGGCGGTGATCGGGCGGCTGAAGAAATGCGCGCGCGCGGCCAGGGTGTTGAGCGCGCCTTCCAGGTCGCGCACGTTGGAACGGATGCGCTTGGCCAGCAGCATGGCGACGTCTTCGGGCATGTCCATGGCCTTCTCGTGGGCCTTGGACAAAAGGATGGCGGCGCGGGTCTCGAAATCCGGCGGTTCAATGGCGACCGACAGGCCCCAGCCCAGGCGTGATTTCAGGCGCGGCTCGAGCTTGTCCACTTCCTTGGGGTAGCGGTC
>DASSBH010000179.1:0-5483 GCA_035698945.1 Oleiagrimonas sp.
ACGCTGTTGAGCGTGATCCTGATCCTGGCGCTCGGGGCCGGCGTACAAAAGCGCACGCCCGCCCCTGCCCTTGAAAGTAGCGAGTAGGGCGGGCACTGCCCGCCCTACGTGTTTTGCTCGGGACTCAGCTCTGTGCTTCGAGCACCTTGTTCCACTCGTCCACCCGCGCGCGATGCTTTTCGAGCAGCGCATCGACGTCGCCTTCCACCGTCACCTTGTCGATGCTGTCGCCCTGGGCGATGGCGTTGACCACCTTCTGGTCGTCCTCGGCCACCACTTCGCCAAACACGCTGTGCTTGCCGTCCAGCCAGGGCGTCGCGCCGTGCGTGATGAAGAACTGGCTGCCGTTGGTGCCGGGGCCGGCATTGGCCATGGAGAGCACGCCGGGTTTGTCGTGACGCAGGCTGGAGTCGAACTCGTCCTCGAAGCGGTAACCGGGACCGCCACGGCCGCTGCCTTCGGGGCAACCGCCCTGGATCATGAAATCGGCGATGACGCGGTGGAAATTCAGTCCATCGTAAAAACCATGGCGCGCCAGATTGACGAAGTTGGCGACGGTCAGCGGCGCCTTGTCATCATGCAGACGCAGGCGGATCGGGCCGCGTGAAGTGTGCAGGGTGGCAGTCATGCTCATGCGAGAGTTCCGGTGTGGTGAAAACGGCAATTATACGTGCTGCCGGACCGACTGACCGGCCCTGCCGCGCTCAAGGCAACGCTGATCGACTCGGCGCTGCCTTAAAGCCGATTCATGCCGTCCTTTGCTACACTACGCGCCTGCGGACATCCGCCCCGTTCTTTGCGAAGCCAACGTCATGCCCAGACCCGCCGTCAACGTCGCGGTACGCGCCGCGCGCGCCGCAGGCAATGTGATCCTGCGCTACATGAACCGCCTGGACAACATTCAGGTTGTGGAAAAGCATCACCTGGATTTTGCCTCCGAAGTCGATCGCATGGCCGAGGAAACCATCGTCCGCGAGCTCAAGCGCGCCTACCCGCGCCACGCCATTCTGGCCGAGGAATCGGGCGAGACCGGCAAAGGCCCGCTCACCTGGGTGATCGATCCGCTCGACGGCACCCATAACTATCTGCGCGGCATTCCCCATTTCAGCGTGTCGATCGCCATGCTCGACCATGGCGATCCGGTCTATGGCGTCATCTACGATCCACGTCGCGACGAGCTGTTCACCGCCAGCAAGGGCGACGGCGCATTCCTCAACGACCGTCGCATCCGCGTCGGTGGCCGCGAAACATTGGACGGCGCGATGCTGGCCACCGGCTTTCCGTTCCGCCAGCGCGAGCATCTGGAGCCGCAACTGGACATGACCCGCCGCCTGCTCGCGCAGGCCGAAGACCTGCGCCGCACCGGCTCGGCCGCGCTGGATCTGGCCTACACGGCGGCTGGACGTTTCGACGGCTATTTCGAATTCGGCTTGAAGCCCTGGGACATGGCCGCGGGCTGCCTGCTGGTGCGCGAAGCCGGCGGCACATTCACGGATCTGGCCGGTCGCGACGGCTTGCCCGATTCGGGACATCTGGTGGCCGGCAACCACCACCTGGTTCGGGCCATGGTCGATATCGCCAGGGAAACCCTGACGCCGGAATTGCTGCGCGGTTGAAATCAACCGACAGCTCCCATTCCCTTGTAGGAGCGTGCCTGCACGCGACCGCCTCAAGGCCCGATCAAGGCTGAGTCCGTCGCGCGCAGGCGCGCTCCTACAAGTGAGGGGTTGGATTTTTACGCGTCGGTCTGGCCGCGCGGGCGATCGCGGCGGCGACGCTGGCTGAACACGATGCCGTAGATGCCGATCAATGCCCAGGCCAATTCCATCAGGAATGCAGGCAGGTTGAAGCTGCCGAACACCAGCGACAGCATCAGGCCCACCGCGCCGAGCACGTTCATCAGCTGGTAAATCCAGCCGTTGCCGTGCAGCTTCTGCACCTGCAGCAGCAGGAATGCCAGCACCACCAGCAATACGCCGGCATAACCGCACCAGTTGTACCACTCGATTGTCATCGCGTTCTCCTTGTCGGGCAGGCTTGGAGTGTAGCTCGCGCGGGAATGTTCCACGTAGGACGGGCACTGCCCGCCAATGCTGCTTTCATGGCGGGCAGTGCCCGCCCTACTCGCATGCGCCGCGTTACGCCGCTCCGCGCTGGCGCACGGCTTCGAACAGGACGATGCCGGTGGCGACCGACACGTTGAGGCTTTCCATGTCGCCCGGCATCGGGATGCGCGCCAGAAAATCGCAGGTTTCGCGGGTCAGGCGGCGCATGCCTTCGCCTTCGCTACCCATCACCAGCGCCACCGCGCCGGTGAAATCGCAGGCGTAGATGTTCTGCTCGGCTTCCCCGGCCAATCCGGTCAGCCACACGCCGGCATCCTGCAGGCTGCGCAAGGCGCGCGCCAGATTGGTGGCTTCCACCAGCGGCACGCGGTCGGCGCCGCCGGCGGAGGCGCGGCGCACGGTGGGTGTCATGCCGACGGCACGATCCTTGGGCACGATCACGGCGGTCACGTTGGCCGCCGCCGCGCTGCGCAGGCAGGCGCCGAGGTTGTGCGGGTCGGTGACGCCGTCGAGCACCAAAAACAGGGCCGACGCACCAGCCTTTTCCACCAGGCCTGGCAAGTCCGATTCGCCGAGACTGGCCGGCGCCTCGTAGCGCACGGCCACGCCCTGCACGCGGGCATGCTTGCCGGCCAGGCGCTCAAGCTCGACACGCTTGACGGTATGCACGGCAATGCGCAGCTCGCGCGCACGCTCGACCAGTTCGGCCACGCGCGGGTTGCGGTTGCCCTGCTCCACACGCATTTCGCGCACGCGCTCGGCATCGTTTTCCAGCGCGCCATCGACCGGGTTGATGCCGACGATCCAGGTTTCGCTCATTGCTTGTCCTTGCCTGATTTGCTTTTCTTCCGCGTGGCGGCGCGCTTGCCTTTCGTCGTGTCGGACTTGCGCGGCGCGGCCTTGGCGGAAGCCTTTTTCTTTGTCTGCGGCTTCTTCGACGGCCGATCCGAAGGCGCATCCATCAGCCGGAAGTCGATCTTGCGATCCTCCATGCTGGCGCGCAACACCTGCACCGAAACCGTGTCACCCAGACGAAACACGCGATGCGTGCGTTCGCCCTTGAGCTCGTGGCGCACGGGGTCGAAATGGTAATAGTCGTTGGTCAACTGGCTGACATGCACCAGCCCCGAGACTTTCGACGGCTCCACTTCCACGAACAAACCGAACGAGGTCACGCCGGTGATCGTGCCATCGAATTGTTCACCGATGTGTTTTTCCATCCAGGCGCACTTGAAGCGTTCGTCGACATCGCGTTCGGCCTCCTCGGCGCGGCGCTCGCGCTGCGAACAATGCGTGGCCATGGCGGCCATGCGTGCCGGCGGATACAGGTAATTCGAGCGTTTGCCGCCGGCGAGCACGTGGCAGATGGCGCGATGCACCAGCAGGTCGGGGTAACGCCGGATGGGTGAGGTGAAGTGGGCGTAGGCATCCAGCGCCAGGCCGAAATGACCCTGGTTTTCCGGCAGATACACGGCCATCGACATCGAGCGCAACAGTACCGACTGCACCAGATCGAACTCCGGCCGGCCGCGCACCCGATCCAGCAGCATGTTGTAGTCGGCCGACGTGACCTCCTCCTGCGGCGGCAGGCTGAGCCGGTAAGCCTGCAGGAACTCCCTGAGATCCTCGTATTTGGTGGCCGGCGGCGACGCGTGCACTCGGAACAGCGCGGGGATTTTCTTGCGCTCCAGGAACTTCGCCGCCTGCACGTTGGCCGCGATCATGCATTCCTCGATCAGGCGATGCGCGTCGTTGCGCGGCGACGTTCCCAGCGACACCACTTCGCCGCCGGCGGTCAGCGAAAACTTCACTTCGGCGGTATCGAACTCGATGGCGCCGCGCGCCTGGCGCTGTTTGGCCAGCACCTTGTACAGGCGATGCAGGGTTTCCAGTTGCGGCAACACGTCGGCCAGTTCTTCGCGTGCATCGGCATCGTGCTCGCCGATGGCCTGCCACACGCGCTGATAGGTCAAGCGCGCGTGCGAGCGCATCAGGCCCTGGTAAAACTTCGAGCGTTTGACCTCGCCTTCGGCGCTGATCGACATGTCGCACACCAGGCACAGGCGCTCGACGTCGGGATTCAGCGAGCAGATGCCATTGGACAGCGTTTCCGGCAGCATCGGCACCACGTAACCCGGGAAATAGGTCGAGGTGCTTCGCTCGAAGGCCTCGGCATCCATGGGCGTGTCGGGCGGCACGTAATGCGAGACGTCGGCGATGGCCACGACCAGGCGGAAACCGCCGCCGCGCCGCTGCTCGGTGTACACGGCGTCGTCGAAATCGCGTGAATCGGCGCCATCGATGGTGACCAGCGGCAACTTGCGGATGTCCTCGCGTTTTTTCCGCTCCGCCTTGGTGACCTCGGGCGGCACCGCCTCGGCCTGGCGCACAACCGCGTCCGGCCACTGATCCGGCAGGCCGTGGCTGGCAATGGCCATCTCCACCACCAGCGACGGCTTGAGCCGCTCGCCCAGCACGGCACGAATGGCGCCGATGGGACCGCGCTTCTCGCTGGGCGGTTCGAGGATTTCGGCCACCACGATCTGCCCGGCGCGCGCGCCTTTTGTCTGATCGGGCGGAATCAGCACATCCTGGGTGATGCGGCGGTCATCCGGTGCGACCACGGTCACGCCGCCTTCGATCACCACGCGCCCGACCAGCCGTGGAGAGCGCCGTTCCAGCACCTCCACGATGGCGCCCTTGCGCCGCCCGCGCCGATCCAGGCCGACCACGCTGGCCAGCACGCGGTCGCCATGCAGCACCTTGCGCATTTCGTAAGGCGACAGGTAAAGGTCGTCGCCACCCTCGTCCGGGCGAAGGAAGCCGTAGCCCTCGGCATTGGCCAGGATCACGCCACCAATCAGATCCAGCTTTTCGGCTGGGGCGTAGCCGTCACGGCGATTCTTCAGCAACTGGCCGTCGCGCAGCATGGCCGCCAGGCGCTTGCCCAGCGCCTCGATATCGACCGCTTCGGTCAGCCCCAGCGCCTCGGCCATGGCCTCGGCATTCATCATGCCGGCATGTTTTTCCAGCAGGGCCAGAATCGCCTCGCGGCTGGGGATCGGACGCTCGTAGCGGCGCGCTTCGCGCTCGGCCCACGGATCGTGGATTTCCCCACCCTGTCCTTGCCGGGAGGCGGTCTTGCGGTGTCCGAACCGCGTTTTCGATGATGTTTTCTTTGACACAAAAGTCCTTGTTGTACGGCCCGCGCGGCATGTCCGCCGATGGCGACAGGCCGAGCGGGCGCGAAAAAAGTTTGACAACAGCCGCGACGATGCCTATCTTACGCGGCTCCGCTGCATCACGTATGCAACGGCTTGCCCAGGTGGCGGAATTGGTAGACGCACTAGCTTCAGGTGCTAGCGGCTGAAAGGTCGTGGGAGTTCGAGTATCCCCCTGGGCACCATTTTACAGAAG
>DASSBH010000180.1:0-2571 GCA_035698945.1 Oleiagrimonas sp.
GGGGTGCCCTTTCTTTTACTCCGGGCTTCCTGCCCTCCGCCCTTCGGGCCGGCTTCGCCGTTCAAACGCGTTCCTGACGCGTTTGTGGTTCGTTTTCTTTGGGCAAGCAAAGAAAATGAACGAGCGCCGTCAGGCACGATACGCCGCCGCACGGCGGCAAAAAACACCAATCAGAACAAAACCCACCCAATAACCGCCAAAACGACAGCCGCAAAAATCCCGGCGACGACATCGTCGACCATCACCCCGGCGCCGCCCTTGACGCGCGCATCCAGCCACCCGATCGGCCACGGCTTGGCCACGTCGAACATGCGGAACAGGACGAAGCCGATGACCATCATCCACCATGGCTCGGCCAATACCGGCAGCAAGGCGATCCATTGGCCGACGAACTCGTCCCAGACCAATGCACGGTGGTCGGGAAAACCGATGCGGCGACTGCTTTCGCCGCACGCCCATACGCCGGCGGTGAAGCTCAGGATCAGCATCAGGCCGTAGGCCGGCAGCGACAGGTCGCGCCACAGGAACCACCACGGCAGCAACGCCACCAGTGAGCCGAACGTGCCTTGCGCACGCGGCACCAGGCCGGAACAAAAGCCGGTGGCGATCCAACCGGCGGGATGGGTGACCAGCGCGCGGCGTTGGGCGGGGGTGAGGCGAATCTTGGCGTTCATGTATTGAAATGCTCCCAGCCGCGGTGCGACGGCGTCAGCGCGTTGCCGTGTTCGTCGACAACCTGCACCGTATCGCCCTCGACCACACGGCCAATGCAGGTGGCACCGCAGCCGAGGCGCGACATGGTGGCGGTCACTTCGCCGGCACGAGCCGACGGCACGCTGAAACAAAGTTCGTAGTCGTCGCCACCGGTCAGGGCGAAATCGCGGGCCGTGGTTCTGTCGAAGACTGCCTGCAGGGCCGACGACTGCGGCAGGGCTGCTGCCCGGATCACGGCACCCTTGCCGCTGGCCCGGCAGATATGGGCCAGGTCGGCCAGCAGGCCGTCGGAGACGTCGATGGCCGCATGCGCGATGCCGCGCAAGGCCTGCCCTGCCGCCACACGCGGGGTGGGCCGATCCAGCCGGGAACGCAGGGCGCGCACGTCCTCGCCGGTACGGCCACGGCAATACAGCGCGCCCGCGGCGTCGCCCAATGTGCCGGTGACGAACAGGCTGTCGCCTGCCTTGACACCGCTGCGCAAAAGAGCCTGCCCGACCGGCACAAAACCATGCACGGCCACGCTGATGCTGAGCGACCCTTGCGTGGTATCGCCACCGACCAGTGCCAGATGATGCTGACGCGCCAGTTGCGCGAAGCCGTCCGCCAGCCCCTCCACAAAACTCCGCTCCGCCTGCGGCATAGTCAGCGCGAGCACGGCCCAGGCCGGTGTCGCGCCCATGGCGGCCAGATCCGACAGATTGACCGCCAGCGCCTTCCAGCCGATGTCCGCCGGCGCCGTGCCGACGGGAAAGTGCACGCCTTCGACCAGGGTGTCGATGGCCACGGCAAGCTCGTGTCCGGCCGGCGGCGCCAGCAGGGCCGCATCGTCGCCGATGCCCAGCGTCACGTCGGCGCGCGCGGCGGCAGTATGCGCGCGGATGAGGTCGATCAGGTCGAATTCCATAGGGAAGCTCTGATTGGATCCAGCGCAGACGTCACTTGTCCTGTCTGTTCGCAAGACAAGGCGCACTGGCGAAGGCAGGCTGGTTACCTGTCGAGCCAGTGCAACGCAGGATGGTGGACAGACAGGACAAGCCCAACAGCTTGACTTGAAAGGAATGGGTGGCACACGGATGGCCCACAGGTTGCACCGCGCGATTTGTCCAGGCAACCAGCCTGCACGGCGCCACGCAGCACAGCCTGCGGGCCATCCGAGTGCCATGACGTCTGTGCTGGATTCAATCAGAGCTTCCTCGCTTACCAGCCGTACATGGCGTTGATGACCACCAGCGTGACGGCCAGCACCAGCAAAGTCAGCGGCAGGCCCACGCGCAGAAAGTCCGTGCTGCGGTAGCCGCCGGGGCCGGCCACCATCATCAGGCCCGGATGGCCGGAACTGATGAGGAAGGTATTGGACGAGGACACCGCCACGATCAGCGCATAGGCCGCCGGGTTGCCGCCGGTGGCGATGGCCACGGAAATGGCGATGGGCACCATCATCACGGTCGCGCCCACGTTGGACATGACCTGCGAAAACAGCAGCGTCAACACCGCCATCACCAGTTGCAGCAGCCACTGCGGCGAGCCGTGCGAATACACCAGCAGCTCCTGCGCCAGCCACGCGGCGCAGCCGGTGGAATCCATCGACCAGCCCAGCGGCAGCAGGCAGGCGGTAACGAAAATGGTTTTCCAGTTGATGCCGTGAAAGGCCTCGTCCATGTTGAGCACGTTCGCAAGCAGCATGGCGATGGCGCCGGTCATCATCGACACCGACAGATCCAGTTGGGTGAACAGCGACAACGCCATCGCGCCCAGGAAGATGCCCACGGCCACCCACAGCTTGCCGGGCCGCTGCTCGTCCTTGGGCACGTCGGTGACCACGACGAGATCGCGATCCTCCTCGGCCATGACCAG
>DASSBH010000181.1:0-4718 GCA_035698945.1 Oleiagrimonas sp.
CAGGGCCGGATAGACGTCCAATTGACCCTTGCCATCCTTGCCATGGCATGCGGCGCAATGCTCGACATAGATGGCATGGCCTTGTACCACCAGATGATCGAGATGCGCCGCCCGGCGACGACGCACCGGCGGCGGCAGGAACTTGTCATGGAACCGCGGCGTGGCCGTGGACGGGCGGTCCAACAGATAGGTGGCGATGGCCTGCGCATCCGCCTCGGTCAAATATTGCAGGCTCTCGTGCACCACCTCGGCCATCGGGCCGTAGGCGATGCCTTTTGATGAGCGACCGGCGCGCAGGAAATCGACGATGTCGCGCTTGCTCCAGTTCGCCAGGCCATTGCCTTCGGCCGTGCCGAGATCGGGTGCATACCAGTGCTGCTGCGGAATCGGCGCGCCCGACAACAGTTCGTCTCCCCTGGTCGCGCCCAGCCAGTTGCGCGGAGTGTGGCATGCGCTGCAATGACCCAGGCCTTTGACCAGATACGCGCCCCGATTCCACTCGTCCGACTTGTCCGGATCGGGCTTGTAGACGCCCTCGTCGAAATACAGCGCGCGCCATACCGACATCAGCGAACGCATGCTGTAGGGAAACGAAAGTTCGTTCGGCTGGTTCGCCCGATGTACGGGTTCGACCGTACTCGTCAGCCAGTCGAAGATGGCATCCACATCCTTGCGCGTGATCCGCGTGAACGAGGGAAAGGGAAACGCGGGGTACAAATCGTCGCCAAGCACATTGACGCCTTCGTGCATGGCGCGCCAGAAATCGTCCCGACTCCAGCTGCCGATGCCGGTGGCCTTGTCGGGTGTGATGTTGGGGGTGTAGATGGCGCCGAAAGGTGTGGGAATGGCCCTGCCGCCGGCCAATGGCTTTCCGCCGGCTGTCGTGTGACAGGACACGCAATCGCCGATGCGTGCGAGGTACTCGCCATGCGTCATCGGCTTTACCTGGCTGGCGACAGGTGGCGCTTCATCCCCTGCGCCCACACCTCCGCAATCAAGCGGCAAGGGCGCGGTTCTGGCGGGCGCAGGCTGGGCATCGTCGGGGCGCGGCTGCGAAGACAGCCATCCAGCGACGGCAGTGATCTGCTGCGGCGTCAGGCGCGCGGCGACCGTGGCCATGCAGTCCGGCGCCGCCGCCCGACGCGTCCCGTTGCGCCATGCGCCGAGCTGGTTGCGGAGGTAATCCCTGGGCAAACCGATCAAGGGCGGCATGGCCGGCTCCACGCCGGTCAGGCGCTTGCCGTGACAAGCCGCGCAGGCAGGCACGCCGCGCGACGGGTCGCCATGCTCGACGATGTCGCGACCCTTTTCCAACAGCGCCGAGGGCAGCAGGGATGGCTCGACGGCCGGCCACACAGGATGCTGCGCGGCAAAGTACTCGGCGATTTCGCGCAGATAGGCCTTGGGCAAACCTTCCGCCATGTGCCGCATCATCGGGTAATGACGCCGGCCCTCGCGGAAATTGAGCAACTGGTGGTAGAGATACAGCGCCGGCTTGCCGGCAAGGCGCGGGTTGAAACCGTTGCTGCCGCCCTGCCCCTGTTCGCCATGGCAACTGGTGCATGCCTTGATGCGTTGCTCCAGGGTGTCGGGGACATGACCGGCCATGGCGGCGGATGTCGCCAGAAGCAAGGCGCCAGCCAGCGCCCATGCCGCATACCGCTTGTACGTCCCCATCATCAACGCATTCCTCGCGCCGCATCGCGAAGCGTGCAGCGTCGTGTCTTGGCAACCATCGCGCCCATGACTGTTCATCATAGTGCAGCGCCTGTGCATGCGAGTACCATGGAGAAGGTGTCTGCGGCACGACGCCGCACGGGAGGACTTTCATGCATTCGCGATCGACATGGCTCATGCTGTTTTCCGCCGCGTTCCTTGCCGCGCCAGCCTTCGGTGCGCAGGAACCTGCCACCCCCGGCACGTCCACGCCGCCCTGGTATGCATCCATCGCCACGCTGCGACAACGCATGCACGATGGCCAGCTTGATTCGCGGACCCTGGCCGGGGATTTCATCCGCCGCATCGCCACGCTGGATCAGGCCGGGCCCAACGTGAACTCGGTGATCGAAGTCAATCCCGACGCGCTGGAAATCGCGCGTCGGCGCGACGACGCCCGGGCCGCGGGCAAGGCGCACGGCGTCCTGTTCGGCATTCCTGTCCTGCTCAAGGACAACATCGACACCGGCGACCGCATGCTCACCACCGCGGGTTCCCTGGCCATGACCGGCGCTCCGGCGCCGCGCGACTCCACGGTGGCGGCGAAGCTGCGCCAGGCTGGCGCGATCATTCTGGGCAAGGCCAATTTGAGCGAATGGGCCAATTTCCGTTCCTCGCGCGCATCGAGCGGCTGGAGCGGACGCGGTGGGCTGACGCGCAATCCGTACGTGCTCGACCGCAGCGCCTGTGGCTCCAGCGCGGGTTCCGCCGCAGCCGTGGCCGCCGGTTTCACCACGGTCGCCATCGGCACGGAAACCAACGGCTCGGTCATCTGCCCTTCGGCGGCCAACGGCATCGTCGGCATCAAGCCCACCATGGGACTGGTCAGTCGCGCCGGCATCGTGCCCATCAGCCATAGCCAGGACACCGCCGGGCCGATGGCACGCACGGTTCGCGGCGCCGCCATCGTGCTCACCGCCATCGCCGGCAGTGATCCGCGCGATCCGGCCACCGCCGATGCCGACAAGCACGCCACCGATTACACGAAGTACCTTGATGCCGGCGCGCTCAAAGGCAAACGCATCGGCGTCGTGCGCGGGCTGGCCGGCAGCAATCCCGACGTCACCCGCCTGCTCGACCAGACCGTGGCCGTGTTGCGCGCCCATGGCGCCACCGTCATCGACCCGGTCAAGCTGCCGCACCTGGGCGACTACGGCAAAGCCGAATTCACCGTGTTGCTGTACGAGTTCAAGCACGATCTCAACGCTTATCTCGCCACGCGCAAGGGACTGGCCGTGCATTCGCTGAAAGACCTGATCGGCTGGGACAAGGCCCATGCCGCCGAGGAAATGCCCTGGTTCGGGCAGGATCTTTTCGTCAAGGCCGAAGCCAAGGGGCCGCTGACCGACAAGGCCTACCTCGACGCGCTGGCCAAGGCGAAGCGGATGTCCGGCCCCGACGGCATCGACGCGGCTTTGGCGGCAAATCATCTGGATGCGTTGCTGGCGCCGGCACAGGATCCGGCCTGGACGATCGACCTGGTCAACGGCGACCACGAAGGCCCATCGGCCTACGGCCCCGCTGCGGTGGCGGGCTATCCGTCCATCACCGTCCCCGCCGGTTTCGTGCACGGCCTGCCGGTGGGCATGCTGTTCTTTGCCGGCAAGTGGAGCGAACCCACGTTGATCGGCATCGCCTATGCCT
The DNA here is from genome assembly GCA_035698945.1 of Oleiagrimonas sp. Lineage (GTDB taxonomy): Bacteria > Pseudomonadota > Gammaproteobacteria > Xanthomonadales > Rhodanobacteraceae > Oleiagrimonas. The sequence continues at coordinate 3,361 of DASSBH010000181.1, forward strand.
ATGAGCAGGCCACGCACGCAAGGCGCAGGCCGAAGTTTCTGCATACCGTGCCGAAGCCCGACGTGCCCGCACCCGCTTCAAGCACACCACCGTAGGAATTATCGATTGTAGGAGCGAGCCTGCTCGCGATCGGATTTACCGGATGCCGTCGGAATACACCGAATGCATCGGGCACACCGATCGCGAGCAGGCTCGCTCCTACGACGACATGCAAGGATTGCGGCAGGTTATGAGCTGCTGCGCCCGTACACATCCTCGAAGCGCACGATGTCGTCCTCGCCGAGATAGCTGCCGGACTGCACCTCGATCAATTCCAGCGGCATCTTGCCGGGGTTCTCCAGACGGTGCGTGGTGCCCATCGGGATGTAGGTGGATTCGTTTTCGCCGAGCAGAAAAACATCGTCGCCGCGCGTCACCCGTGCGGTGCCGTTGACCACGATCCAGTGCTCGGCGCGATGATGGTGCATCTGCAGGCTGAGCTGGCCGCCCGGCTTGACGGTGATGCGCTTGACCTGGAACCGGTCGGCCATGTCGATGGAATCGTAGGCGCCCCACGGGCGGTACACCTTGCGATGCAAAACCGCTTCGCCACGCTTGCCGTCCTTGAGCCGGGCGACCACGTCGCGCACTTTCTGCACGGCGTTCTTGTGCGCCACCAGCACCGCGTCGTCGGTGTCGACCACGACCACGTCCTCAAGACCGAGCATGGCCACCAGGCGGCGTTCGCTCCACGCAAAGGAGTTGCGGCAATCCAGCGCCATCACGTCACCCTTGCTGGCATTGCCGTCGGCATCATGCTCGGCCACCTGCCACAATGCCGTCCACGAGCCCACGTCGTTCCAGCCCACGTCGATGGGCAGCACGCGCGCGGCATCGGTCTTTTCCATCACGGCGTAGTCGATGGAATCGGAAGGACAAGCCTCGAAGGCGGTCTTGTCCAGACGCAGGAAATCCGCGTCCCGCGCCGCGCCGGTGAATGCCTTGCGACAGGCGTCGAGGATGTCCGGGCGATGCTTGCCCAGCTCCTCCAGATAATGCGAGGCGCGCATCAGGAACATGCCGCTGTTCCAGGCGTAATCGCCGCTTTCGACATAGCGGCGCGCCGTCTCCGCGTCGGGCTTTTCGACGAACTGCTGCACGCCCCGCACACCTTCGCCCGCACCGAGCTTGATGTAGCCGTAGCCGGTTTCGGCGGCGGTCGGCACGATGCCGAAGGTCACCAGCGCGCCTTCGGCGGCGGCAGGCATGGCCTCGACCACGGCGGCCCGGAACGCCTCGGCGTTGCCCACCACATGATCGGACGGCAGCACCAGAAGCAGCGGATCGTCACCGCCGGCCATGGCCTGCATGGCGGCGGC
>DASSBH010000182.1:0-3613 GCA_035698945.1 Oleiagrimonas sp.
ATGGCCGGCGGTTGCGATGCGATGGCAGTGGAAGCAATGGCGGATGATAACGGACAGCAGTCTCTTGCATATCCTTTCGTCTGCCACTATTGATAGATCGGCTGTTTACCTTTTTTCAGTCCATGACGGCATCTTTCAATCCCGACATCGATCAGCGCGCGCGGCGGCTCCTGCGGTCGTTGATTGCACAATACCTTGTCGACGGCGAGCCGGTCGGGTCGCGCACGCTGGCCAAGTCCTCGGGGCTCCACGTCAGCCCGGCCACCATCCGCAACATCATGGCGGACCTGGAAGAAATCGGCCTGGTGACTTCGCCGCATACCTCGGCCGGGCGCATTCCCACGCCGCGCGGCCTGCGCCTTTTCGTGGACAGCCTGATCGAATTCGAACCCCTGTCCGAGCAGGACATGGCGCACCTGCGGCACAGCATGTCGCGCGGCTCGGCGACGGTACGCGACATCATGACCAGCACTTCCAGCCTGCTGTCGGCGGTGACCCATTTCGTCGGCGTGGTCACGGTGCCGGGGCAGGAGGACTTTCCCCTGCGCCACATCGACTTCGTCGCGCTGCCGGAAGCCCGGGTGCTGGTGATCCTGGTGTTTGCCGACAACCAGGTGCAGAACCGGGTGGTGCAGCTGAGCAGCGCCTTGTCCGCCTCCACGCTGGAAAGGGCGGCCAACTACCTCAACAGCCATTTCGCCGGACTGCGGCTGGACGACATCCGGACCCAACTGCTCAATGAATTGCGCGAAGCCGGCAGCGAACTGAACCGCATGTTGAGCACCGCCGTGGAGCTGGCGTCGGCCTCGTTTGCCCCGACCGATGAGGGCGGCGACGTACTGGTCAGCGGCCAGACCAACCTGATGGGCTACGAGGAAATGGCGGACATTGGCCGCCTGCGCGACCTGTTCGAAGCCTTCCAGCGCAAGCGCGAGCTGCTGCAGTTGATGGAAATGTGCGCCAAGGCCCAGGGCGTGCAGATGTTCATCGGCGAGGAATCCGGCTACGCGGCGCTGGATGGATGCTCCGTGGTCACCGCGAACTACGGTTCCCATGGCCGGATACTGGGCTCGGTCGGCGTGATCGGCCCCACGCGCATGGCCTACGAGCGGGTGATTCCGGTGGTTCAGGCAACGGCCGGGTTGCTGAGCGACGCGCTGGCGCGTGTGGCTGTGCGCTCCTGAAAAAACCTGTTTGTCGATCCGATTCGGGCCTGCAGCCTTGAATCGCGCGCGTGCGCCCCTATAAACCGCCTCGGGAGGCGGAAAAATTCCGCGATTTTCAGGTCGGCAATGTGCCGGCCGCTTGCCGATGTCTGGAGCCATGATGGAAGACACCCGACCCGATACCCCCGAGCAGATGTCTGCCGGAGCCGAAACAGCCGCCGGTGCGACCTCGGCGGCCGAGATCGAGACCTTGTCCACCCAGCTGGGCGATGCCGAAAAGACCATCGCCGACCTGAAGGACGCGATGCTGCGCGAGCGCGCCGACATCGAGAACCAGCGGCGCCGCCTGCAACGCGAGCTGGAACAGGCGCGGCGTTTTGCCAACGAGGGCCTGCTGCGCGAGCTGCTGGCCGTGTGCGACAGCCTTGAGCATGGCCTGGCCGTCGACACCGACAACGCCGCGGCGTTGCGCGAAGGCATGCAGCTGACCTTGAAGTCCTTGAACAAGGTGGTTTCCGAGCATGGCCTCAAGGTCGTCGACCCGGTCGGCCAGCCGTTCGACCCGGAATTGCATCAGGCCATGAGCATGGTTCCCACCGGCGAACAGGCGCCCGACACGGTGGTGTCGGTGATGCAGAAGGGCTACGTGCTCAACGATCGCCTGCTGCGTCCGGCGCTGGTGATGGTGGCCAAGGCACCGGAGGCCTGACGCTGACACTGCACGCGCCTTGAATCGCAACGACTTCCCCCCATTTGAAAAGACAACGGCGGCCGCGGGGGCCGCACCACATTTCGGAGCAGACAACCATGGGAAAAATCATCGGCATCGACCTGGGCACCACCAACTCGTGCGTGGCGCTGATGGAGGGCAACTCCACGCGCGTCATCGAGAACGCCGAGGGTGATCGCACCACACCGTCCATCGTCGCCTTCAGCAAGGACGGCGAAGTCCTCGTGGGTGCGCCGGCCAAGCGCCAGGCAGTCACCAACCCGGCCAACACCTTCTACGCCGTCAAGCGCCTGATCGGCCGCAAGTTCACCGACGCCGAGGTGCAGAAGGACGTGGACATGGTGTCCTACAAGATCCTCCAGCACGACAACGGCGACGCCTGGGTGGCCACCTCCGACGGCAAGAAAATGGCGCCGCAGGAAGTGTCGGCCAAGATCCTCATGAAAATGAAGAAAACCGCCGAGGATTTTCTTGGCGAGGAAGTGACCGAAGCCGTCATCACCGTGCCGGCCTATTTCAACGACTCGCAGCGCCAGGCGACCAAGGACGCCGGCAAGATCGCCGGTCTGGAAGTCAAGCGCATCATCAACGAGCCGACCGCGGCCGCGCTGGCCTACGGCCTGGACAAGAAGGGCGGCGACCGCAAGATTGCCGTGTTCGACCTGGGCGGCGGCACGTTCGACGTGTCCATCATCGAGATTGCCGACGTCGACGGCGAGAAGCAGTTCGAAGTGCTGGCCACCAACGGCGACACCTTCCTCGGCGGCGAGGATTTCGATCGTCGCGTCATCGATTACCTGGTCGAGGAGTTCCAGAAGGATCAGGGCATCGACCTGCGCAAGGATCCCCTGGCCCTGCAGCGCCTGAAGGACGCCGCCGAGCGCGCCAAGATCGAGCTGTCGTCCGCGCATCAGACCGAAGTCAACCTGCCGTACGTGACGGCTGACGCTTCCGGTCCCAAGCATCTCAACATCAAGCTGACCCGCGCCAAGCTGGAAGCCCTGGTCGAGGACCTGGTCAAGCGCACCATCGAGCCGTGCCGCACCGCGCTCAACGACGCCGGCCTGCGCGTGGCCGACATCAACGAGGTGATCCTGGTCGGCGGCCAGACCCGCATGCCCAAGGTGCAGGAAGCGGTCAAGGACTTCTTCGGCAAGGAGCCGCGCAAGGACGTCAACCCGGACGAGGCCGTCGCCGTCGGTGCGGCGATCCAGGGCGGTGTGCTGGGCGGCGACGTCAAGGATGTGCTGCTGCTGGACGTGACCCCGCTGTCGCTCGGCATCGAAACCATGGGCGGCGTGTTCACCAAGCTGATCGAGAAGAACACCACCATCCCGACCAAGGCTTCGCAGATATTCTCCACTGCCGAGAACAACCAGACCGCCGTCACCGTGCATGTGCTGCAGGGCGAGCGCGAGCAGGCCCAGTACAACAAGTCGCTGGCCAAGTTCGATCTGGCCGGCATCCGCGCCGCACCGCGTGGCACGCCGCAGATCGAAGTCAGCTTCGACATCGACGCCAACGGCATCCTGCACGTCAGCGCCAAGGACAAGGACACCGGCAAGGAGCAGAAGGTCGAGGTCAAGGCAGGCTCCGGTCTGTCCGACGAGGAGATCCAGCGCATGGTCACCGATGCCGAAACGCATCGCGAGGAAGACAAGAAGTTCCAGGAACTGGTGGAAGTGCGCAACAAGGCCGACCAGCTCCTGCATGCCAC